>NZ_JAPVYE010000003.1:0-355461 GCF_041431685.1 Streptococcus sp. 20925_1_22 | reverse complement strand
CTACCTTTGAAGATGGAAGCAAGAAGAAGAGCATTCCAGGTCAAGGAACATACACCATCACTCCAGATGGATCAGTGACATTCACCCCAGACAAGCAATTCGTAGGCAAACCAGATCCAATCACTGTGAAACGAGTAGATAAGAATGGTACACCAGTAACGGCTACCTACAGTCCAAAGTTTACCAAGGTAACTCCGACTAGTAAAGATGCTACATCTACAAATATCAAGGGTCATGTTCAAACCGGCAAACCTGTATTTGAAGCAGGTGATCCATTGGTTCCAATTGATGAGACGATTGCACCAAGCTTCGAAGATGGAAGTAAGGAAAAGACCATTCCAGGTGAGGGAACTTACACCATCGCACCAGACGGCACAGTCACTTTCACTCCAGAAGCTGATTTCCTTGGTCAGGGAAGCGGTGTGACCCTTGTCCGTCGTGATAAGAATGGCAGCTCAGTTACGGCTCGCTATATTCCGACCGTGGTTGCACCATCAACCAGTCGGGACAGTGTGTCCAGCGGTCGCAAAGGCCAAGCTCAAACGGGCACTCCAACTTTTGAAGGGGCGATTGACCAGGCAGTAGCACCGACCTTTGTGGATGGCAGCACCGAAATGGTTGTCCCAGGTGAGGGAACTTATCGTTTCACTATGCTGGGAGCAGTGACCTTTGTGCCAGAAGCCGACTTTGTCGGAACTGCTCGTGGAGTTGTCGTGAAGCGTTCAGATATTTATGGCAATGCCGTGACGGCTACTTATACCCCAACTGTTTTGGGAAATACTGATACAGAAGATACCAGCAGCACGGGTCTTAAAGGCCAGCCTCAGACCGGCAAGCCTATCTTTGAAGGAGATGTGGATCCAACCGTTCCGCCAACTTTCGAGGATGGAAGCACCGAAAAGGTTGTTCCAGGCCAAGGAACCTACACGATTGCGCCAGATGGCACCGTGACTTTTGTACCGGAAACGGGCTTTGTCGGTCAAGCAGACGGTGTGACAGTGATTCGCAAAGACCGCAATGGCCAGACGATTTCAGCGGTTTACGTTCCGACTGTGACAGAAGATCCTGTTCAGCCAGAGCGGACGATTACGCCTGCACCGCCGTCTCTTTCTAAGAGTGAGGGTGCAAAAGCTCTTCCTAAGACCGGTACAGAAGAAACCTCATACTTAGCAGCAAGCTTACTTGCGGGAGTATCAGGTTTGGGACTGATTGGTTTAGAGAAGAGAAAGAAAAAGTCTGAAGGCTAAAATTTAAGAATTTGGCTTTCTTAGATATTAAAATAAAAGGGAAAAGATTCGTTAGTGAATCTTTTTTCTTTATATCCAAAGAGAAAAACTCTTAAAAACTTCATAATAATAGCATTTCTAAAATATTAAATATTAAAGTAGAATCTGAAATATCCTTAGATTTATTTAATTTATAAGGATTTTTCTATGGTTTATTTTTTCTTTTGTTTTAAAAAATTAGACTTTAAAGTACTTTATGTCCATTTTTTAAAAAAATTTATATAATTATAGTTATATATATAGCTAACCAAAATGGAATGTTGTATAATAAAACTATTGTAACTAGATGATTATTTAGGAGATTATTATGGGAAAAGATTTATTTAATCCTCACCTGCGTAAGTTTTCGATTCGAAAACTAAACGTCGGTGTTTGTTCTGTGCTCTTGTCAACCCTGCTTCTTTTGGGAGCAGCGGCACAAGTTAGTGCTGACGAAGCTAGTGATTCTGGTGTCCAAAACGAAGTTTCGCAAACAGGAATAGCCGAATCATCAGTGAATTCTGCTGAAACTGTTGCTTCTGAACATATACAAGCAAAAGAAAGTTCAGCACTTGCTTTTGCTACTGAGATTCCTCAATCAGATGATAATCCTAGTCCCAGAAGCTCAGAGTCTGAGAAAGTTGGAGAATCTACTGAATCTACAGCAACTAAACCAGTTGAGAATACTCAACCAATCACTGTTCACCCAGAAATATCTAACGCGGCTGTCGTGGCTGAAAAGTCAGAAGCAATAGCAGATGTATCTCAGCCTAATCGCTCTCGTCGTGTGAGACGGGATGCTACACCTACTGGACAACAGAACAGCGTAACAACAGGAGTTACGATAGGTACTGGACCAGCTGGGGCAGATGATGCTACCTCTACGCCACGAGTACCTAAACCAAGCTTGGAGGAATCTGTCAAGAAAGATAGTACCCAATTAGCCAAACAGATTACTTGGCTTGATTTTTCGGATACTGCAAGTTGGAAAGGATTGGATTCACGAGGCGGACTCCAAGTAGGAACTACCTTCAAAAAGGAAATTTCACCGGGCTATGAAGTAACCCTGACGGTCACTGAGCTTAAACCTTTTAACTCGACTGAAACTTATAGAAAACGGGTTGAAGGAACACCGACAGCAAATACTTATGACCCAAATGCTCAGAATGGATATTTAAAGTCTGCAGCGAAGTATGGCCAAACCCCTCCTTCGGTGACAGGAGCTATTCAGAATCAATGGACTTCCATCCGTGATCAAGGGTTCAATACGCAAGGACGAAAGACCCAGCTGGTTTACCCAGAGAACTCAACCAACTGGGGAGTAAAATTCCAAATTGAAGCTACCTATCTAGGCAAGCGCGTAGCCCCTACGGTGGTTATGGCTGATGGTGAAGACGCCAACCCAGGTGAATTTGCTATCTTCACTACTAACGGAGAAGGATGGGAATATCTCGGTGAATGGAAGAATAAGAGTACTGCCAAAGAAGCCTATACCGTTATTACCAAGCAAATGTTGGATGATGAAAATGTAAAGAGAAGAGGTCTCTTAATCTTAAGAGATACAAGCGTAGACTGGTATAAATACCTCAGTCCGGATACAGTGACAGGTGGCTTGGGGACTCAGGTCTTTGGGCCAAACCGCTCTAACGAACGGACGGTTCCTGTGGTGATGACGCGTGGGGCATCTGAAGTAGGTTTCTATGTAGCATCATCTGGGCAACAGGCTATGATGATGGGATTCTTAGTGGTGGATGGCAGTGATGCGCCAGCGACTTATGGCGAAGCCTTCCATACCATTTCAGGTCGTGATTCTCTGACTGGTAAGTTAATTAATCAGCCTTACTTAGGGACTACTCCAGCAGACATTGATGTTGATACAGCTAATAATTGGGTTCTGGATGATAAAAAGGAACACAAGGACGAGGGGGCAAGCCAATTACTAGCGGACGATCAATTAAGTGCTTCTAATGATTTGCTTGATTTAGACAAAGCAAAAAATGGAACTTACACAATTAAAATCAAAGCTAACCCAAATGGCAATGCTAAATCTTATGTCAAGGCATGGATAGACTTCAATAATGATGGAGTCTTTAATGAAAGCGAAGGTAGCAACCTACAAGAGATTACAGCTGCTGGTGACTATACCTTGACCTTCAATGCCAACCCAAATATTATTGGTGGCCAAGTGGACAAATTGGGTATGCGTTTCCGAATTGCGACTAATAAAGGTGATATTGAACAACCAACCGGTATTGCCTTTAGTGGTGAAGTAGAAGATATGCTCTTACACCGCATTTATCCTCCTAAGGGGGAGAAGCAGACTACGGACGGCTTTACAGGTGAGACTCAAACTGCTGTCCTTCACTTCACACCTAAAGGAACGGATCGCTCAGACGATAGTATCAATGCAGTTATGAGCACCCAAGCGCCTCAGGTTTTGGATAAGCAAGGCCAAGTTCTGACAGCCGTTGATGGCAACTATATTCGTCCAGAAGGGACCTATCGCTTGACCATCAAGGACAATGACGTGCAAGTTGCCTTCACACCAAATGCTGCCTTTTCTGGAACTGCTGACGGAATTAATATTCGTTGGACTGACAGCAATGGCACCTCGACTGGTTGGACTTCGACGGATGCTTCTGACCCTAATAAAAATGATCAGTTGAATAACATGGACGGCCGTTATGTGCCAACAGTCCGTAAGATTCCAAACTACGAATCAAGTGGTCTTCAGGGACTGGAACAAAATAAAACGCTAGTCTTTAATGATGATGATGCGAATACGACCCCTGTCATGCCAGAAGCTACTCGTCCGGCTAGCTTTGTGGATGCGAATGGACGACTGGTAACAGAAAATACGGTGCCTGCCATGGCCAATGGCCAGCAAGTGGGAACCTATGAATTGGATCCAAATACCGGCCAAGTGACCTTCAAGCCTATCAAGACTTTTTATGGCACGCCAGACCCAGTGGTAGTTCAAGTCAGTGATACCGACGGTAAAGCACACCGAGCACGTTATCAACCTAAGGTAACCCAAGTAACGCCAAGAAGTACCAATGCTGAATCAACTGGTCTTCAAGGTCAAGCACAAAGTGGTAAGCCAACTTTCACTGCAGGTGACCAACAAATCCCAATTGACATGAGCAAAGCCATGACTTTTGAAAATGGGACGGATACCTTGGAAATAGCCAATGAAGGAACTTATACTATCAATTCAGATGATACCATTACCTTCAAGCCGCTTAAGCAATTCACTGGCAAGGCGACACCAGTTACGGTTAAACGCGTAGATGCCAACGGCACAGAAGTGACTGCTATCTATACACCTAACGTGACCAAGGTCACACCAACCAGCACATCTGCTACTTCATCAGGTCCTCAAGGGGTGCCACAAACAGGAACGCCGGTCTTCAAGGAAGGCGACCCAGCGGTCCCAATTGACTATAACAAGCAAATGACCTTTGACAATGATCAACCTAAGAAGATTGTTGCGGGCGTGGGAGAATACACCATCAATTCAGATGGATCTATTACCTTTACTCCAGATAAGAAATATGTGGGTACCCCAGCCGCGGTGACGGTCAAACGAGTTGACGAAAATGGCACAGAAGTAAGAGCAACCTATACGCCAACTGTTACCAAGGTAACTCCGACTGGTACTGGTGATAAGACAGAAGGATTGCAAGGTCAGGTTCAAGAAGGTCATGTTATCTTCACCCCAGGTCATGCCTCTGTACCATTCCCAGCTGAAACAACTCCGCTCTTTGACAATGGTTTGACTGTAAAAGAGATTCCAACCGTTGGTAAATTTGAAGTGGATGCTAATGGTAAGGTTACTTTCACGCCAGACAAGCAGTTTAAGGGAACCACTCCTGAGCTGACATTGATTCGAGCAGATGTGAATGGCACTCCTGTTACAGTCAAATACCAAGCAGTGGTGAAAGAAGTGGTTCCTACAGGTATCAATGCGACTAGCACTGGTCTTCAAGGTCTACCACAATCAGGTACACCTACTTTCACTGCGGGTGACAAAGCTGTGCCGATTGATATAGCCCAACCAATGACCTTTGAAGATAATCAAACAACTAAGAAGGTAGACAAGGTCGGTACTTATGTCATTGAGTCAGATGGTTCGATTACTTTCACTCCAGAAAAGCAATATGTGGGCACACCAACACCAGTTACAGTTAAACGTGTAGATACGAATGGCACTGAAGTTACTGCTACTTACACGCCAACGGTAACACGGGTCACACCAACTAGCACCAATGCTGAGTCAACAGGCCTGCAAGGACAACCACAAAGCGGCAAGCCGATCTTTACCCCAGGTGACCAAGCAGTCCCAATCGATATGGCCAAGCCCATGACCTTTGAAAATGGGACTGACACATTGGTAGTAGCTAATCAAGGAACTTATACCATTAATTCAGATGGTTCCATCACCTTTAAGCCAGAGAAGAAATTTACTGGTAAGGCAACACCAGTCACGGTCAAATGTGTAGATGTGAATGGAACCGAAGTAACAGCTAAATACACTCCTACTGTTGAAGAAGTTATTCCAAACGCAACTGGCGATCAGACTGAAGGTCCACAAGGATTGGTTCAGAATGGTAAGATTACTTTTGAAGCCGGAAGACCAGAAGTTGGTTTTTCAGCAGATAATTCCCCAGTTTTTGACACTGGTACTAATGTGAAAGAAATTGAAAATGTTGGCAAGTTTGAAGTGGATATTGATGGTAATATTACCTTTACACCGGTTAAGACATTCGTAGGTAAAACGCCAGAAATTGAAGTCAGTCGTGCAGATGTCAACGGTACCCTTGCTAAGGCAAAATATCAAGCAACAGTAACGGCTGTAAAGCCAACTGGTGTTGGAAACAAGACAGAAGGCCTGCAAGGTCAAGTTCAAGAAGGTAAAGTGACCTTCACCCCAGGGCACGACTCTGTTCCGTTCCCAGAAGATTCGACTCCGCTGTTCGACAATGGTTCTGTAGTGAAAGAAGTACAGAATGTCGGTAAGTTTGAAGTAGATGCAAATGGTAAAGTGACCTTCACGCCAGACAAGCAGTTTAAGGGGGAGACACCAGAACTTGAATTGACTCGCACCGATGCCAATGGTACCCCTGTTACAGTCAAATACCAAGCAGTGGTGAAAGAAGTGATTCCAAGAGGAACCGACGTGACTAGCACAGGTCCTCAGGGCGTTCCGCAAACAGGTAGCCCAAGCTTCCAAGGTGGTGATCCACTTGTTCCGATTGATATGGATTCTCCAATGACATTTGAAGATGGTCAACCTAAGAAGACGGTTCAAGGAGTAGGGGAATATACCATCAACTCAGATGGTACTATCACCTTTACCCCAGACAAACAGTATGTGGGGACCCCAGCTTCAGTTACTGTTAAACGTGTAGATAAAAACGGAACAGAAGTGACTGCTACCTATACGCCAACGGTAACACGGGTAATGCCTACTAGCACCAATGCTGAATCAACCGGCCTTCAAGGTCAACCGCAAAGTGGTAAGCCAACTTTCAGCCCAGGTGACCAAGCAGTTCCAATTGATATGACCAAGCCAATGACCTTTGAAAATGGGACTGATACTTTGGTAGTGGCTAATCAAGGAACTTATACCATTAATTCAGATGGTTCCATTACCTTCACTCCAGATAAGCAATTCACTGGCAAGGCTACACCTGTTAGGGTTAAACGAGTCGATGTTAACGGCACAGAAATAACGGCTACTTATACCCCAGAAGTTACCAAAGTAACCCCAACTGGCACCAATGCTGAATCGACTGGCATTCAAGGTCAACCACAAAAGGGGACGCCTACTTTCACTCCTGGCGACTCTGCTGTTCCGATTGACATGGATAGTCCAATAACCTTCGAAGACGGTCAGTCTAATAAGACCGTTCCAGGAGTAGGGGTATACACAATTAACTCAGATGGTTCTGTCACCTTTACTCCAGAGAAACAGTATATTGGTACACCAACACCAGTGACTGTGAAACGTGTTGATAAGAATGGTACTGAAGTTACTGCTACTTATACACCGACCGTTACCAAGGTAACTCCAATCAGCACCAATGCGACTAGCACAGGTCCTCAAGGTGTCCCTCAAACTGGCATTCCAACCTTTGCGGGTGGTGATCCACTAGTTCCAATTGATGAAACAGTTGAGCCAACTTTCGGAGATGGAAGTAAGGAGAAGACTATTCCAGGTCAAGGAACATACACGATTGCTCCAGATGGCGCAGTGACTTTCACGCCAGACAAGCAATTTGTAGGTAAACCGAATCCAATCTCTGTAAAACGCGTCGATAAGAATGGCACGCCAGTAACCGCAACATACAGTCCAGAGTTCACTAAAGTAATTCCAACTGGTACTGGTGATAAGACAGAAGGCTTGCAAGGTCAGGTTCAAGAAGGTCATGTTATCTTCACTCCAGGCCATGATTCCGTTCCATTCCCAGCAGGCTCAACTCCACTGTTTGATAATGGTTTAGCAGTTAAAGAAGTGCTAAATGTCGGTAAGTTCGAAGTGGATGCAGATGGTAAGGTTACTTTCACTCCAGATAAACAATTCAAGGGTGAAACGCCGGAACTTGAATTAACTCGGACTGATGCTAATGGTACTCCTATCAACGTCAAGTACCAAGCATTGGTGAAGGAAGTGATTCCTACAGGTACCAATGCGACCAGCACTGGTCCTCAGGGTCTTCCGCAAACTGGCACTCCAACTTTTGCGGGTGGTGACCCACTGGTTCCGATTGATGAAACAGTGGAGCCAACCTTCGAAGATGGCAGCAAGAAGAAAACCATTCCAGGTCAAGGAACGTACACCATTACTCCAGATGGCGCAGTGGCCTTCACTCCGGAGAAGAAATTTGTAGGAAAACCAGATCCAGTGACTGTGAAACGTGTTGATAAGAATGGCACCCCTGTGACTGCTTCTTACAGTCCAGAGTTCACTAAGGTTACGCCAACCAGCACCAATGCAACAAGCACCGGTCCTCAAGGTGTCCCTCAAACTGGCACACCGACCTTCGCAGGCGGCGATCCACTGGTTCCAATTGATGGCTCAGTAGAGCCAACCTTCGAAGATGGAAGTAAGGAGAAGAAGATTCCAGGCCAGGGCACTTACACCATCACTCCAGATGGCGCAGTGACTTTCACGCCAGACAAGCAGTTTGTAGGTAAGCCGGATTCAGTAATTGTGAAACGTGTTGACAAGAACGGCACACCAGTGACAGCGACCTACAGTCCAGAGTTTACGAAAGTGATTCCTACAGGAACTGGTGATAAGACAGAAGGCCTGCAGGGTCAGGTTCAAGAAGGAAAAGTCACCTTCACCCCAGGCCATGACTCTGTTCCATTCCCGGCTGGTTCGACTCCGTTATTTGACAATGGTTCTTCTGTCAAAGAAGTACCGAATGTCGGTAAGTTCGAAGTGGATGCAGATGGTAAGGTGACCTTCACACCTGACAAACAATTCAAGGGTGAAACACCAGAACTCGAATTGACTCGTACGGATGCCAATGGTACCCCTGTTACAGTCAAGTACCAAGCGGTAGTGAAAGAAGTGATTCCTACAGCTACCAATGCGACCAGCACTGGTCCTCAGGGTGTTCCACAAACAGGTACTCCAACTTTCCAAGGTGGTGATCCACTGGTTCCAATTGATGACATAGTAGAGCCAACTTTCGAAGATGGAAGTAAGGAGAAAAAGATTCCAGGTCAAGGAACATACACGATTGCTCCAGATGGCGCAGTGACTTTCACCCCAGAGAAGCAATTTGTAGGCAAACCAGATCCAATCACTGTAAAACGTGTTGATAAAAACGGCACACCAGTGACTGCGACTTACAGTCCAAAGTTCGCCAAGGTAACTCCAACTGGTAAAGATGCTTCCTCTACAAATATCAAGGGCCATGTTCAAACTGGCAAACCTATCTTCGAAGCAGGTGATCCATTGGTTCCAATTGATGAGTCAGTCGAGACAACCTTTGAAGACGGAAGCAAGGAGAAGACTATTCTGGGTCAGGGAACTTATACCATCACACCAGACGGTACAGTCACTTTCACTCCAGAAGCTGATTTCCTTGGTCAGGGTACTGGTGTGACTCTTGTACGTCGTGATAAGAACGGTACCTCAGTGACGGCTCGCTATGTTCCAACCGTGGTTGAACCATCAACCAGCAAGGACAGTGTGTCCAGCGGTCGCAAGGGTCAAGCTCAAACGGGAACGCCAACCTTTGAAGGGGCGATTGACCAAGCGGTAGCACCAACCTTTGCGGATGGTAGCACCGAAATGGTTGTCCCAGGAGAAGGAACTTATCGTTTCAATATGCTGGGAGCAGTAACCTTTGCGCCGGAAGCCGACTTTGTCGGAACTGCTCGCGGAGTCGTCGTGAAACGTCTCGATATTTATGGCAATGCCGTGACGGCTACCTATACCCCAACTGTTTTGGGAAGCACTGCCACAGAAGATACCGGCAGCACCGGTCTCAAAGGCCAGCCGCAGACTGGTAAACCAATCTTTGAAGGCGATGTGGATCCAACTGTTCCGCCAACATTCGAGGATGGCAGTACTGAAAAGGTTGTTCCAGGCCAAGGTACTTACACGATTGCGCCAGATGGCACTGTGACCTTTGTACCGGAAACCGGCTTTGTCGGCCAAGCTGACGGCGTGACAGTGATTCGCAAAGACCGTAATGGTCAGACGATTTCAGCGGTTTACGTTCCGACTGTGACAGAAAATCCTGTTCAGCCAGAGCGGACGATTACACCTGCACCGCCATCACTTTCTAAGAGTGCGGGTGCAAAATCCCTTCCTAAGACTGGTACAGAAGAAACCTCCTACTTGGCAGCAAGCTTACTTGCGGGAGTATCAGGTTTAGGACTGTTTGGTTTAGAGAAGAGAAAGAAGAATTCTGAAGACTAACATAGGCTTGAAGAAATTCCGTTAATGAACTAGAAGAATTTCGGCAAAGCGCAAAAACAGGTAGAACTTATGTTCTACCTGTTTTTTTATCAAAAAATTGTTGGGATTGATGGAGATAATAGAAAGTTTCAGCTAGCTAATGACTGTCCTGCTCCTAAGTCTGTTTCATAGTTAAAAAGGGTAATTCTACATTTTCATGCTTTTAATTTTCTCTTCGTCTGGTGTGACGCGCAGGGTTTTCTGGCCCGTATAGGTGACAAACCCTGGCTTACCACCGGTTGGTTTGTTGAGTTTTCTAGTCTCAATCATATCTACTTGGACCAGATTAGAGAGTCTGGCCTTGGAGAAGTAGGCTGCTAACTCGGCAGCGTCTGTCTTGACTTCATCGCTAGGTTGGAGGTTACCAGTAATCACCACATGACTACCTGGAATATCCTTGGCGTGAAACCAAAGCTCGTCCTTCTTGGCCATCTTAAACGTCAGCTCGTCATTTTGTAGATTATTGCGTCCAACTAGGATAATAGTTTGGCCATCTGTTGCCAAATATTTCTCCGGTTTCTGTCTTTTCTGGATTTTCTCTCTTTGGCGTCGGCGGATAAAGCCAGTCTGGATTAGTTCCTCCCGAATTTCTGCAATTTCAGTCAGGCTGGCCTGAGCAAGGGCAGTTTCCACGCTCTCTAGGTAGAGAATCGTAGCCCGAGTCTCCTCAATCAAGCTGGTCAGATGTTTGACGGCTTCCTTGAGCTTCTGGTAACGTTTGAAATAGCGCTGGGCATTTTGGTTGGGGGTTAGGGCCTTGTCAAGCGAGATAATAATCTTCTCACCTGTATAGTAATTATCCAACTCAACCTGGTCCTGATCGTTAGGTACCTGATGGAGAAAGGTAGTTAAGAGCTCCCCTTTTTGACGGAATTCCTCTGCATTCTCCGTTGCTAGAAGTTCTTCCTCTTGCTTGACCAGTTTTTTTCGGTTCTTTTCCAACTCATTTTCTACTCGGCGGATGAGCTCGCTGGCCTGCTGGTTGACCCGATCGCGCTCAGCCTTGTCCTTATAGAAAGTATCTAAAAGCTCGGATAGCGTGGACATTTGGGTCTTGCTGTCGGAAAATAGCAGAGCAGAGAAGGATTTTTCGGTCAGGTTTGGCCGAGTCGGACTGGCAAAAAATGCACGGAAAGTTTTGAGCTTGTCAGCTGTCAGACGGCCACTGAGCTCAGTAGCCGTATCTCGCCCCAATCCCTGAAAAATCTGCTGCAGGCGTTTGGACTCTAAGTCTTCAGTATGAAGTATTTCAAAGAGCTTTTCGTCGCCCACAGTGAAAGGGTTGAGGCTGCCTGTCTGAGGCGGTGCGACATAGGTTGAGCCCGGCAGGATAGTTCGATAGCTATTTTGCGAAAATCCGACGTGTTTAATGGCTTCAATAATCTTACCGCTAGCCTTGTCCAAGAGAATGATATTGCTATGCTTGCCCATGATTTCGATGACCAGAGTCACAGCCACGCTGTCGCCGATTTCGTTCTTATTGGAGACACTGATTTCCAAAATCCGGTCATTCTCTACTTGCTGGATTGATTCAATGACGGCGCCTTGCAGGTATTTGCGCATCACCATGATAAAGGTATTGGGAACAGCTGGATTTTCAAAAGTGGTATCTGTCAGCTGGACGCGCCCAAAGACCGGGTGGGCTGATAGGAGCAGCTTGTGGCTTTTACGGTTGCTGCGAATCTGTAAAACTAGCTCCTGTTCAAAGGGCTGATTAATTTTCTGAATGCGGCCGCCCAGCAATTCGCGGCGCAGCTCCTCTGTCATGTGGTGTAAAAAAAATCCGTCGAAAGACATGCTTTTCTCCTTGAAAGTTGCTACAGAAAATTATAACAAAAAACCAAGCTAAAAGCTTCTAAATTTTTTGAAAAAAATTTTTAAATAAATTAAATGATTTTTATATAAAAATTGTTAATATAGTAGTGAGAAGGAATTTAAATATAGATGGAGCTAGAATGTTTGAAGATTATATTTTAATTCAAAAGATAAAAAATGGAGACCAAAATGCGTGGGAAAGGGTGATTGAGAAGTATTATCACTCTATCTATTTTTACTGTGTACGCAGATGTTATGGTAATGTCCAGTTAGCAGCAGATTTGACGCAAGATATTTTTCTTAAAGTGATAGAAAATATCAAAAACTATCGTTTTACAGGGAAATTTTACAATTATCTCTTCACAATTGCTGTTCATCATTGCAATAACTATTATAAAAAGAAAGAAATAGAAAAAGTTGAATTCAACGAAAGTGTTTTATCTTCTCACGAAAGTGATGGTATGAGAAATTTAGTAGTTAACGAAGAAAATAAGGTAATTCAACACGCCTTAAATCAGTTGTCAAATCCGCAAAGAGAGGCTATTATTTTGAGATATTACCATGATTTAAAGGTTAAGGATATAGCAAAGATTACAGATGTAGGTGTTCCAACTGCACAGTCCCGAATTCATCAAGGGCTTGTAAAACTATCAAAGTTCTTAGATAAAGAGGCATTTACTTATGACGAAAAAAGTTATTGAACGTTTAAAAAATTATCAATTAGAAGTTGATGAATCTAGAAAAAAAGAGATTCTTTTACTCGGTGTTGCTCATCTGAAAAGTCAGAAAAAGAGGATTTCTTATCTGGAATTCGCTCTTTTTACTATTCGGTTTATTAGTTTAAAAACTTGGTTGATTCAGTTCGCAGTATTAGGAATCAGTTTATTAGTTATATTAAACAATCCGCTCGGTCTCGTTTATACTCTAATAAAAAATTTGACAGGATTGCTAATAATCTCTCTACTTTTCTTTATGGAAGAATTATTTAAAAGTTTTACATCTGCAATGTGGGAATTAGAGCAAACTTTCAAGTACGATTTACGCCAGCATGTATTAGTGAAACTCTTTATTTTTGGCTTCATTGATTTTCTGATTGTTCTGAGTTTTTCTATATTAACAAACTTACTCTTCAGATTTTCTTTTTTTAGTATGTTACTGTATTTGTTAGTCCCCTATAATATTGTTTGTATTGTTTTGTTTTATTCTCTCTCTCGTTGGAGAAATTCTGGCAATCATCGTAGTGCATGGTTCGTTTTGGGTATGGCTCTTTCAATTCTATTTGTAGCTTTGAATCTATTCAATCCTTATCGTATGGCTGTTATATATTGGTTCCTAACTTATTTAATGTCTCTTTTGATTCTCGCACTTTTGTTCTTTAAACAATTAAAAAAATTGACAGCAGGAGGAATGTGGAATGGAACTCACTCTTAAAAACATTAAAAAAGAATATGGAAACAAGTTGGTATTAGATTATGTTTCCATTTCATTAAAACCAGGACTTTACGGACTTTTAGGTTCGAATGGATCAGGAAAGACGACGCTTTTTCGGATTATTTGTGGTCTCATGAAGCCTACTCAGGGAGCTGTTTTCTTTAACGGAAAGAATATAGTTAATCAAGCAGAAAATTTTAGAGATATTTTAGGTTTTTTACCTCAGGATTTTCGATATTATCGAGACTTTACTGCTAGAAATTTTCTACTCTATATTGCCTCTTTAAAAGGGTTGAGTCGAAAAAATGCTTCTACAACAAGCGATGAATTATTAGAGTTGGTTGGCTTATCTGCTATCAAAAATAAAAAAATTAGAAAACTTTCTGGTGGAATGAAGCAGAGATTAGGAATTGCACAAGCTCTCTTAAACGATCCTCAAGTCCTTGTGTTAGATGAGCCAACAGTTGGACTAGATCCTAAAGAACGGGTTAAATTCCGAAAGTTATTAAGTAGTTTATCAAAGGAAAAAATCATTCTTTTATCGACCCATATTGTATCAGATGTCGAAAGTATCGCTGACGAAATTTTGATTTTAAAAAATGGGCGTTTACGAGATAGAGGAACGGTTAATCAATTAGTTTCTGAAATATCTGACAAGGTTTGGGAATGTGAAGTAACAGAATGTGAGGCTAATAAATTAGAAGAGACTTTTCTTGTGAGCAATCGCCGCCAGGATGGTCAACATATCGTGATGAGAATTGTTTCTGAACAAGCTCCAATCTCGAAGGCTTCCTTGGTTAGCCCAACTTTAGAAGATTTGTATCTCTATTATTTTAGAGAGGAGATGCAGGATGAAGACACTTACTAGATTTGAATTTCAAAAAATTTTAAAGAACAAAACGATTTTGGGAAGTTTAGTTGCAAGTTTATTTCTACTTGCTGGTATTTTTTTCATAGGCTATCATTATTCTCAGTATCAATTTGCAGCGAGAGATAATGTTGCACATGGCTATTCCAAAGATATTGAACAGAGTTATAGAGGGGAGTTTACAGATGATAAAATTCGAGGGATTATAGCAGACGATCTCAAAAAATTTCAAGAGAGAGAACTTTCTGATGATGGAAGTTGGAAAGAAAAAGGAGAACCTTGGCTTTTTCACCCATTTTATCTCTTTACAGAACAGATAAGCAACGTATTCGTCAAAGATGCTCGTCATCTTTATGAAAAACAGATGGAGCGTGTGAAAAAAGGAAAAATGCTGACGATTGAAGACATAGAAGTACGCAGCATTAAAGACCTTGGTTTTAAAGAGTTTGGTAAACCTCTAAAAATTGGTAATTATGCTCCTTGGCTTGATTTATATAAAGTTCAGGGAAATGTTTCCATTTTAGTTTCTGTTCTAGTCATTTTAGTTTGTTCTCTGATTTTTTCAGACGATAAGGCAAAAAATATGAATCAAGTATTGCTGACAACTAAATATGGACGCGATAGACTAATAAAAGCCAAGATTGGAGTGGCTTTTCTCTTGACTATTGTACTATTTATAGTTTTCCAAATGGTCACTTATTTTGTATTTTCTAGTATGTATGATACTAGTGGATGGAGTTCTAGTATTCAGACTAACTTAGATTTGGGGTTATTCAGTTTTCCATTGGAGTGGAATCATCTACAAGTTTACTTTTGGTTTTTGTGCTTACAATTTACAGGGCTTCTTTTTACAGCGGGAGTAACATTATTGATGTCCTCTCTGCTGAACTCTCCTTTGTCTGTCTTGTCATTTTCTATTAGTCTTTATTTGTTGCCTTATTTTTTAGCTCAGATTTTTCGAGAAGGACTTGCTCAAAAACTACTTTATCTTTTTCCAATCAATCAGCAGTCAGTGGGAAAACTATTAGGACTGTTTGCTTCGAATAAGGAATATTTTTTTCAAGATTTTATCATAAATAGTCTCTTCGTTTTTAGTTTTCTAATCGGTTTGGCTTTTGCATTGAAGATAATATCTTATTTCCATGCTAAAAATTGGAAATTTGCTTGAGTAGTCAAATCTGAACATTTTATAAAAATTTTCAAAAAGGTCTTGACATCCTTTCAGGAAAAACTTAAAATATAGGAAATTGGAAAAGTAGTAGATGTATTTGTTTTTAGCGAGCTTGTGGTTGGTGGAAATGAGCAGCAAATCTTTACGAAATTGGGCTAATGGATAAAATGAATTTGAAACAATAAGAATTCGGTGGGCACACCTTACAGTGCAGCTTGTTTGATGACAAGATAGAGACATGGGGAATATTAGCTATTTTCCATAATTGAGGTGGCACCGCGATTTTCGCCCTCACACAGAGTACCTGTGTGAGGTTTTTTGTTGCTTATTATAAAAAAATAAGGAGAATTGCCTATGTTTAAACGATGGCGTCCCTAGGGATTAATAGAAAATATAAAACATAGAAATGGAGAAAGAACATGAAAAATAAACGATTAGTAACTATCTTAGGCCTTTTGGCCGTTTTGGCAATCGGTGGGATTGTCTATTCCAGCTTGAACAGCAAAGGTAACACCACGAAGACTAACAGTGACAGTCAAACAGTCAAGGTAGGCGTGCTGCAGTATGTCAGCCACCCTTCGCTGGATTTGATTTACAAAGGGATCCAGGATGGTCTGGCTGAGGAAGGCTATAAAGGCGACAAGATTAAGATTGACTTTATGAATGCTGAGGGCGATCAGAGTAAGGTTTCTACTATGAGCAAGCAGCTGGTCTCCAATGACAATGATGTGCTGATTGGGATTGCGACTCCATCTGCACAAGGACTGGCTGCAGCTACTAAGGACAAGCCTATTGTCATGGGAGCTATCACAGATCCAGTCGGAGCAAACCTAGTGAAAAATCTGGACAAGCCAGGGGGCAATATTACTGGTGTCTCTGACCGCAATCCAGCTAAGCAACAGCTAGAGCTGATTAAAAAATTGACCCCAGATGTCAAGACTATCGGTGCGCTCTACTCTAGCAGCGAAGACAACTCTAAAACTCAAGTGGAAGAGTTCAAAAAATTAGCTGAAGAGGCAGGCTACAAGGTAGAGGAATACTCTGTTCCTTCAACCAATGAAATTGCTTCAACCATGAATGTCATGACTGGCAAGGTTGATGCTATATGGATTCCAATTGACAATACCATTGCATCAGCTTTTGCGACAGTTGTGTCCAGCAATAAAGAAGCTAAGAAGCCGATTTATCCAAGTGCGACAGCCATGGTAGAAGAAGGTGGTCTTGCCTCTGTCGTTGTAGACCAGTATGACCTAGGTGTTGCGACTGGTAAAATGGCAGCTAAAGTTCTTAAAGGTGCCAAACCTGCTGACACTGCAGTAGATATTTTCGATACAGGTAAATCTGTCATTAATACAAAAAATGCCAAAGAACTTGGCATTACTGTACCAGAGGATGTTCTGAAAGAAGCAGGACAAGTGATTAAATAGAAAGAAAGGGAGTCTGTTGTTTGACAGACTTCTTTTTCTCGATAGTCTCTTCTTGTAAATTCTTTAACTTAGCTTGCGAAATGTTTAGAAATCTGTTAGAATGAAATATAACTAAATAGCAATCCGCAAGACCAGTAACCTAGGGGAAGTTTAACAGGGAGGGGAGCCAGCGACTGAAAGCTCTCTAGATGAAAGCTAGGCGAATTCACTTGCTCTAGGATTGATAAGTAAGGTCTGGCTTGCCAGATAAAAAACGGATGGTACCGCGTGTCAACGCTCCGCTTATGGAGATTGGCGCGCTTTTTATTTTGGAGGGAAAATGACGAAAACGATTGAAGAACAACTGAAAAGCCTACGTGAAGAGACTCTAGCTTCTCTCAAGCAGCTCAAGGCTGAGAATCAAAAGGAACTGCAGGACTTGCGTGTAGCAGTCTTGGGTAAGAAGGGTTCGCTGACTGAAGTCCTGAAAGGGATGAAGGATATTTCAGCTGAAATGCGGCCGATTATCGGGAAGCATGTCAATGAAGCGCGTGATATTCTGACAGCAGCCTTTGAAAAGACTGCTCAAGAGATGGAAGAGCAATTAGTAGCTCTGAAACTGGCTGAGGAATCCTTGGATGTGACCCTGCCAGGCCGTCAAATTCCGGTTGGGAACCGTCATATTCTTAGCCAAACTAGTGAAGAAATTGAAGATATCTTCATCGGGATGGGCTATCAGGTCGTGGACGGCTTTGAAGTGGAAAAGGACTATTACAACTTTGAGCGGATGAATCTGCCTAAGGACCACCCAGCACGGGATATGCAGGACACTTTCTATATTACAGAGGAGATCCTGCTCAGAACCCACACCAGTCCAGTACAGGCCCGAGCTATGGATGCTCATGACTTTTCTAAAGGGCCACTTAAGATGATCTCACCGGGGCGTGTCTTCCGTCGGGATACTGATGATGCGACTCACTCCCACCAATTCCATCAGATTGAAGGTTTGGTGGTTGGAGAAAATATTTCCATGGCAAACCTGCAAGGAACGCTGCAGCTGATTGTCCAGAAGATGTTCGGCAAAGATCGCAGTATCCGTCTGCGTCCGTCTTACTTCCCGTTCACAGAGCCGTCTGTTGAAGTGGATGTTTCCTGCTTTAAGTGTGGTGGTGCCGGCTGTAATGTCTGCAAGAAGACCGGCTGGATTGAGATTATGGGAGCTGGTATGGTGCATCCGCGCGTGTTGGAAATGAGCGGCATTGATGCAGAGAAATACTCTGGATTTGCCTTTGGTCTTGGCCAAGAGCGGGTAGCTATGCTCCGCTACGGTATCAACGACATTCGTGGATTCTACCAAGGAGATATTCGTTTTTCTCAGCAGTTTAAGTAGAAACCTATATTCATAGATGCAGCTTTTCTGAGAAAGGAGTGCAGTATGCTAGTCAGAGTCAAAAAAGAAGAAGCGAACCTCCTGCGAGAGTTGGAAGTCGCGACCTATCAAGAAACCTTTGGTCCATTTATCAAGGAAGCTGATATGGCTCATTATTTTGACAATGAGCTGTCGCTTGCAACTATCGAAAAGGAACTGGCAGACCCTGAGTCAGAGACTTATTTTGTTGTCAAAGGCGGTGAAATTGCTGGTTTTCTCAAGGTAAACTGGGGACAGGCTCAAACAGAGCAAGAACTGCCACAGGCCTTTGAGGTTCAGCGAATCTATGTCTTGAAAGCCTATCATGGTCAAGGTTTGGGCAAGGAAATGTTTGAATTCGCCTTAGATGAAGCTGAGAAACGAGGCTTTGACTGGGTCTGGCTGGGCGTCTGGGAGAAGAATTTTAGAGCTCAAGATTTTTACTTCAAATACGGCTTTGAAAAATTCAGCCAGCACGACTATATCACTGGTGAGACAGTAGACACCGACTGGCTGCTGCGCAAGAAATTGAAATAAACAAGAAACTTTAAAGAGAGGAAATGATACGACCTAAAAGCTTTAAATTTAGATGATTTGTCTGAAATCGGGCTTTCAGACAAAACCCTAAAATTTGGTCGCTTTTACCAATTGCCTTGGCAATTGGCCGGTCTTAATATCTTAAATATGCTAGTAAGTTATAAGTGGTTAAAAGAGTTAGTAGACATTGATGTGGCGAGCGCTGAGCTGGCTGAGAAAATGTCTACGACAGGAATTGAAGTGGAAGGTGTGACATCACCAGCTGCTGGCCTGTCTAAAATTGTTGTTGGTGAGGTGGTATCTTGTGAGGATGTTCCTGATACCCACCTGCATGTTTGTCAAGTCAATATCGGAGAAGAGGAGAACCGTCAGATTGTCTGTGGTGCTCCAAATATTCGCGCCGGCATCAAGGTCATGGTTGCTCTGCCGGGTGCTCGCATTGCCGACAATTATAAGATTAAAAAAGGGAAAATCCGTGGCTTAGAGTCACTGGGCATGATCTGCTCTCTCGGTGAGCTGGGTATTTCTGATTCTGTTGTGCCAAAGGAATTTGCGGATGGCATTCAAATCCTGCCTGAAGAAGCAGTGCCAGGTGAGGAAGTCTTCTCTTATCTGGACTTGGACGATGAGATTATCGAGCTTTCTATCACGCCAAACCGGGCTGATGCTCTGTCTATGCGTGGGGTGGCTCATGAAGTGGCTGCTATCTATGACAAGTCAGTACAGTTCAAGGATTTCCCGTTGGAGGAAAATGAAAAGCAGGCAGCTGACAGCCTTTCAGTAGTCCTTGAGACAGAGAAAGCCCCTTATTACGCGGCTCGTATCTTGGAAAATGTCACCATTGCCCCAAGTCCTCAGTGGCTGCAAAATCTCCTCATGAACGAAGGAATCCGTCCGATTAACAATGTAGTGGACGTGACCAACTACATCCTGCTCTACTTTGGTCAGCCCATGCATGCCTTTGATTTGGATACGTTTGAGGGTGACCAGATTGTTGTGCGGGAAGCGCGTGCTGGTGAAAAACTGGTAACGCTGGACGGTGAAGAGCGGGAGCTGGAAGTCAGCGACCTAGTCATCACTGTGGCGGATAAGCCAGTGGCCCTTGCAGGTGTCATGGGCGGAGCAGCGACTGAAATTTCTGGTAAGTCCACTCGTGTTGTTCTGGAGGCAGCAGTCTTTGATGGTAAATCAATCCGTAAGACCAGCGGGAGACTTAATCTGCGCTCGGAATCATCTTCCCGCTTTGAAAAAGGCATCAATGTGGCAGCGGTTAATGAGGCCATGGATGCAGCAGCAAGCATGATTGTAGACTTAGCAGGTGCAACTGTTCAGGCTGGTATCGTATCCGCTGGTAGCTTAGACACTAGTGATGTAGAAGTGGTGTCTAGTCTCGCGGATGTCAACCGAGTTTTGGGAACAGACTTGCTGTATACAGATATTGTGGATGTCTTTCACAGACTTGGCTTTGGCTTATCAGGAAATGCTGAACAGTTCACTGTCAGTGTCCCTCGCCGTCGCTGGGATATTTCAATCGAAGCGGATCTCTATGAAGAAATTGCCCGCATTTACGGCTATGACAAATTGCCAGCTAGTCTGCCAAAAGATGACGGGACTGCTGGTGAATTGACTGCAACGCAACAACTGCGCCGTCAAGTACGGACCTTAGCAGAAGGAGCTGGACTGACAGAAATCATCACCTATGCTTTGACGACGCCAGAAAAGGCGATTGAGTTCACTCTCAATCCTAGTAACTTGACTGAGCTCATGTGGCCAATGACGGTGGAGCGTTCTGTTCTTCGTCAGAACATGGTTTCTGGCATTTTGGACTCCCTAGCCTACAATGTAGCTCGTAAAAATAAGAATCTAGCTCTCTATGAGATTGGAAAAATATTTGAGCAGACTGGCGATCCTAAGGAAGATCTGCCAAACGAAATCAATAGCTTTGCCTTTGCTTTGACAGGTCTGGTTAATGAAAAAGACTTCCAAACTAAGCCAGTAGCAGTTGATTTCTTCTATGCTAAGGGTGTGGTGGAAGCACTCTTTGCTAAGTTGGGCTTGACAGCTGAATACGCGGCTAGCAACCAGATTAAGAGCCTGCATCCTGGTCGGACTGCTTTAATCTCTATCAATGGCCAGCCTGTCGGCTTTGTCGGCCAAGTCCATCCTGCGACAGCCAAGGCTTACGATATTCCTGAAACTTATGTGGCTGAGCTCAACCTGTCTGCTATCGAAGAGCAGCTCCAACCAGCACAGCCATTTGTAGAAATCACTAAATTCCCAGCTGTCAGCCGGGATGTGGCACTCTTGCTCAAGGCTGAAATCACTCACCAAGAGGTCCTTGATGCAATCCAAGCAGCTGGTATCAAGCGCTTGACCGATATTAAGCTCTTTGATATCTTCTCTGGTGACAAGCTGGGTGTTGGCCTCAAATCCATGGCCTACAGCCTGACTTTCCAAAATCCAGAAGCTAGCCTGACTGACGAGGAAGTGGCTAAATACATGGAAAAAATCGAAAAATCTCTGATCGAAAAACTCGGCGCAGAGGTACGTTAATGAACGATTCCCCAGTCATGTGATTGGGGATTTTGATTAATACTTTTCGAAATCTTTTTCCAATCATAGTTGATTTACAGTTTCGCTTTGCTTTCTATTATGGCAAGCTTATTACTAGGATGCGAGCAAAGATGTAGACGAAACGAGAAGTATTCGAAATTGAAAATCAGTAGGAAAAGTAATCATGGAAAATTCAAACCAAATCTCCCAATGTCAGACTCTTTGGGCTAGAAATAAATATCTGGTTCTCAGTCATTCCAGTAAGATCTATCTGGAAATCCGCCAATATCTAAAAAGCGACTCGGTGGAAGCAGCACATGTTCAAGGCTTGATTGATCAGGCGATAGCCCTGCCTGAAAATCGCGGTCAGGTCTGCAATGCCTTTCAGCATGTTTGGGGCTATTTTAAGAAAAAAGCCAGTACAACTGAAAAAGAAGATTTTATGCATCTTTTGCTTCGTTACCAATCCGGTCAGGCTGAGCAGAAAGACTTGGTAACAGCTGTAAGGAACCTGCTAGTCAAGTATCCCAATCCTTATCTGCAGAATTCCACTTTGTTATTTGGGGATGAAGAATGAGGAACTGAAATCCAGGTGAAAGAATAAGCTTGCTCGTCTAGTAGCTTTGAGGGGTGTAGATGATAAGAATAATTTGTTAGGCTTATTAACAATATTATTTTGACTAGTTTCGATAAAGGCTCCACCTTGAGCAAAACGTGTCTTTAAGGTATGATTGGAGAAAAAATGTTTTTTACTTATCAGGGAAATAAATTATATTATAAAGTGATTGGTCAAGGAAAGCCAGTCTTGGCAATTCATGGTTTGGGCTGTTCATCTGAATTGATGGAAGGATGTTTGGAACCCATTTTTGAGAAACATGCTGACTATAAAAGGATTTATTTAGATTTACCTGGCATGGGTAGGTCTGATGCCAATCCTGCTTTTGCAAGTGCGGATGCGATTTTAGAGATGCTCTTGAACTTTATAGAGACTGTAATCAGCGAACAAACTTTTCTCTTAGCTGGAGAGTCTTATGGTGGCTATCTTGCTCGAGGAATTTTGGCTAAGAAAAGGTCGGAGATTGATGGTTTGCTGCTTATTTGTCCAGTAGTTGTACCCAATCCGAAAGAAAGAATTTTGCCTAAAGATACTCTGGTAATTAGAGAGGTTGAGTTTGATATAGCAGGCAAAAGCGAAGATTTCGTTGATTTAGTGATTTTACAGACTAAAGAAACTTATCAACGGTTTAAAAAAGAAATCCTAGTAGAGCTTCAGATGGTGAATGCTCCCTTTGTCCAAAAGCTGCAAGAAAACTATTCTTTTTCGTTTGAAGTAGATCAAGAGATACAGGAAGAGGGCTATGACGAGCCCAGCCTTTTTATAGCAGGAAAGCAGGATCAAGTCGTGGGCTTCGAGCAGTTAGCGCAAATGTCTCACTATTTTCCAAGGGCAACCTATGCTGTGATGGATCTTGCTGGCCACAATGCACAGATAGATCAAGAGGCTCTCTTTACTGCCTTGGTTGAAAATTGGCTCAAGCGAATTGAACTTTCCTGATACTCCAAGATTTAATATGTTGAACAGATGCAGATGAAACTGGAGTTCATCAAAGAAATCTAATTCAGCCCCAAATTGATTTTAAAAGCATTGAAAAAAGCGGTCATACCGCTTTTTTGCTCATTATCCCCAGAATTTCTGAGCGATTTCTTGGCCTTGTTTGATTTTGGCCCATTGTTGCTCAATGGTGAGTTCGTTTCCAGAGTCACAAGAGGCGAAGCCACATTGGTGGGAGAGCAGGAGTCGCTCTTTTGGTAGAACAGTTGCTGCTTTCTCAAGCAGGTCTAGGACGCGTTTTTCCTCATCCAAGCCTGTCGTCTTACTGGAAAGCAATCCTAAAACAACTTCCGCATCCTTGTCCTTCAAAGCTGCTAGGGCTGATACATCACCAGCTACATCGCTGTCCCACTCTAGGAAGTAGCGGTCATAGTGTTGGTCGCGCAGGAATTTTTCCGCGATAGCTTCGTAGGTACCCTCGGCAGCAGAGCGGCTTTCGTAGTTACCACGGCAGTTGTGGGTCCAGACAGTCAGTCCTAACTCATGAGCGTAGTCTACGACTTCGTTATTAATAGCGACAAACTCGTCTGCTAGGTCAGCCAGACTGGCATTGCCCTCTGTATAGAAGCTAGCAGGGTTGGACTCGTCAAAAAGCTCCCAGAGGCAGTCGTCAAACTGGATAATCTGTCCGCCAGCAGCCTTATAGTCGTCCAAAAATTCCTTATAAGATTGAATCAAGCCTTTTTTCAAATCTTCATTGGTCTCATAAACTTGTCCCGGTCCCGCCAAGCGGTCAAAGACAGCTAACTCAGTATAAGCGTGGGCAGGCCCCCAGACAGTCAGCTTGGTATCTTCACCAGCTGCCTCTTCCTTGACTAGCTTATAAATCTCGATAAAGTGATGGTTTTTACCAGAGAGTGGTGCTGTGATGCGGATACCAATATCCTTACGGGTCTCGTATTGCCCACCGTCGTGGTCTTTGAAGGTATAGCCGTGGTCAGCAATGTAGCGCTCGATTCCCTTAAGTCCCCAGACAAAGTCCAGATGCCACATGGACTTGGAGTATTCTCCATCCGTCAGGATGTCAATACCCTTAGCCTTTTGCTCAGCGATAATCTCCTTGATATCAGCTGTCTCCGTCTCATGGTAGCCTGGGAAGCTGTCGTAGAAGGGATATTGAATATCATCGCGGTGCTCAATTTCGGTTTTATACTGGCGCAGATTTTCTGGGCAAATAAAATAGTTGATTCTGCTGGTAGGGTATATCCGAAAACTATTGCTAGCGTTTCCTGAAATTGTTCTCTCAAATCAAAGTATCTTCTCCATTACAGTTTCCTGAGCCTGAAGCCCTAATCGCTCATAGAAACGCAGGGCTCCGACATTGTCGTTCCAAACATTGAGAGTCAGATTATAGCAGCTGATTTTCCGAGCATAGTCTTCCGCAAAGCGGTAAAGCTGCTCGCCAACCTTTTGCCCTCTGGCTTTCTCATCTACACATAAATCCTCGATAAAAAGTGTCTTGATGGGATTGAGTATAGGACTGACAGGTTCCTTGATGGAGCAAAAGAGGTGACCAAGGATTTCTCCATCTTCATTTTCAAAGACGAAAATAGGGGTGGAATCTTGTACCAGAATCTTCTCTAGCTCTTCATTGCTAAACTTGCTGCCCTTGGCCTTGAAAATGTCCGGCCGAGCTTGATGGTGGACAAGCAGGACTTGCTGAAGGAGTCCTTGTAATGTAGGAATATCACTGACTTGGGCTTTTCTGATTGGCATGATCTTCTCCTTTTATCTTTTATAGAAATATTATACGACTGGGAACTATTTTGTCAAGAGAACTCGGGAAGACTTAGAGAACAAGCAGCGTCTGAATAGCAAAGTTCAGTCAGAGTGATTCATTTCCTTTAGATATATTTTCCTTATAATAAAAACTGCTTTTTCTTGACAAATGAAACAGACAAGTGTAGAATATAAGTATAAACTACAAATGTAGAAAAAGGAGAAAGCGATATGACGATTACAAAAAAAGCCTTTATCGGAATTCTATCTCTGACAGCGGCAGTTCTACTGGCTGCCTGCTCAGGCAATACCAACCAAGGAGGGAATACTAGTTCATCACAGAATACACAAGGCCAGACATCACAATCTGCGCAAAATCAGACTTCGCAGTCATCAGCCACATCTTCCTCTAATCAGCCTTCTTCATCATCAAATGCAGGGCAGGCTACTAATCTAGACGGGCGCTATCAAGCAACCGACCATGATGGTGACCAGCATGTCCTGGAAATCAATGGTACGACTGGTACCTGGACTGAGACCGAGGTTGATGGCAGTAAGGAAATCAAGCAGGTACAAGTAGATGCTGCTAATCAAAGACTGATTGTTGGTGATGATGTCAAAAGTTACCGCCAAAATGGCAATCAGCTGATTGTGGACGAATTGGATGATGATCCAGACACTCTGACCTTTACCAAGCAGTAAAGCGCTTCTCATTCTGCTCAGGACAACAGGAAGAGCAGTGAGGAAATCTAACTAGGAAACTCTGAGAAAGGAGTTTCCTTTTTTATAAGAATTTTATCTTAAATGATGTCAAAAATTTGACTTGAAGGGTGCTCTAAGTTGTATAATAGTTATTATAAAGATATCAAAGGAGAAGAAACGATGAAATTGGCAGTTTATACAAAAGCAGGTCAAGTTGGACTGACTGAGATTGATCGTCCGCAAATCATTGAGGCAGATGATGCTATTATTCGGATTGTTCGGACCTGTGTCTGTGGCTCTGACCTATGGCGCTACCGCAGTCCAGATATTGAAGCCGGCCATCAAAATAGTGGGCATGAAGCGATTGGAATTGTCGAAGAAATCGGGGATGCAGTAACGACTGTTAAACCTGGCGATTTTGTTATTGCTCCATTTACTCATGGATGCGGGCAATGTGATGCATGTCGGGCAGGATTTGATGGCACTTGTGATTCTCATATTGGGAATAACTGGTCAGATGGAGTGCAAGCTGAATATATGCGCTTCGAATTTGCTAACTGGGCTCTTATCAAAATTCCGGGTCAGCCCTCTGATTATACAGAAGGCATGCTCAAATCACTCTTGACACTGGCTGATGTCATGCCAACGGGTTACCATGCTGCACGAGTGGCAGACGTCAAGCCTGGTGATAAGGTTGTCGTGATTGGTGACGGAGCTGTTGGACAATGCGCTGTTATCGCTGCTAAAATGCGTGGTGCTTCCCAAATCGTTCTTATGAGCCGTCACGAAGATCGACAAAAGATGGCCTTAGAGTCAGGTGCGACAGCTGTTGTTGCAGAACGTGGCGAAGAAGGAATTGCCAAGGTCCGTGAAATCCTTGGTGGTGGTGCAGATGCCGCTCTGGAATGTGTCGGAACAGAAGCAGCTGTTGATCAAGCTCTAGGAGTCCTGCACAACGGCGGCCGCTTGGGCTTTGTCGGTGTGCCTCACTATAATAACCGAGCTCTTGGTTCTACCTTTGCTCAAAATATTACAGTGGCAGGAGGAGCAGCCTCTGTCACGACTTACGACAAGCAAATCTTGCTCAAGGCAGTTCTTGATGGTGATATTAATCCAGGTCGCGTCTTTACTTCAAGCTACAAACTGGCAGATATTGATCAAGCTTATAAAGACATGGATGAACGCAAGACCATTAAGTCTATGATTGTCTTTGATTAAATGTAGAAGAAAAACAGCCTTGCTGCGATCTCTTTAAGATGGCAGTAGGCTGTTTTTGTATGGCTTGATAGGTATTTTTTAGGAAAGGAAATTCATTCTTTATGCTCTTTGCACCAAATTATCCATCTTGACCATTCGGCAGCCAGGTGGAGCTGGTGTTCTTTGATAAGGCTGTCTGGACAAAGCCTGGGAAATTCGACGCAGAATCGGGCTTCTAGGCCTTTTTCTGTGTCGCGAAACTGATGGCGAATTCCACCGATATTGCAACCGTTCACTAGACTGGCGGCACCGACAGTTTGGAAGGGATAAGACGCATCACGAGGCTCCTCTATCTCAGCTTCACAATCAAGCTTAAGAAAAAACTGTGTTGGCAGTGGGCTGTTTCCTGCAGTCTCAATGACTTCAAGTTTGCTGCCGTGGGGCTGCAAGGCATAATGGTCTGGACAGGCACCAAGATTGACGCTTTTATGAGCATCTGTTTTTTCTAGCATCAACTTTTCTAGCGTTTTACTGAAAGAAGCAGCAGTCAGTCCACTTTCAAAAATCGTGATGATTGCTTTTTTTCTAGGTTTCTTGGACCATTTGGCCGCCCATTTCATTAAATATTGGCTCCATTTGAGTTTTGTTCCGATTTGCTGGATTAGATCTTCGTATGTCAGCTTCATTTTTGATTCCAGTAGGGCTTGGTCTAAAATCTCCGTGTTGTCAGTACTAGGTAGCTGTAGATTAAGTATCTTAGCTGCTTTATGGATTCTCTTCTTCCGCCAGTGCTCAATTCTTTCTTGACTGACTTCCTTTTGATTGATAATAATCTTCATTTTTAATCCTCTTGTTCTTGTCTTCTGCTTATATTTATTATATAGTGGGAGCTGGATGGTAGACAAGCATCAATTTTAGAGAGACTGTTGCATTTTGAGGTGAATGGCATGTATGAGAAAAAAAGAAGAAAGACAGAAAAGCAGATAGAGACTAGCTTGCTGCAGTTGATGAAAGAGCAGACTTTTGAGACAATCAGCATTCGCCAATTGATTGACTTGGCGGAGGTGAATCGCAGTACTTTTTATCGGTATTATTTGGATAAATATGATCTGCTGGAGAAGATAGAAGACCGCTTGCTAGATGATTTGCAGGCCTATTATCAAGAGGCTCTAGAGTCTGCCTGCTTGTTCAAGTTAGAAAAGGATTTTAAAGTGGAAGACTATATCCATGAGAAACAAAATCTTTTTCATTTTTTTGAGCCTTACTTGGAAGACTTGGCCATTCTTTTAGGTCCAAATGGCAGTCCAACTAGTTCGAGGCGATTGCAGGAAGCTTTGAGGGAGATTTTCTCGCAGAGTATTTCCTTGGCTGATCCACATTTAGAGGAGGTTGAGGTGGACTTGCTCCTGAATCATCAAGCCGCGTCCTTTATGGGAACCCTGACTTACTGGCTGGCTCATCCTCTCTACAAGGCTCAGCAAATGAGTGATTTTCATGCTAGGGTGACCTCTGTCGGTCTGGCGGGCTTTGTTAGAGAGCATATGGAGGGGGATTGACAGGATAGTTTTTCCAGCTTGCTTCTTTATGGTATAATAGTCTCGAATATCTCGAAGGAGGACAGCTTTGTTTTTAGCTTTTAAAGAGATTGTCTACAGCCGCGGACGCTATCGTTTAGTGGTTGCTGTGGTCTTTCTCATTACCTATATGGTTTTCTTTTTATCTAGTCTTTCCGTCGGTTTGGCTAGGCTCAATCGCCTGGCTTTGGACCAATGGCAGGCTGAATCGATCGTTTTGTCAGAGTACGCCAATAAGAATCTAATAGCTTCGACTCTCAAGGAAGAGGAATACAGCCGCCTGCTTCAAGGGGACTCAATTGCGGCTTTGGGACAGACGTCAGCAGTGGCCAATTATGAAGATGGGACTGATAAACTCAATGCTCAGGTTTTTGGTCTCTCTTGGGATAGTTTTCTGGCGCCTGACATTATTGAGGGACGTCCTGCTGAGAATGCTTATGAAGTTATTGCGGATAAGCGCCTGCAGCAAAAAGGTGTAAAACTAGGCGATCAACTTCAGCTCAATGGCAGTGAGCGCCTCTATCAGGTTGTTGGTTTCACAGAGGATAATAGCTTCTTTACGCAACCTGTAATTTTTATGGATCTAGATGATTTCAGGGAATTAAAGTACGGCTCAAGTCAGGTTAAGAACATCAGCGCACTTGTGGTCAAGGATGGTCAGAAGATTGAAGAAGCAGGACTTAGTCAGCTCTCTATGAGTGATTTTATAGAAAATATCCCTGGTTATCAGCCTCAGGTACTGACTTTTTCCTTTATGATTGGGGCCATGGTTCTGATCACATTTTTGGTATTGGGAATTTTCATGTACATCATTACCATCCAAAAGACGCATCTTTACGGTATTATGCGCGCCCAAGGAATTGCCAGTGGGAAGATTATTGCTTCTATTTTTTGGCAGATTTTCATCCTGTCCACTCTGGGAATCAGCTTAGCTGTCTTGGCTCTTTTGGGAACCCAGCTAGTCTTGCCAACTTCTATGCCTTTTTACAGTGACTGGCGAGCTTATGCTGGATTGATTGTCCTGATTGTTTTCATGTCACTGGCTGGCGGACTTTTGTCCATTCACCGGGTTCTGAAAATTGACCCTATCACAGCGATCGGAGGTGAGTAAATGTCAATCATAGAACTAAAAGGTGTTACAAAAGAATATGGTCAGGGGCATACGCTGGTCCAAGCCCTGAAACCAACTGATTTCCGATTGGAAGCGGGGCAGTTTGTAGCTATTATTGGCCCGTCAGGATCGGGTAAAACAACCCTTCTGACCTTGCTGGGGCATTTACAAACACCTTCAAAAGGACAGATTTTCCTGCATGGGAAAGATACTTCCCAGCTCAAGGAAAAGGAACGGGCTGCTCTGCGTTTCAATGATTTCGGTTTTATTTTGCAGGCTTCCAATCTCATACCTTTTTTGAAAATCGAAGACCAGTTTCAGCTGATTGACCGCTTATCTAAAAAGGAAAGGACGGATCTAGACAGTCTGATTGAGTTGCTAGATCTTAAAGGAACTCTCAAGCAGTATCCGAAAGAATTGTCTGGCGGAGAACGGCAGAGAGCTGCTATCGCCCGAGCACTTTACAATAGCCCAGATATTATTTTGGCTGATGAGCCGACAGCTAGTCTGGATACAGAGCGGGCCAAGCGCGTGGTTCATCTGCTCAAAGAGGTGACCCAGAAATTCCATAAGAGCGTGGTCATGATTACCCATGATACCCGCCTTCTGGACGAGGTTGACAAGGTCTATGAGATGCAAGACGGAGTGCTGACTCAAGTTCGATGAAGATGCAAGCAAACGGAAAATAGTTTCCGACAAGATAAGGAGGTAGCCATGATTCATTATAAAACAAATCCTCAGCTGGATTTTGCGGCAGTGCTAGACCTCTACGCTTCAGTAGGTTGGAGCAATTACACCAATCATCCTCAGCGTCTAGAGCAAGCCTTCCATCAGTCGTTGTTTGTGATGGCGGCCTATGACGAAGACAAGTTGGTTGGTTTGATCCGAGCGGTCGGAGATGGGCTCACCATTGTCTTTATTCAGGATTTGCTGGTGTATCCACACTACCAGCGTCAGGGGATTGGCCGAAGCCTTCTTCAGCATACGCTGGAAAGTTTTAAGGATGTTTACCAAATCCAGTTGGCGACGGAGCAATCAGATAAAAATCTAGCTTTTTATCAAGAGCTCGGCTTTCGCCGACAGGAAGATTTCGACTGTACGGGCATGATTTATGCACCTGATAAAATGTAAAATTATAGAGGAGCTTGTTCGCAAGCTCCTTTTGTTATGTTTACAAAAGTAAGAGATATGGACCGATGAAAATATTTTTCGGCTTTTTTTGTTTTTCCTTGACAGTTAAATTGTCAGAATTTATAATAAAAGAAGAAAGGTGATAACGGTGTTATCGAATTAAAATCATGAAAAAAGAAACAGATGAGTTAAATGAAAAAATCTTGGAAAGCGCGAGGAGTGAGTTCTTGGCTTATGGCTATCAAGATGCTTCACTGCGGAGAATTTGTCGCGCTGCTGGCTTGACGACTGGGGCTTTTTATAAGCGCTATGAGAGTAAGGACAGTCTCTTTACTGCTCTGCTTGAGCCTACTCTGACAGCCTTAGACCAGTATGGACAAGAGCAGAAGCGACGTGACTATGATTTCCTAGAAGAGGGGCACCTGTCCGACATGTGGGCACATCGCTTAGAGGATCTCCAGTCCCTGATGCGGATTCTCTATGAGCATAAGGATATTATGCAGCTCTTGCTCTTTAAATCTCAGGGTTCTTCGCAAGCGGACTTCAGGATGCGTCTGCCTCATTTGGCTGCAGACGAGACTTATCGCTATTTGGAGCTGGCTTACAAAGAGGGAAAGAACAATCATTTGGTCAAACACGAGTTTCTGCGATCGTGCATGACGGCTTATTACACAGCTGTATTTGAGCCCTTGGCTCAAGACTGGCCCCAAGAGCAGGCGCTGGAATTTTGCCATTCCATCATGGACTTGTTTGACTGGGGAAGTTTGCTAGGTTTTTGATAGAAAGAAGGAAATTCTATGAAGAAAAAATCTGTTCTTGCTTGGATCTGGGACTTTGTTTCCCTTCATAAGATGTATTTTGTGCTCAGTCTGATCTTTGCCTTTGCCTCTGTGATTTCAGGATTTCTGCCTTATTTCTTTATTGGTGGAATGATTAATCATCTCTTGGCTGGCAATAAAAACTGGGATTTTTACCTGCAGCAGTCAGCGTGGGCAGGTCTGGCCTGGATTGGCTACTGGGGATTTCACGGTATTTCCACCATGCTGTCGCATACAGCTACTTTTAAGATTCTAGCAGAAATGCGGCATCGCCTGACAGACAAGCTGGCTAGGCTGCCTCTAGGTACAGTGCTTAGTCAGTCATCAGGCAGTTATAAAAACATTATCGTTGAGCGGGTGGATGCGACCGAAACGACCTTGGCTCACCTGATTCCAGAGTTTACCGCTGGGATTTTTGGTCCGATTATTGTTCTCATTGCTATGCTGGTTATTGATTGGCGGCTGACCTTGCTGTCTCTCCTGACTATTCCCATCGTGGTGCTGGCCTATATGCGGATGGCTGTCAATAGCGAAGCAGACTATCAAAATACTCTGGTCAAGACCAAAAAACTCAATGATACAGCAGTGGAATATATCAATGGGATTGAGGTTATCAAGGTTTTTGGCAAAGAAAAATTTTCTTACGATAAGTTTGTGACGGCTGCTAGAGAAGGAGCAGACTGCTTTATTGAGTGGATGCGCAAGTTCAATCTGGAGATGGGCATTGTGACTGCATTTCTGCCATCAGGCTTGCTCTTTCTGCTGCCGGCTGGCTGTTATTTCTATCTGCAAGGCAGCCTGACTGCTGGCAATTTCATTCTGATGATTATTCTATCGCTCAGTCTTCTGACTCCTCTGATTTTAGTTGCTAGTTATATGGACGATTTACGGAAAATCAGCACTATTTTTGGCCAAGTCATTGATATTTTGGAAAAGCCTGATTTGAAAAGGCCTCAGGAGCTGAGAGAACTTCCAAAAGGAAGGGATCTGGTCATGACGGATGTCAGCTTTGGCTATACAGATGAAGAGGAGGTGCTGCATGGAATTTCGCTAGATATTAAGACTGGCAGCATCAATGCTTTAGTTGGGCCATCAGGCTCAGGTAAGTCTACAATTGCCAAGCTTCTAGCTTCTTTCTGGGATGTCACTTCTGGTCAGATTACCTATGGTGGCTTGGACATCCGCCAGCTTCCGCTAGACTATTACAGTCGGCAGATTGCTTACGTGACCCAAGATAACTATCTCTTTGATGAGACTATTATGGAAAATATCCGGATGGGGAATCCGGCAGCTTCGGATGAAGAGGTTATTGACATTGCCCGTCGTTGTGGCTGTTATGACTTTATCATGAACTTAGAAAACGGATTTGAGACTCAGGTAGGCTCTGGTGGCGGTCATCTATCTGGTGGGGAGCGTCAGCGGATTGCCATCGCCCGTGCCATGCTTAAGGATGCGCCAATTCTTATTTTGGATGAAGCGACTGCTTATGCAGATCCGGAAAATGAAGCACGAATTCAGTCCAGTCTAGCTCGTCTGATTGAAGGACGGACCTTGATTGTCATTGCCCACAGGCTGTCTACGATTATGAGTGCAGACCAGATAGTTCTAGTTAATGATGGTCGGATTGAAGCTAGGGGCCGGCATGAAGAGTTGTTAGCGACCAGTCCGCTCTATGCTTCCATGTGGCAGGCTCATATAGCTATTAGGGATAGTGGTGAGATGGAAGGAGGGCTGACTCATGCTTAACATACTGAAGAAATTCTTTGATTTCTGTACGGCAGAGGACCGTAGGAAATTTTATCAATCCATTTATCTGGGCATCGTCAAGTCCTTTATTATTGCTCTACGTATTCCAGCAATCGGTCTAATCGTCATGGGGCTGATTGAGAAGAATCTCTCTATGCAGACCTTCTGGCTAGCTCTGGGTATCATGCTGATATCCACTATGCTAAATGTCTGGATTACACTAAAAATCACCATGCTGCAGACAGAAGCTGGCTATCATACCTGTGCTCAGAAGCGGATTGAAATTGCGGAGCACATGCGCTATCTGCCCATGGGTTACTTTAATCAAAATAGCTTGGGCAAGATTACCAGTGTTACGACTAATACGCTGGAAGGACTGTCTGATGTGGCCACACGAGTAGTTATGATGACTGTGCAGGGCTTTCTGACGACTGGTCTCATCACTGTTTTGGTCTTTCTCTATGATTGGCGGGTTGGACTGGTTCTCTTGGTGGGTCTCGTCCTCTTTCTCCTGCCAAATACTCTCATGCGTTGGCAAGTTGGCAAGGTTTCTGATGACAAGTATCAGGCGGATATGGACTTGGTAGCTGTTGTTTTGGAGTACAGCCAAGGAATTGCTGAAGTTAAGAACTACAATCTGGTCAACCGTTCTGCCAAGAAGCTGTCCAAGGCTATTGAAGGCAAGAGTCAGCTAGATACCAAAATGACACTCGTGACCTCACCTTACATTGCCCTCCAAGGCATGGTGACCAAGCTGACCGGTCTCTTTATGGGTCTTTTCTCTATCTATTTTTATCTCAATGGCAGTATGGAGCTACTGGTAACCATTATGATGATTGTCAGTGGTTTTATGATTTATGAAAATCTAGACGGCGTTGGCTCTTTCTCTTCTCTCCTGCGCATTGTTGATTTGTCGGTTGATATGGTCAATCAAGTATTGGCTATCCAGCCGATGGACATCAGCGGTCAGGATATTGAGCCTAAGAGCAGCCGGATTGATCTGAGAGACGTTAGCTTCTCTTATGGAAATAAGAAAATCATTGACCGGGTTTCCCTCACTATTCCCGAAAAAACGACAACTGCCTTGGTCGGATCTTCTGGATCAGGCAAAACAACGCTCTGCAACCTCATCGCCCGCTTCTGGGATGTGGACCAGGGAAGTATCAGTCTGGACGGACATGATGTTAGAGATTACAGCTATGACAGCCTGATTCGTAATTTCAGCTTTGTCTTCCAAAGCGTCTATCTCTTTGAGGATACCATTGCTAATAACATTCGTTTTGGCAAGCCGGAGGCCAGTCAGGAAGAAGTGATAGAGGCTGCCAAGAAAGCTGCCTGTCATGACTTTATCCTCTCACTGCCTGATGGCTATGACACCAAGATTGGTGAAGGAGGTGCCAGTCTTTCTGGAGGTGAGCGCCAGCGCATTTCCATCGCACGGGCAATTATCAAAGATGCGCCTATTATCATTCTGGATGAAGCAACAGCCAATGTTGATCCAGAAAACGAAGAAGCCCTCATGCAGGCTATTCAGGCACTGACTCGCAATAAGACCATTATCATGATTGCCCACCGACTCAAGACGGTTGAGCATGCAGACCAGATTTTGGTGCTGGATCAAGGCCGCATTGTCGAGCAAGGCAAACATCAAGACTTACTAGCCAAACAAGGTATCTATAGTAAGTTTATCCAAGAAAGAAAAATAGCCGCTAGCTGGCGGATTAAGATGGGTGAGTGATAAAATGAAACAGTAAGTCATTTGGCTTGCTGTTTTTCATCTGAAAAAAGAATGGTATAATAAAACTATCTTTGTTAATCAAAATAGTAGGGGGTCCCATGTTTAAATCGAAAAAGTGGATTTTTATTCTTTTCATTGTTATTGCCCTTCCGATTCTTATTATAAATCTACCATTTTTGACTAAGCCTCAATATAGTAACGATGGTAAGTTTATTCTTGAGCATCAAGATTCTATCAAAAAAGAAATTATAGAAAACCTGGATTTCGAAAAGAAACACATAAAATCTGTGACACTTTTGCCAGGTTCTGCTAGCGGAGAGTATGACAATGGAGGTGACGTGAGTGGGAATTATCATATCTATTTTTCAGCCTATGTCAATGATAATAAAGAACAATCATTAAGAGCTGAATTATCTTTTCCAGATGCTGGCATTGCACCCTTTACTTTTATCCATCCTAACCCTTATAAAGATAAAAGTCAGGATATGAGTACCTGGTATATGGGCGAGATTGAAATATCGGAAGACTCTACTTGGGATTGGAAGCGAGAGCAGGATGATGCAAAGGAAGCCTTGTATAATTTTTCGAATGCTCTTGCTGATTCAGGAAAGAATATCGTGTATCGGGTTCAAAAAGAAAGGGCGACTCGTTTCTTTAATGAATGGCTGCAAGTACATCAGGAAAATTTCAAATCAGCGATTCAGTCAGAACTGTATAGGGAACTTCCAGAACTCGAACAATCATTGGGAAAGATTCAAAGTATTCGTCTGAGTGAACATCAGTCCTATTTTCCATCTTCTTCTAGAGAGCTTAGTTTCGATATATCCTTTGAAAAATATCCTGAAGAAGTTGCAACCATGAAAGGAGTGGTTCGTTCTCAAAGTGAACAATCTATCTTTCAAGATTCTTCAGCATCTGCATCTATAAGTTTTGAGAATGGACGTTTTGTTATTGATTCTGAGAATGATTCAAAGCTATATTCCATTTTTAGCAAGAGTAGACTAGGAAGCAGTGCAGGGGACATATCTTATTACCTCCCAGAGGATCATGGACATAGCATTTTAATTCCGTGAAAATCGAGCAAGCCACTTGGCTTGCTGTTTTTCATTTATTGGCAGGAATGGTATAATAGTTGATAGTCATGAAAAGTAGATTAGTGAATTTGAGAGAATGATGAAAAAAAGAATAGCAAATAATAAATGATAGCCATATAATCTATCAACTTGGAAAAGAAAAGGAATAAAATTTTTAATTTTAAATGAAGAGGTACCCTATGAATGAAATCAAATGCCCCAACTGCGGGGAGGTTTTTACTGTCAATGAGAGCCAGTACAGTGAGCTTTTGTCGCAGGTTCGAACTGCAGAGTTTGACAAGGAGATTGATGCTCGGATTGAGCAGGAGCTGGCTTTAGCAGAGCAAAAATCCCAGAATGCCCAACAAGCTCTGCTATCGCAGAAAGATCAAGAAATTAGCAAGCTTCAAAGTCAGATTGCTCAGTTTGAGACCCGGCAGGAATTGGCAAAGAAAGAGGCGGAGCAGGCAGCTAGTCTTCAATTGCAGGAGAAGGATAAGGAAGTTCAGCAATTGGAAAGTCAGCTGACAACTCTGCGCTTGGAGCATGAAAATCAACTGCAAAAGACCTTGTCTGTGCTGGAAAAAGAGCGAGACGAGGTTAAGAATCAGCTAGTTCTGCAAGAAAAGGAAGCAGCGCTGGCTCAGACCTCTCTCAAAGAGCGCTATGAGGTAGAGCTGCGGCAGAAAGATGAGACTATAGAGTTCTACAAGGATTTTAAGGCCAAGCAGTCTACTAAGATGATTGGCGAGAGTTTGGAACAGCACTGCGAGTACGAGTTTAACAAGAATCGTATGGCTATGTTTCCACGAGCGGAGTTTGGCAAGGACAATGATGCCAGAACCGGCAGCAAGGGTGACTACATTTACCGTGAGGTGGATGAAAATGGTGTAGAAATCCTCTCCATCATGTTTGAGATGAAAAATGAAGGCGATGAGACAGCGACCAAGAAGAAAAACGAGCATTTCTTCAAAGAGCTGGATAAGGACCGGCGGGAGAAAGGCTGTGAGTATGCTATTCTGGTGACACTTCTTGAGGCTGACAGCGAGCTCTACAATTCGGGTATTGTCGATGTGTCCTATGCCTATGAGAAGATGTATGTTATCCGACCACAGTTCTTCTTGCCCATGATTACCCTCTTGCGCAATGCTGCGCTTAACTCGCTCCAGTACAAGCAGGAACTGGCCTTGGTGCGGGAGCAGAATATTGATATTACGCATTTTGAGGAAGATTTGGCTGCCTTTAAAGTAGCTTTCGCTAAGAACTATCAGTCTGCATCAACCAACTTTGGCAAGGCTATCGAAGAGATTGACAAGGCTATCCGCCGGATGGAAGAAATCAAGAAATTCCTGACGACCTCTGAAAACCAGCTGCGCTTGGCAAACAACAAACTGGACGACGTCTCTGTCAAGAAACTGACACGCAAAAATCCTACTATGAAAGCTAAGTTTGAAGCTTTGAAGGGAGACTAGGAGGCTCCTATGCAGATACGAAAAGCAACCATGAAAGATGCTGAAGCCTTACTGTCTCTATACGAAGACTTGGGCTATCCAACGACCGCTTCTAAGCTGGCTCGACGTTTAGAAATGATTCTCTCTCAGCCGCATTATGGCTGTCTGTTAGCTGAAAGAAACGGAGAAATTTTAGGTTTCTTAGGTTATGCAAAGCTCTTCTTTTTTGAAGCAGATGGATCTTATTATCGTATTTTGGCTTTGTCAGTTGCAAAAGAAACAAGACGACAAGGAATTGCTAGTAGGCTAATCGATGAATTGAAAAAACAAGCGGTAAAAGAAGGAGTTAAGGCACTGACTCTAAATAGTGGATTAACTGCTGAACGAAATGCTGCACATCAGTTTTATCAGGCGGTTGGATTTGAAAAAGTGACTGCCGGCTTTGCTCTGCATTTAAAAAGTCAACATGAATAAACATGATAAAATAGTAGTGGAAACGAAGTAATGTCTACAGCAAAAGGGAAAACCTTATATTTTAACAATAAGAGCATGGATTATGTGACCTTTGGAAAAGGGAAGAAACCTCTGCTCATTATTCCAGGTCTAGGGGATGGTTTGGCGACTGTTAAGGGAATGGCGAAAATGCTTGCCCTATCTTATAGGAGCTTCGCAACAGCTTACCAAGTGTATGTTTTTAGCAGAATCAATGAGTTGCCAGAAAATTATACAACACGAGATATGGCGACTGATATAGCTGAAGCTATGGATGTTTTAGGTCTGAAAACGGTAGCTGTCCTAGGAATTTCCCAAGGTGGTATGCTTGCCCAATGGTTGGCAGCAGATTTCCCAGAAAGAGTTGAAAAATTGATTTTGACAGTTACTACTGCGAAACTGAATAATCTTGGTAAGGAGCGAATTACTCGCTGGATTGAGTTGAGTCAGACTGGAGCCTATAAGGAACTGATGTTGGATATTGCAAGTCACTCTTATACGCCAAAATCCTTTGGAAAGTTTAAATACCTTTATCGAATCATGGGAATCTTTGGTCGCATTAAAGATAAACAGCGGATTGCTATTCAGGCCATATCTTACTTAAGACATGATAGTCTGGCAGTTTTGGGAAAGATTAACTGCCCTACGCTAATCATTAGAGCAGAAGAAGATGATGTTCTAGGTGTAGAAGCTTCGCTCGAATTACATCAACATATCAAAGATAGCCAGATAACTATTTTGCCAGACTGTGGCCATGCACTTTATGAACAGTATAAGGGCTTCCAAAAGCGAGTTTTAATATTTTTAGAAAGTTAACCAATGAACGGAATTATCAACCTAAGAAAAGAAGCGGGTATGACTTCGCATGATGCGGTATTTAAGCTGCGCAAGATTTTAAAAACCAAGAAAATTGGTCATGGGGGCACCTTGGATCCAGATGTGGTCGGGGTGCTTCCCATTGCTGTGGGCAAGGCGACGCGCTTGGTCGAGTTTATGCAGGAGGAAGGCAAGGTCTACGAGGGGGAAATTACGCTAGGCTGCTCAACAACAACAGAAGATGCCAGCGGAGACATCCTTGATCGGACACCAGTGACAGAGCTTTTAGAAGAAGCCCTTATCGACGAAGTGATGGAGTCCATGACTGGTGAGATTCGCCAGATTCCGCCCATGTACTCTGCAGTCAAGGTAAATGGACGCAAGCTTTATGAGTATGCAAGAGCGGGTCAAGAAGTGGAGCGGCCAGAGCGGCAGGTGACCATCTATAGTTTCGAGCGCACCAGTCCAGTTTCTTACGAAGATGAGCAGGCTCATTTCCGCTTTCGGGTCAAATGTAGCAAGGGGACCTATGTCCGAACTCTGTCTGTTGATTTGGGAGCCAAGCTTGGCTTTGCCAGTCACATGTCCCAGCTGACACGGACTTCCTCAGCAGGTATGAGCTTAGATGATGCCTTGACCTTGGATGAAATAGCGGAGCGAGTAGAAGTGGAAGATTTCTCCTTTCTCCAACCACTCGAATTGGGAATCGGAGATTTAGTGACGGTTGAGCTTTCTGACGAGCAGGTCGAGGACGTGAGAAACGGTCGTTTTATCAGCTTGGTGTCAGAAGAAGCGGAGTTGGCTGGCTTTTATAAGGAGAAGTTAGTAGCCATTTTGGAAAATCGGGAAGCAGTTTATAAGCCTCGCAAGGTCTTCCTTTAATATCCGCAGTAGAATTGTCAAAAGATTGTTACTCTTTTGTAATATGAAATGTGCGCTTGCATGTTATAATAATTTCATTAAACCTCACAAAAGGACAGCAATTGCACAACTGCTGTCCTTTTGTTTTGCTTTTTTTAGATTTTGACAAACGCCCTGACTAGAGCAGTAAAATCTTTTTGAATATTTTGCAGTTTCGCGCGGAACGGATATTGTAAAAATAGCAAATGCGTAGTAAAATAGAGGAATGATGATAACCAAGAGAATTATAGATGAAAAAGGGATTGATCAGACAGAAGATACAGTCCTTGTTCTAGGCTATTTCGATGGGCTGCATAAGGGCCATCAAGCACTCTTTGAGAAAGCGCGAGAGATTGCTGCAGAGCAAGGTCTAAAGATTGCAGTGATGACCTTCCCAGAGTCGCCTAAGCTAGCCTTTGTCCGCTATCAGCCTGAGCTCATGCTGCATCTAGCTAGTCCTGAAGACCGGATGGCGCAGCTGGAAAGTCTGGGTGTTGACTATCTTTACCTGATTGATTTTACTAGCCATTTTGCGGGCAATACAGCTCGGGACTTTTTTGAGAAGTACGTGTCTCGTCTGCGTGCCAAAGCCGTGCTAGCTGGCTTTGACTATCATTTTGGCTCAGACCGCAAAGAGTCACATGAGCTGAGAGATTATTTTAATGGCAAGATTGTTATCGTTCCCTCGGTTAATTTGGATAATCGGAAGATTTCTTCCACTCGGATTCGGGAGACGATTGCTGTCGGAGATATGCTGAAAACACAAGAGCTGCTTGGCTACCCTTTGTCTACTCGTGGCATTGTGGTTCATGGCAATGCCAGAGGACGGACGATTGGTTATCCAACAGCCAATCTAGCTCCTTTGGATCGAGTCCTGCTTCCAGGAGATGGTGTTTATGTCGCGGATGTTGAGCACAATGGTCAGCGCTATCGCGGTATGGCTAGTGTTGGGAAAAATGTAACTTTTGACGGGGATGAGCTTCGTTTTGAGGTCAATATCTTTGATTTTTCTCAGGATATCTACGGCGATACCATTCGGATTTTCTGGCTCGATAAGATTCGCGAGATGGTTAAGTTTGATGGTATTGACAGCTTGATTGCTCAGCTGCAGAGTGATGAACGGATCGCTAGAAGTTGGACTGGTTATCGAAATAGTTGAAAAATTTATATTTTCATGACATTCGGCAGTAATTTTCAAAAAAATATAGTCAAGCCAAATAAAATTTAGTATAATAGAGGTAGTTATTATACAGAATTAGAAGAGAAACGCATGATTACATTATTTTTATCGCCGAGTTGTACTTCTTGCCGAAAGGCGCGTGCTTGGCTGCTAAATCATGAAGTGCCCTTTCAGGAACATAATATCATGACGAGCCCTCTGTCAGCTCCCGAATTGCAACACATTCTTTCTCTGACAGAGAACGGTACAGACGACATTATTTCAACTCGCTCAAAAATTTTTCAGAAATTAGATTTAGATGTGGAGGATTTGTCCATTTCAACCTTGATTCAGTTGATTGAGGAAAATCCCAGTCTTTTGCGTCGCCCAATTATTTTAGATGGCAAACGGATGCAAATCGGCTTTAACGAGGATGAAATTCGTGCTTTCCTGCCTCGTAGTTATCGTAAGGAAGAGTTAAGATCCGCAACCATGCGGGCAGATATTCAGTAAAGATGAACAAAAATTATAGTTACCCACTAGATTTATCGTGGAGCACTGAAGAGCTTGCTTCGGTGCTCTCTTTTTTTAATGATGTAGAAGCAGCTTATGAACAGAAAGTCCAAGCGGAAAAGCTCTTGAAGTCCTATGCGGCTTTCAAGCAAGTTGTTCCTAGCAAGGGCCAAGAGAAGCGAATCGGCCGAGAGTTTGAAAACGTCAGCGGTTATTCGCTTTATCGTGCTGTTCAAGAGGCAAAAAGTAAAGGTAAAGGAAGCATTTCTCTTGGAAAATAAATTTCATTTTGCTAAAGAAATCATCTACCAAGCTGGTGCTTTTTTGAAGGAACATCTCTATGATGATTTGGATGTGAGTCAAAAGACCAGTGCCACTGACTTGGTCACCCAGATGGACCGGAAGGTTCAGGATGATTTGGTGGCTAAGATTCTAGCCCGCTATCCGCAGGATGCTATTTTAGCGGAGGAAAATGGACTCCGACATAATATTGCTGATGGCAATGTCTGGGTGATTGATCCGATTGACGGAACCACCAACTTTATCACTCAGAAGGCTGATTTTGCTGTTATGATTGCCTATTTTGAAAAGGGTGTTGGCCGTTTTGGCTTGATTTATGACGTGACCAGAGACCAGCTCTATCATGGTGGCGGGGACTTTGATGTCTATTGTAACGACCGGAAACTTCCTGCTTTTGAGGACCGGCCTTTTCAAGATTTTCTCATGGCTTCTAATGCCGGTATGCTGCAAGCCAATGATTGGGGCTTGGCAGACTTGGCTCGGGAGTGTTTAGGGGTTCGGGTTTATGGCAGTGCTGGGATTAGCTTCAGCAAGGTGCTGTCTGGTGGCCTCTTGGCTTATTTCTCCTACAACTGGCCTTGGGATTATGCGGCGGCTTCGATTATGGCGGAGAAGCTAGGCTTTATCGTTCAGACCTTGGATGGCAGTCAGCTAAATTTCCAGACTAGGCAGCCTGTCATGATGGCGCCTAAGTGCAAACTATCGGCTCTGAAGCCTTATTTAGAAAAGGGGAAGCAGTAGATGGACTTTCCTAAAGGTTTTAAAGAAAAATATGATCAGATTTTAGGCGCAGAAGCAGCAGAATTTTTTTCGACCTTTGATGAGGAGCCGATTTCAGCCTTTCGTACTAATCCTTTAAAAGAAGGCCAGCAGAATTTCTCAGATGCCATTCCTCAGACAGACTGGGGCTTTTATGGCAAGGTGTCTGGCAAGTCTGCTGAGCATGTGACTGGTCTGGTTTATTCGCAGGAGCCAGCAGCTCAGATGGTGGCTCAGATAGCAGAACCATCTAAGGGTATGAAGGTCCTAGATTTGGCGGCGGCTCCAGGTGGCAAATCAACCCATCTCTTGTCATTTCTGGATAATACAGGCCTGCTGGTCTCCAATGAAATTAACAGCAAACGCTCTAAAATCTTAGTGGAGAACATTGAGCGCTTTGGTGCTAGAAATGTGCTTGTTACCAATGAATCTGCTGAGCGTTTGGTTCAGGTCTTTGAAGGTTATTTTGATCTGATTGTTTTAGATGCCCCTTGTTCGGGCGAGGGCATGTTTCGTAAGCAGCCGGATGCTACCCAGTATTGGACTCCGGATTATCCAGCCCAATGCGCCCAGCTCCAGCGAGAAATTTTGACAGCTGCTATGAGCATGCTTGCCAAGGACGGTCGTCTGGTTTATTCGACCTGTACGTGGGCTCCTGAAGAAAATGAAGACATCGTTGCTTGGTTACTGGAAGAATTTCCACTTGAACTGATTGATATTTCTAAGATAAACGGGATGACTGAAGGAATTGGCTTTCCTGAGACAGTTCGGATGTATCCGCATCGCTTCAAAGGTGAAGGTCAGTTTGCAGCTCACTTTCGTTTTACTGGTGAGAATAGCAGTAAGAAGATTAAATCAGGTAAGAATCGTTTGACGAGCGAGCAAAGAAAGCTATGGCAGGACTTTGAGAGCAAGCATTTAAAAACAGTCTTGATTGGAGAGCTGCAGACCTTTGGGGACAATCTTTATTTGTTGCCAGCTGGACTGCCAGACCTATCCAAACTAAAGATTGCTCGTAACGGTTTGCATCTAGGAACATTTAAGAAAAATCGCTTTGAGCCTAGCTTTGCCCTAGGCTTGGCTATGAAGCCCAGCGAGGTTCTGAATCGAGTTGAAATCAATAATCAGGACTTCAAGAAATATGCTGAAGGCGAGACGATTGAACTGGCAGAAACGCAGCCGAACGGCTGGTACCAGCTGGTCCTTGGCGGGAACGGTCTGGGCTTTGCAAAAGTCACTGGAAAAACCCTGAAAAATTATTTTCCAAAAGGCCTGAGATTTAGATAAAATATTAGGAAAAGCTGGTATTATATGATATAGTTGAAGATGTGAATGTATTGAAAAAAAGCTTCTTTCTGCTAAGTAAGAAATACTAAAGATACTTCCCATCCTCTTGATTTTATTAAAGGAGAAATCTTTTGAACAAATTGAAAAAATTTGCTTTAGCGCTGACAGCTCTGGGCTTAGGACTCACCTTATCAGCTTGCTCATCTTGGATTGACCGTGGTGAATCCATGACAGCAGTAGGGTCAACTGCTCTGCAGCCCTTAGTTGAAGCGGCATCTGATGACTTTGGCTCCAACAACATCGGTAAAACAGTCAATGTTCAAGGTGGTGGATCTGGTACAGGTCTGTCTCAAGTGCAATCAGGAGCTGTTGAAATCGGGAATTCTGATGTTTTTGCTGAAGAGAAGGAAGGGATCAAAGCGTCTGACTTGGTGGATCATAAGGTCGCTGTGGCCGGTATTGCTGTGATTGTTAATAAAGAAGTGAACGTGGATAATCTGACGTCCGAGCAGCTGCAGAAAATTTTCACTGGTGAAATCACCAACTGGAAAGAACTGGGCGGTAAGGACTTAGAGATTTCGATTATCAATCGTGCGGCTAGCTCTGGATCCCGAGCAACCTTTGACAGTGTCATCATGGATGGGAAATCAGCTGTGCAGAGTCAGGAGCAGGATTCCAACGGTATGGTTAAAAATATCGTTTCGCAAACTCCTGGTGCGATTTCTTACCTAGCCTTTGCCTATGTTGATGAGTCTGTTAAAACCTTGAAACTTAATAACTACGAGCCAACAGCAGAAAATGTTGCTACAAATAACTGGTCGCTCTGGTCCTATGAGCATATGTATACACTAGGCAAGCCGACTGGTCTGGCTGCTGAGTTTCTGGACTATATGCTATCAGACGATGTTCAAAAAGGCGTTGTAACCAGCATGGGCTATATTTCAATCAACGATATGAAAGTCAGCAAGGACGCTGATGGGAATGTCACAGCAATAGAAGGAGATTCAAAATGAAAAATGAGGAATTAACCAAAAAGTTGTTATCGCCTTCTAAAAATTCTCGCTTAGAGAAGTTTGGCCGCTATCTGACTTTTGCTTGTCTGTCACTGATTGTGGTGATTGTGGCTATGATTCTAATCTTCGTTGCTCAGAAAGGTCTATCTACTTTCTTTGTCAACGGCGTTAATGTTTTTGATTTTCTTTTTGGTGGCATCTGGAATCCTTCCGGTAAGGAATTCGGTGCCCTGCCAATGATTTTAGGCTCTTTTATCGTTACCATTTTATCAGCTCTGATAGCAACTCCCTTTGCGATTGGTGCAGCTGTCTTTATGACAGAGGTGTCTCCGAAAGGAGCAAAGATACTGCAACCGGCGATTGAACTTTTAGTTGGGATTCCGTCTGTTGTTTATGGATTTATCGGTCTGCAAATCGTGGTTCCTTTTGTTCGTACAGTTTTTGGCGGTACTGGTTTTGGGATTTTGTCTGGTATTTTTGTGCTCTTTGTCATGATTTTGCCGACAGTAACCTTTATGACGACAGACAGTCTGCGGGCTGTACCACGCCACTACCGTGAAGCTAGTCTGGCTATGGGAGCTACGCGCTGGCAGACTATTTGGCGGGTAACACTCAAGGCTGCTCGCTCAGGTATTTTTACAGCTGTGGTCTTTGGGATGGCGCGCGCCTTCGGTGAAGCCCTAGCTATCCAGATGGTTGTTGGGAACTCTGCGGTGATTCCAACCTCTTTGACAACACCAGCAGCTACACTGACCTCTGTCTTGACTATGGGAATTGGAAATACCGTTATGGGAACAGTGGATAATAATGTTCTCTGGTCTCTGGCTCTGGTGCTCTTGATGATGAGCTTAGCCTTTAACAGTGTGATTAAACTAATTACAAAAGAAAGAGGTAAGAAAAACTATGCACGCTAAGAAATTAGATAAATTGGCGACTGGTGTTCTCTACACAATAGCGAGTATCATTGTTGCCATACTTGCCTCTCTTATCCTCTATATCTTAGTTAGAGGCCTGCCGCATGTTTCCTGGTCTTTCTTGACAGGGAAATCCTCTTCTTACCAAGCTGGCGGTGGTATTGGGATTCAGCTATACAATTCCTTCTTCCTGCTGGTAATTACTCTGATTATCTCTGTGCCTCTTTCGATGGGGGCTGGGGTTTATTTGTCAGAGTATGCTAAGAAAGGACCAGTAACTAACTTTGTCCGTACCTGTATTGAAATTCTATCCTCACTGCCGTCCGTGGTAGTCGGACTATTTGGTTATTTGATTTTTGTTGTGCAGTTTGAGTATGGCTTCTCAATTATTTCTGGTGCCTTGGCTCTGACAGTCTTTAATTTGCCTCAGATGACGCGGAACGTCGAAGACAGTCTGCGCCATGTCCATCATACCCAGCGTGAAGCTGGTTTGGCCTTGGGAATTTCCCGATGGGAAACGGTCCTGCATGTGGTCATCCCGGAAGCTTTGCCTAGTATCGTGACGGGGATTGTATTGGCTTCTGGTCGTATCTTTGGTGAAGCAGCGGCCTTGATTTATACAGCAGGCCAGTCAGCTCCGGCTCTAGACTGGTCCAACTGGAATATTTTCAGTGTTACCAGCCCTATCTCTATCTTCCGTCAGGCTGAGACCTTGGCTGTCCATATCTGGAAGGTCAACAGTGAGGGTACAATTCCTGATGGAACGGCTGTTTCTGCTGGTTCAGCAGCGGTTCTTTTGATCTTCATTTTGATTTTCAATCTAGGAGCCCGCAAACTGGGCAGCTATCTGCATAAGAAACTAACCTCTGCTTAAAGGAGAAGAAATGACAGAATACAATTGGAATGAAAAACATATCATTACTTTTCCTGAAGAAAAGGTAGCCCTGTCAACCAAGGATTTGCATGTTTACTATGGTAAAAAGGAATCCATCAAGGGTATTGATATGCAGTTTGAAAAAAATAAAATCACTGCTTTGATTGGCCCCTCTGGATCAGGTAAATCAACCTATCTTCGCAGCCTCAACCGCATGAACGATACCATTGATATTGCCAATGTGACTGGAGAGATCCTCTATGAGGGGATTGATGTCAACCGCCCTGAAATCAATGTTTATGAAATGCGCAAGCATATCGGCATGGTTTTCCAACGACCAAATCCTTTTGCCAAGTCTATCTATCGAAATATTACCTTTGCTCATGAACGTGCTGGTGTCAGAGATAGAAAGGTTCTGGATGAGATTGTAGAGACATCGCTCAAACAAGCAGCACTTTGGGACCAAGTCAAAGATGACTTGCACAAGTCAGCCCTGACTCTCTCTGGCGGTCAGCAGCAGCGGCTCTGCATTGCCCGTGCTATCTCGGTCAAGCCAAACATTCTGCTCATGGATGAGCCAGCGTCAGCCTTGGATCCGATTGCGACCATGCAGCTGGAAGAAACCATGTTCGAACTTAAGAACAACTATACCATTATCATTGTGACCCACAATATGCAGCAGGCTGCCCGTGCTAGTGACTACACTGGATTCTTCTATCTGGGCGACTTGATTGAGTACGATAAGACGGCTAATATTTTCCAAAATGCTAAGCTTCAGTCCACTAATGACTATGTTTCAGGCCACTTTGGTTAAGCAACTGTCCGTATTCATCACGGTTCAACAAGATTAGTCTTTGGTTGAATGTAAAATAAAATGAAGGAAAAACGTATGACAGAACCTATTTTGCAAGTCAAGGACTTGTCGGTTTATTATAATAAAAAGAAAGCCCTTAATAGCGTTTCACTTGATTTCATGCCAAATGAGATTACGGCTTTGATTGGCCCGTCAGGCTCAGGTAAGTCAACCTTGCTCAAGGCCATCAACCGAATGGGCGACCTGAATCCAGAAGTAACGACTACAGGAACGGTCATTTATAACAGTCACAATATCTATGGTCCGAGGACAGATACGGTAGAGCTTCGCAAGGAAATCGGAATGGTCTTCCAGCAGCCTAATCCCTTTCCTATGACTATCTATGAAAATGTGGTCTATGGACTTCGGATTAATGGTGTCAAGGACAAGGCTGTTTTGGACGAAGCAGTAGAGCGCTCCCTGATTGGAGCTTCTATCTGGGATGAGGTCAAGGACCGTCTGCATGATTCCGCTATCGGTCTTTCCGGTGGCCAGCAGCAACGGGTTTGTGTGGCTCGCGTGCTAGCTACTAGTCCTAAGATCATTCTCTTGGACGAGCCGACTTCCGCCTTGGACCCAATCTCAGCTGGGAAAATCGAGGAAACCCTCTACAGCCTGAAAGACAAATATACCATGCTTTTGGTCACTCGCTCCATGCAGCAGGCGTCTCGGATTTCTGAAAAGACCGGCTTCTTCCTTGGTGGAGACTTGATTGAATTTAATGAAACCAAGAAGATGTTCCTCAATCCAGCCCATAAAGAGACCGAAGATTACATTACTGGTAAATTCGGATAACAGAAAGGAATCTTATGCTTAGAGTACAATTTGAAGAAGATTTAGAAAAACTTCATAATCAATTCTACGCGATGGGAAACGAAGTCCTATCGCAGATTAACCGAACGGTTCGTGCCTTTGTTACACATGACCGTGAACTGGCTCGTCAGGTCATTGAAGACGATGCTGAAGTCAATGAATACGAGGTGAAACTGGAGAAGAAATCTCTAGAAATTATCGCCCTGCAGCAGCCTGTGTCTCAGGATTTGCGGACCGTTATCACCGTGCTGAAGGCCAGCAGTGACTTGGAACGGATGGGTGACCACGCCGTATCGATCGCCAAAGCGACTGTTCGGATGAAGGGAGAAGTCCGCATCGAGTCTGTAGAAGATGCCATCAGCAAGATGGGGCGCGATGTTAAGAATTTCGTCGAAGAAACCCTGAACGTCTACCTCAATGGAAATGTAGACCAAGCTTATGCCGTAGCAGCACTAGATGAGAAAATCAACCAATACTTTGATGATATTCGAGATCTTGCTACAGAGGAAATCAAACAAAATCCAGAGCTGATTGTGACGGGCCGTGACTATTTCCAAGTTATCTCTTACTTGGAACGAATCGGTGACTATGCCAAGAATATTTGTGAATGGGTTGTTTACTTTGAAACAGGTAAAATTATTGAGTTGTAATGATAAATGAAGACAGGTTATTCCCCTGTCTTTTTGTTTGCATTTATTCTGCACTGAAATCCTTTAAATATGATACAATAATAACAGATTATAAGCGGACAAGGGTGTCGGAGTAATCTTGCCATGTTGTTCGCTAGATGAGGAGAAGCTTATGCAAGCAGTTAAACATTTTATTGAAACTTTTGTTCCTGAGCACTATGATCTTTTTTTGGATTTGAATCGTGCCGACAAGACTTTTTCAGGCAAGGTGACCATTACTGGGGAAGCTAAGACGAGTAAGGTTTCCTTACATCAAAAAGATTTGACAGTTGAATCTGTAGAGGTGGCTGGTCAAGCACGTCCTTTTACTCTTGATAAGGACAATGAAGCTCTTTATATCGAGCTGGAAGCAGCTGGGTCTGTAGTGGTGACAATAACTTATACTGGTAAGATTACGGACAATATGACGGGAATTTACCCATCTTACTACACGGTAGATGGTGTGAAAAAAGAGATTATCTCTACGCAGTTTGAGAGTCACTTTGCCCGCGAAGCCTTTCCGAGTGTGGATGAGCCAGAGGCTAAGGCAACTTTTGATTTAGCTTTGAAATTTGACCAAGCAGAGGGTGAGTTGGCCCTGTCTAATATGCCGGAAATTGATGTTGAAAACCGCAAAGCGACTGGCGTTTGGAAGTTTGAAACGACTCCACGTATGTCTTCCTATCTCTTGGCTTTTGCTGCAGGTGATATGCAAGGAATTACTGCTAAAACCAAGAATGGAACTTTGGTAGGAGTTTATGCGACCAAGGCCCACCCAGCCAGCAATCTTGAGTTTGCTTTGGACATTGCGGTTCGCTGTATTGAATTTTACGAAGAATACTACGGAGTCAAGTATCCTATTCCTCAGTCACTTCATGTGGCCCTGCCAGACTTTTCTGCTGGGGCTATGGAAAATTGGGGCTTGGTAACCTATCGGGAAATTTATCTACTGGTAGATGAAAATTCAACAGCCCTGACCCGCCAGACAGTTGCCTTGGTTGTTGCACACGAACTAGCCCACCAATGGTTCGGAAATCTAGTGACCATGAAGTGGTGGGATGACCTCTGGCTCAATGAAAGCTTTGCCAATATGATGGAGTATGTTTCAGTTGATGCAATTGAGCCTAGCTGGAAGATTTTTGAAGATTTCCAGACCAGCGGAGCTCCTTATGCCCTCAAGCGTGACGCGACAGATGGCGTCCAGTCAGTCCATGTAGAGGTCAAACACCCAGATGAAATCAATACTCTTTTTGATGGGGCAATCGTCTATGCCAAGGGTAGCCGTCTCATGCACATGCTGCGTCGTTGGCTGGGAGATGATGCTTTCTGTAAGGGGCTAGGTGCCTACTTTGAGAAGCATCAGTATGGTAATACTATCGGTCGTGACCTCTGGGACGCTCTTTCTCAAGCTTCTGGCCGTGATGTAGCTGCCTTTATGGATGCTTGGCTGGAGCAGCCGGGTTACCCAGTCGTCACTGCTAAGGTCGAAAATGACTGCTTGATTTTGACGCAGAAGCAGTTCTTCATTGGGGAGCACGAGGACAAGGGCCGTCTCTGGCCAGTTCCGCTTAACAGCAACTGGCAAGGACTTCCTGATACTCTGACGACAGAAAGACTGGAAATTCCTAATTATGCAGCCTTGGCAGCGCAAAATGAAGGAGCCCTGCGTCTCAATACAGAAAACACAGCCCACTATATTACAGATTATCAGGGTGAGTTGCTGGATGCTCTTCTGAATAATCTCAGCTCTTTGGACAATATCAGTAAACTGCAAATTGTGCAGGAGCGCAGACTTCTGGCAGAGTCGGGTAAGATTTCCTATGCGGACCTGTTGCCAGTTATCAGCAAGCTGGCAAACGAAACTTCTTATATGGTGGTTTCAGCTGTTTCCCAAGTGCTGGAAGGCTTAAATCGTTTTGTGGATGAAGGCAGTCAGACAGAAGAAGATTACAAAGCCCTGTTGAAAGTTCTCAGTCAAAGTAATTTCGACCGTCTTGGTTTTGAAAAACAGGCAGGCGAAAGTGATGAGGATGAGATGGTTCGTCAGCTGATTGTGGGTAATATGATTAAGGCTGACGATGAGACAGCTAAAGCTCAAGCTAGCCAGATTTTTGACAAGTATCGTGATAATTTGGAAAAGCTTCCTGCTGCTATTCGTCTGCAGGTATTGGTCAACCAAATCAAGCATCATGAAAGCAAGGAACTGACTAAGCTTTATCTGGACCTCTATGTCGCTTCAAATGATGGAAGCTTCAAAAATGCCCTTTCTACAGCCCTTTCTTATACGAAGAACAAGGAAACCTTGGATGAACTTTTAGCGACTTGGAAGGATAAATTTACTGTGAAACCGCAGGATTTGTCAGCTTGGTATGCCCGTTTCCTCAACCGTGATTTTACTCAAGAAGCAGTGTGGACTTGGGCGCGTGAGAATTGGGACTGGATTAAGGCAGCGCTAGGTGGCGATATGAGCTTTGATAGCTTTGTCATTAGCCCAGCAGTGGTCTTCAAGACAGAGAAGAGATTAGCAGAATACAAAGCCTTCTTTGAACCACAGTTGGACGATATGGCGATTAGCCGAAACATCAGCATGGGAATCAAAGAAATCGCTGCGCGTGTTGAATTGGTGAAGCGTGAGAAAGAAGCAGTGGAAAAAGCAATTCGAGCTGCAATCTGATAGATTTGATTAAAATGACTAGAAAGTCTGGGATATTAGCCTATCTCAGGCTTTTTCTTTATTATTTTTAGTATTTAAACATTGCTTATTTGCTTTTGCTCTGATAAAATGGAACAATATGGACAATAAACAGGCAACTGTTTAAAGGAGAAATGGAGTTTATTATGGAAAAGAAAATAGTCTATGGCTTCCGCAAGAGCCGCCTTTCTAAGGGCTTGTGCGGAGCTGTTTTGGGTGCAGCTTTGTTGCTAGCTGCTGGGTCGGTTCAGGCTGAGGAAAAGGCAGCTGAAGCAGCAGATCAGTCTTCCCTTTCTGAAGCTGCACTTTCACCAACCGAAGCACCCCAGCCGACTGCTGCCCCTGTTCAGTCGGAGCCAGTAAGTCAAGACAAGCTTCCCTTGGAGGTTTCCCTTGCGGACCTGGACCAAGCTGTGGCAGATGCTGAGAAAGCAGGTATCCAGCTAAAGCAGGAATCGACTGTTGATTTAGGAACAGCTAGAAATCCAGAAGAAGCTGCGAGTAAACGGGAGACAGCGCTAGCAGATTATGCGACCCAAGTCAAGGAAATACGTGAAACCACAGCAGCTTATCAAGAGCAACTAAAGACTTATGAGAAAGAACTCAGTCAGAAAGAGTCTGCCAATCAAGCCTTGAAAGACCAATATGACAAGGCTCTGGCTTCTTATGAACAAGAGTCCAGCCGTATTCAAGCTGAAAATGCTCAGCTAGAGGCGGACTATGAGCAGAAACGGACGGCTTATCAAGCAGAATTAAACCGTATAGTAAAAATCAATCAAGAGAAAGAAGCCTCCTATCAAGCAGCTTTAGCAGCCTATCAAGAGGAGCGTTCACGAATTTTACAAGAAAATGCTCAAGCGAAAGCAGACTACCAAACTTCTATGGAGAGCTATGCTACAGAGCTGAAAGCTATTCAGGAGAAGAATGCTCAAGTAAAGCGTCGCTATGATGAAAAGCTTGCTCAGGTCTCAGCTCACAACAAAGCTGCCCAAGCTGAAAATGCAGCCATTGCAGAACGAAATCAGGCAGCTGAAAAGGCCTATCAGGAAGCAGTCAAGCAGTATGAAGCTGAAGTATCCAGACTGACTCAGGTTAAGGCAGAAAAAGAAGCTGTTTATCAAGCTGCCTTGACTGACTATGAGAAAGAATTGGCTCGGGTTCAGAAAGAAAATGCTGAGCTAGAGCAGCAGTATCAGTCAGAATTGACGGCTTACCAACAGGAAGTAGAACGCATTCAAAGAGACAATCAAGCAGCTCAACAATCTTATGAGACAGCCTTGGCTAAAATCCAAGAGCAGAACAAAGAGATTGAGACCCAAAATCTAGCTGTTCAGAAGAAAAATGCAGCCTTAAAGGAGCAGTATCAGGCTGATTTAGCTGCTTATCAAGAACGATTGGCTGAGATTCGACAAAAAAATCAAGCTGCCGAGAAAGACTATGAGAATAAATTAGCTGCTTATCAAAAGAATCGCTCTGAAATCCAAGCTGCTAATGATGCCAAAGAAAGAGATTATCAAGCAGCTTTGACTTCCTATCAAGCTGAACTTGAGCGTATTCAAGCTGAAAATAAGAAGCGGCAAACTGCCTATGAGTCAGAAAAAGCAGGAGTAACAGCCCGTAATGCTGCTATTGAAGCTGAAAACGCACAGATTCGTCAGCAAAATCAGGAAAAACAAGAGCTTTATAAAAATCAATTAACCCAATATGAGCAGGATGTGGCTCGAATCACCGAAAGCAATGAGAAAAGTCGAGAAGCATATGAGAAAGTCTTACTTGCCTATCAGGAGGCGACTGCTCGGATTGAGACGGAAAACAAGAATAAACTAGCTGCTTATCAGGCTGACTTAGCGACCTATAAAGCAGATCTTGCAAGGATTGAAGCAGAAAATCAAAGAATAAAAGAAGATTATGAGGCAAACCTTGCGGCTATTTCAGCGCAGAACGCAGTGATTGAGCAGGAAAATGTAAGCATTAAGGAAAAAAATGCCCGCTTGAAAGCTGACTATGATAAGCTGTTGGAAGAATATAAGAAGGCAAAAGCTGCCTATGATACTGCCAAAACTAAGTATGATGCAGCTCTTGTAACTTTTGAGAGAGAGTTGCAGGAAGCGGAGGCTAAGAAAAATGAAGAAGGCTATCTCAGCAAAGTTGAAAGCCAGCCTTTTGTTTTCAAATCTGAGCCCCAGGCCGTCTTGACGCTAGATCCCTCTATTAGAACCTATACCAATGATGAGCTGACTGATGAGGTTCGTTCTTGGGGAATGGATAAGACAGGAATAACTGCTTTGACCAGTGTTTTAAAAGGGAAAGAACATCAGACTAAAGTCGTTTTGCAAAAAGATGTGCCTCTGGTAGCTACTTATACCAATATCAAAAATTCCAGTATTCAGGGCAAGAAAATCGCCAAAGTTGTTTACACCTATACTCTCAAAGAATCTTCTAAGAGTCAGGATAAGCTTCCAGTTTTCTTGGTTAAGGATCCGACCTTGACTGTGTGGACCTTGGATTTTCATGGCCAATCTCGAGTCAATGTCCAAGCGGAGTTTTTCGATGAGGCAGGAGAAAAGCTTGATATGACAGGCTCGCTAGTCAGCTTCTCATCTTTAAATACGAACAAAGCTGCGATTGAGTACATCAAGAATTTTAATGGTGAATATGTTCCTATCACAGGCTCTGCTATTAACATTCACCCAGATACCAGTGTTCATGCCGATATTTCTATTAACCATGAGAAGGAAGGCTCTCGCTTTGAGTATAACAAGTGGGACTCGCCGAACAGTCCCTATAACTGGTATGGCGCTATCGTCGGTAAGGCACAGGGCGATGTCATTTCCTTTGATATTGGTTCACGAAATCGGGGTTCTGCTTGGTTTGTATTTAACTCTGATATTAAAGCCAAAGGTGTTCCAATAAAGCCTGTCGCTCCGACAGAAGTTGCTCAACCTCAGGAACCGGCTTATGAGGAAGTCAAGGCCTTGCATCCTCTTCCGAGTCAGCCAGTCTATCAACATTTGCCAAAAGAGCCAGCTCAGCCAGTCTATCAAGAACTTCCTAGCCAGCCGACAGAAACTCAGCCTCTTCCCCTTCCAAATCGGCCTGAGGAGCCAGTAGCCCTACCGGAAAGAGATTTGGAAAGTCTGCCGAAAGAGCTAACTTATCTGGCTGAGCCTCTACAACCTCAAAAGCCTGTTTATCAAGAGGTGCCTGAAGAACCTAGCGCCCCTTCTTTATTGAAAGAGCTGGATGCAATTGAAGAGCCGACCTATGAGAAGGAGCAGTCCTTGCTGAGTCTTCCGCAAGCTCCGGTTGAAGAAGCGCTGCCACAGGAACCACAGCTCCCATCTTATTTGAAGGAACCAGAGAAACCTCAAAAAGATCCTGAAGTAAGCACGGGTGAGGCTCCGAAACCGCCTGTTTATGAAGAAGAAATTGCTTTAGAGGAGCTGCCTCAGGAGCCAAGCTATCTGCAGGAACCACAGCTTCCTCAAGAACCAGTTCTTCAGCCTGAACCCCAGTCACCTATCAGAGAAGGTGACTTGCCTTTGATTGCTGAGCCTGACAAGCCGAACTATAAAGAGCTTCCTCAAAAGCCGGCTGAACCTAGCTATCAAGCTTTGCCAAGCCGTCCGCAAGCGCCGACTCAAACTTATCACTATAACCAGCTTTTTATCCAGTTAAAAGTCAGAGAAGAGTTGGAGGATGAGTCCAAGAAGAATATTCATCAACAAGAGGTTAGCCAGGGAAGTTTTGCTGTCCTTAATCTGGTAACGGATGCTTTGCCTGCTTATCGCCTGCCAATTCATTCTTTCGTATTGGAAGATCGCCTGCCGGAAGGTTTTGAATTGGATCTAGAAGCGACTAGAGCGAAAAGTCCTGGTTATGAAGTTTCTTATGACCCGAGCACCAGAGTCTTGACTTTTGTTGCTGCACCAGGTCTGCTTGAGCGCTACAATGCTGACTTAAATACTGCGACTGAGACTCTAGCTCCAGCAGCAGTCGGTCGACTCTTGTATCCAGGCAGAACCTATACCAATCATTTCAGCTTGCTGATTAATAATCAATACCGGATTGCATCCAATCAGGTTAGTGTTTCAACACCTCCTGCAGAAATTACTGTCCAAACAGCGCAGAAATTTGAGCCTCTTTCAAACCGAACTTGGCAGTATCGAAGATCTGCAAGTAAACAACCAAGTAAGATGCAGCTATCTGTCAGCTACCAAACCAAAGATAGAGCTTCTCAAGGACAACTGCCTAAAACTGGAAGCAATACGAGCTCTCTTCTCACTTATCTTGGCTTTGCGGTCTTGCTAGCTTCAGCTGGCTTCCGTTCTTCTAATAAAGAGTCGTAAAAAGATAAGTAGCTCCTGCATCCAGAGCTTTTGAACATGATAAATCAAGACTGAGACAATTTTGTCCCAGTCTTTTTTACTGAGGATTTTTTGAGGAAATGGTTGATATCATCCAGTTTAGAAAGAGAATTGGAAAAATTCCTTTTCATGCTCCATTTTCCCTATCTTTCAGCCTTTTTTAAGAAAAAATTCAGTCCTGTTTAAGTAAAAAAATATATGATAATGCTATTCTTGTGAAAGGATGTGCATTGGATGACTTGTAAGCTGCATTAGCTTCTTGCTTGATAGAATGAGTCAGAAAAATTAAAAAAGAAAGAAGGTAATAGATTAAATGGATATGGAAAAAATGATTGTTGTAGAAAAAAGTACCAAGTGGTGGCTGACGGTTGCAACGGGTAGTGCTCTAGCAGTCGGACTTCTGGGCGGTTATGGTCTTGCGACAGCTATTCACGGTACAAACAGTCAGCAATCAGCTATTCAACAGCCAGCTACTGTGCCTGGAGCACCGGAGCAGGTACAAAATGGTCAGGATGCAGGAAATAGCATGCCTCCGCAACCAGGTCAGAATGGTCAAAACGGCGGACCGGGTAGTAGCATGCCGCCGCAGGATGGTGGTTCAGGACAGAACGGTCAAAACCAAGGAATGCCGTCTCAAGACGGTCAGCAGTCTGGCAAGGATAAGAGCAAGGATTCTTCTGCTCAACAAAATGACAACGGGAAGAAAAACAAGAAAAAGTCTTCAACGAACACAAGTGAACAATCGGACAAGAACAATAATAAGTCGACAAAAGAAAATAAAACGTCGCAGTCGTAGGAAAAAACTTACTGATTTTGAACCCAAGTCATGATATAATAAGAATAGCAAATAAAACAAAAACCAAAAGACATAATCTTGGTAAGTTTTATTGGAGGAAAGAAAGATGATTAAAATTCTATTGGTAGAAGATGACCTTGGACTGTCAAACTCAGTTTTTGATTTTTTGGATGATTTTGCAGATGTAATGCAGGTTTTTGATGGTGAAGAAGGTCTATATGAAGCAGAGAGCGGTGTTTATGACCTTATCTTGCTGGATCTCATGCTTCCTGAAAAGGATGGTTTTCAAGTGCTGAAAGATCTTCGGGCAAAAGGAGTCACAACCCCTGTTCTCATCATGACAGCTAAGGAAAGCTTGGATGACAAAGGACATGGCTTTGAGCTCGGCGCTGATGACTATCTGACCAAACCTTTCTATTTGGAAGAACTGAAAATGCGGATCCAAGCGCTCTTGAAACGCGCTGGTAAATTCAATGAGAATACTCTTTCTTACGGTGATGTAACTGTCAACCTATCTACAAATTCAACCACGAAGGCGGGTAAAGATGTAGAGTTGCTTGGTAAAGAGTTCGACCTCTTGGTTTATTTCCTGCAAAATCAAAATGTAATCTTGCCTAAGACTCAAATTTTTGACCGTCTGTGGGGCTTTGACAGTGATACCACTGTTTCCGTTGTCGAAGTGTACGTTTCAAAGATTCGTAAAAAACTGAAAGGAACGGCATTTGCGAAAAACCTACATACTCTTCGTAGTGTCGGCTACATTTTAAAAGATGCTGAATAAAATCAAGAAGACCTTTTATGCGGATGATTTCTCTTATTTCATTCGCTATTTTGGGTTGTTTACATTAATCTTCTCAGCCATGACCTTGATTATTATTCAGGTTATGCGCTCCAGCCTTTATACGTCAGTTGATGAAAATCTGAAAAACCTGAGTAATGATCCTAGTTCGGTAGCAGATTTGGCCTATCGGACGACAGGTCAGCAGTCTGATCCGAGCAATAAGGTCAACACTAAAAGTCCTAAAAGCAGTAAAGAGTCAGATGGTGATCCAAACGAAGAGCCTAAGCCTGACAATCTGACGACGCCAAATGTTAGTTCTAACACTTTCGCCCTGCTTTTGGATGATAATTATAAAAATATTTCCACCAGCAAGAGCGATGGCTTTCTGGATTTCAACTCGCTGGACTTTAACAAGTCCTATCTGAATCAGATTAAGGAAATTGTGATTGGCAACAGCTTTGGCCAGACGGAAAGCTATCGGGCTTATCTCTTTGATATCGACCCTAATAATGAATATCCTGATATCAAGTACGCTGTGGTCATGACTAGTATCAGCCAGTTGGAGCAAACCAGTGGCAAGCATGAGCAACTGATTGCCATGGTCATGGTCAGCTTTTGGGGGATTTCCCTGATTGCCAGTATTTATCTGGCTCGGATGAGTGTTAAGCCCCTGCTGGAAAGTATCCAGAAGCAGAAGGCTTTCGTGGAAAATGCCAGCCATGAGCTGCGGACACCCTTGGCTGTTTTGCAGAGCCGCTTAGAGACGCTCTTTCGTAAGCCTGAAGCTACAATTATGCAGAGCAGTGAAAATATCGCTTCTAGCTTGGATGAAGTACGGAATATGCGCTTGCTGACGACCAATCTGCTCAACCTGGCCCGTCGTGATGATGGCATCAAGCCTCAATATGGTGAAGTCGAACCGGAATTTTTTGATACGACCTTTGCTAATTACTGCATTATCGCAAGGGAAAATAAAAAAGCTTTTCATTCAGAAAATATGATCAAGAACCCTATTGTGACAGATCAAATTTTCCTCAAGCAACTGATGACCATCCTATTTGACAATGCTATCAAGTACACAGATGATGACGGCGAAATCAGTGTTATGGCTGCTTCAACCGATCGTTACCTCATCTTTCGGGTAGCAGATAATGGACCTGGTATCAGCAACGAAGATAAGAAGAAGATTTTTGATCGCTTTTATCGGGTGGACAAGGCTCGGACCCGTCAGAAAGGTGGCTTTGGTCTGGGGCTTTCTCTGGCCAAGCAGATTGTCGATGCTTTCAAGGGCACTATTTATGTCAAGGACAACAAACCAAAAGGTACGGTCTTTGAAGTTAAACTGCTATTGAAAGAAACGAAAAAGCGTTCTGTTAAATAGCCGAAGAGTGATTTTCATTGACAAATTTTTTGAACAACAATTCTTAGCAAGCCTTATTGGTTTGCTTTTTATCTGCTTTTACTTACTTTTTTAAAAATTTAATATAAGTTTTGCCCAAAATAGGGTATAATAATAGACAAGAAAGAATGAGGTGAAATTATGGCATCAAAAATGTTACATACTTGTTTGCGTGTGGAGAATTTGGAAGCGTCTATTGCTTTTTATGCAGAGGCTTTTGGCTTTAAGGAGCTTCGTCGCAAGGATTTTCCAGATTATCAGTTTACTATCGTTTATCTAGGTTTGGAAGGCGATGATTATGAGCTGGAGCTGACCTATAACTATGACCATGGTCCTTATGTGATTGGAGACGGTTTTGCTCACGTGGCACTTAGCACGCCAGACTTGGAAGGTCTGCACGCTGAGCACAAGGCCAAAGGCTATGAAGTGACAGATCCAAAGGGTCTTCCTGGCAACCCTCCTAATTATTATTTTGTAAAAGATCCTGATGGCTACAAGGTGGAAGTCATTCGTGAGAAGAGTCTTTAACATCTAACTGTAGTTAAATTTTGCAAGATAAATGATGATTTTTATTCATTTAGGACAGGTGTATGAAAAGACAAAATAACAAGAAACACGGTAAGAAAACACTCATTGTTCTCAGCTTGCTAGGTTTAGCTTTTATTGCTGCTTTAATTCTGGGTGCTGTAAAAATTTACGCTATTTTCCAAGAAAAGGAACTGCAAGAGAAGGTTAGTGTGCTGATTTCTCAAGAAGAGACCTTCCACGCTGAAAAAACTGAAAAGCAGAGCAAGATGATTGGCAGTCACTACGTAGAGGCCTTTTATCCTCTGCTGGATGGTCAGGTTATGGCAAGTGTCAAGGAGCAGATGGACGCTGATAGCCAGACGATTAAGGACAATCAGAAGAAGGGCGATAAGATTGAGGAATTGACCTTCTACTATGCCGAGGAAAAAGAAACGAGCCTGAAGGATGTTAAAGAAGTACTGGTGCATCGCAAGGACTATCATGTCAAAGAGATGAAAATCAGTAAAGGAGAAGAGCGGGAAGTTGCTGACAGCTATCTCGGTGCAGATGGCAGCCGTTTCACTCTGGATAAGCTCTTTCAGGATCCAGATGCAGCTAAGGAAATCTTCATCAACGAGATATCCAGCCAGCTGACCTTTAGACAGGCCGATGAGTCGGTGCAGACGGAAATTCTCAATACCCTCAATGGAACGGAGTTGGGTCAGTGGTCCTTCCGTTATGAATACAGCCATTTTTCTATTAAGCTGAGTAAGGAAGTGCAAGGCTTAACCAGCATTGACGTTCCTTTATCCAGTTTTTATGACCAGATCAATGCGGACTATCTGACCGGCGATGACTTGGCAGCTTATCAGAGTTTTGAAGCTAAGAAGCATGTGAAAATGGTTGCTCTGACCTTTGATGACGGTCCAGATCCTAAGACAACACCGCAGGCCCTGGATATTCTCAAGAAATATGGTGCCAAGGCGACCTTCTTTATGGTTGGGCAAAACATTGCTGGTAATGAAGCGATTGTCAAGCGCGTGCACAATGAAGATCATCAGATTGGTATTCATACATGGGACCATCCAGTCTTAACCAAACTACCTCTGGAGTCAGCCCAAAAAGAAATCCTTGATACCCAGACCGCTATTAACAATGTCATAGGCATCAAGCCAACGATTACGCGGCCTCCTTATGGAGCTATTAATGCTACAATCCAAAATTCGGTTGACCAGTCCTTTATCATGTGGAATGTGGACAGTCTAGACTGGAAGACACGCAATACTAAAGCTATTATGCAAGAGATTGCTAAAACCCAGCCAGGTTCAATTATCCTCATGCATGATATTCACCAGACCAGTATTGACGCTCTGCCAAGTGTCCTCGAATATCTGAAGAGTAACGGCTATACTTTGGTAACGGTCGATGAGCTGCTGGAAGGTCAGCTAGAGCCCCATCGTATTTATTACGGCAGAGACTAAGACGGTCTTGGGGTTAGATGTTTGAAATCGTTGTTGGCAATGAGTAGAAGCAAAAAGCTTTGGAAACTAGATTTCCAAAGCTTTTTTTAGTTTAATTCGTTACATAAAGTTCTTGATTTTTTAGTACAATTTCACGAACAGAAGCGTATTTTTTCAATGTTTTCAGCTCTTCTGGATGGCTGATAAAGGTAATGACATAGCCTTCCTTGCCCATGCGGCCGGTTCGGCCAGAGCGGTGGGTATAGGTTTCTAAATCGCGCGGAAGCTCATAGTTGACGACACATTCTAGCGAGTCAATATCTATGCCGCGAGCAACCAAGTCAGTGGCTAGCAGGAGAGTGATCCGATGTTCTTTGAACTTATCCAGAATAACCTTGCGGAACTTAACATTGACATCGCTGGCTAGAGAAACCGCGTTGGCTTCACGATACTGGAGTTTTTCCTCGGCGCTGCCTAGGTCTGACAGAGCGTTGAAAAAGACCAGTCCACGGAAATCTTCTACATTGGATAGCTTACGCAGCAACTCTACCTTATCACGTTTTTCGACATGCATGTAAAAATGCTGGATGTTATCCAAAACTTGGTCGTCAATGCTGATTTCTAGAGTATTTTCAGCAATTTTATCGTGGTCGAACTTAGCAGTGGCGCTCATATATACCAGCTGGTGGTCACGAGGCGCATAGTGGGTGATTTTATCTACAAAGTGATACTGAGAATCGCTGAGCAGCTGGTCAAATTCATCTAAAATGATGGTTTCGATATTCATCATCTTGATTTTCTTGAGCTTGGCCAACTCAAAAATCCGCCCAGGCGTTCCGATGATAATCTCCGGACCTTTCTTAAGGCGCTCAATCTGTCGCTTCTGGCTGGATCCGGAGAGCAAGAGTTGAGCTATCAGCCCTAAAGGCTCCGCCCAAGTCTTGCAGACCTCAAAAATTTGTCCAGCCAACTCAGTATTAGGAGCTAAAATCAAGAGCTGTTGGGCTTTTCTAGGTGTCAGTTTGAGCAAACTGGGAAAGAGATAGGCCAGAGTTTTACCAGTACCAGTCGGACTGACTCCCAGCACTGTATCGCCTGCAGAAATAGGCTCAAACATCTTCTCCTGAATAGCTGTCAAATCTTCAAACCCTAGCTGAGCCAGCTGATTTTGCCAGCTCGGGGGAAATTGTTCCTTAATCATCATCAACCTCAAATCTAATACCAGCGTCCTTGCGCATGGCAAATAAGCTTTCGTGAACAGCCGCTGCTGCATCCAACCATTTCTCATAAGCCGCATCCTGTTCGCCCTTGAGCACTCGCGCGAAAGCCTGATCTTCCTCCAGCATGGTATGGGAGGCACGCTTGATAGGCAGTACCTCCTCTTGACCGTCCAGACTTTGGAAAATAGCAGAGCTGATAAATTCAATTCCGTCTAAAGTCAGAGTTCCTTGATCCGTGTAAATTTCCGCAGGCAGATTGCTGTTTATATTTTTACCGGCCTGAATCTGAACTTGAAAATTTGGATAGATAAGACAGCCGGATCCATTTAAATCAATCGTATTAGCTAGCTGCTGGGCGCTGTAGCGAGCGAAGCGCGGATGGCCGAAGAGTCTGATAGCCGCATAGACAGGATAGACACCCAAGTCCATCAAAGCGCCGCCAGAAAACTTGGCTGAGAAAACATTGGGCTGCTCTCCCGCAAGAAGAGCCTGCATTTTAGAAGAATACTTGGCGTAGGTAAAGTTAGCTCCTAAGACAGTCTTGTCCTTGAGGAAATCACTAATCGTATCAAAGGCCTGCTCATGATAGTTGCGGGCAGCTTCAAAGAGATAGACTTGATGCTCGTCAGCCAGCTTGACCAATTCCCGCCATTCTTTGGGACGGGAAACCGCAGGCTTTTCGACAATGACATGTTTACGAGCCAGAATGGCTACTTTGGCATGCTTAAAATGCAGGCTGTTGGGACTGGCGATATAAACGACATCGATATCAGACGACAGAAAGTCTAGCATTTCCGTAAAAAGAGCTGTATTTTCATAGTTTTGCACAAAGCGCTCGGCAGAAGCCAGAGTCCGAGAGTAGACAGCTGCCAACTGATAGTCGCCTGTTGAATGAGCGGCCTTGATGAACTCATGAGAAATAGAAGCTGTTCCGATGATTCCAAGTTTGAACATAAAAACCTCCTTTTTTCTATTTTTAAGCATGTACTTTTTTTATTTTAGCTCTTTCATTATAACATGAATTGCGGTAAAATAGATAAGATAACAAGAGATGGAGCTTATAATGCAAAATAGACCTATTATTATTGGTGTGACTGGTGGTTCCGGAGGCGGAAAGACCAGTGTTTCTCGAGCAATTTTGGCTAATTTTCCAAACGAAAAAATTGCCATGATTGAGCATGACTCCTATTATAAGGATCAAACGCATCTGACTTTTGAGGAGCGGGTGAAAACCAACTATGACCATCCTTTTGCTTTTGACACGGACCTGATGATTGAGCAAATCAAGGAGCTCTTGGCTGGTCGGCCAGTGGATATTCCGACTTATGACTATACGGAGCATACCCGCAGCAAAAAGACCTATCGTCAGGAGCCTCAGGATGTGTTTATCGTTGAGGGGATTCTGGTTTTAGAGGATCAGCGCCTGCGGGATTTGATGGACATTAAGATCTTTGTAGATACTGATGATGATGTTCGGATTATCCGTCGGATTAAGCGAGACATGGAAGAGCGTGGACGCAGTTTGGATAGTGTTATTGAGCAGTATTTGGGTGTCGTTAAGCCTATGTACCATCAGTTCATCGAGCCGACCAAGCGCTATGCGGATGTCATCATTCCAGAGGGAGCTTCTAATAAGGTGGCTATTGACCTGATTACGACCAAGATTGAAAAAATCCTTAAGGAAGCCAGAGAAGGCTAGGATAAGCTGCTTTCTAGCTCAGTCGTTTGAGGAAATAAATAGCTGTAAATCTGGTAAAAAGCAGTAGCTGCAAGATTTTCGAAATGTAATCTAGCAAGGGGAAGTGGACGGACTGAAATCAAGGATTTTCGGAGTCTGGTCACTCCCTTATTTTGTAGGTGGTTTATGAAACAATTTGTAAAAAGAGAGTTTCACTCTCGTTCAAAATTTTTTGCCTGTCTCTTGACCTTTTGTGCAGGATTTATCGACGCCTATACCTTCATTGAGAGGGGAGGGACCTTGGTGGCAGGGCAGACAGGAAACGTCGTTTTCCTTTCGGTTGAACTCATCAATCAGGAGACAAGAGGAATCGAAGTTAAATTAGCGACTATGCTGGCCTTTATGCTGGGGATTTTTTTGATGACTGTTTTTCAGCATTATTTTGAGCATTCTTGGCGCAGGCTGTCCAGTGTTTTTCCTTTGATATTGACGACAGTTATCGCTGGATTTTTGCCAGCAAATGTCCCCCACCTCTATATTGTGCCACCACTGGCTTTCTGCATGGGCATGGTTGCGACGGCTTTTGGCGAGGTGGATGGCATTGTCTATAACAACTCCTTTATGACGGGGAATATCAAGAAAACCATGGTAGCTTTTGGTAACTATGCTCGAAATAAGAAAGGAAAAGATTTGAAAGAAGGCCTTTTCTTTGTAGCCCTATTAGCAAGCTTTGTAGTGGGAGCTATCATCTCTACCTATCTGATTCAATTTTACCTTCTGAAGACCATCTGGCTTGTTTCCCTGATTCTAACAGCCTTTCTCCTTTTCCGAGGTATTCAGTATACGAGGAGATGAATAAAGTGTAATTAGAATATGTTGCGATTTCTGAAAAAATAGAAGAAGCAAAGTTACCTTACTTCTTTTTTCTCGTATTTATAGTTTTAAATCCTCAAAAATAATCCAGCATATTAAAAATTTTCAGAAAATATCGACTTTTTCTTGACAGGCCTATGATACTGTGCTAAAATACTAAACAATAAGAAACCATCTCAAAAAGGAGTTAGTCAAACATGAAGCCAACCCAATCTTCAAACTTTGCTTTGTTGTTGCGTTACTCGGGCTAGTGCAAAAGCATTAGTCCTGTTTGGCTTACCAAGCGGGAGTAAATCAACATCTCGCTTGTTCCTCAAGTGAGATGTTTTTTATTTCACCTATCTTACCTCAAGCTCTGATGAGGAAGAAATGGTTTCTAAAGGAGCGACGGGAGTGGGAATGCATCTTGATTTTTCTGAGATCAATTTGTCTCATACCGTCTCAGTCATTGAACACGACCTAGAAGTAGGGGAAGAGTTTTTCCTAAATGGTCTATGTATCTTAGAAAAGGAGTTGTCTATGACACGCAAAGTTGAGTTTTTTGATACCAGCCTCCGGGATGGCGAGCAGACACCAGGAGTGAATTTCTCTATCAAGGAAAAGGTGGCTATTGCCAAGCAGTTAGAGAAGTGGGGTATTTCAGTCATTGAAGCTGGTTTTCCTGCTGCGAGTCCAGATTCTTTTGCGGCGGTGCAGGAGATTGCTAAAGCCATCACAAAAGCTTCTGTTACTGGGCTGGCGCGTTCGGTCAAGTCCGATATTGATGCCTGCTATGAAGCGCTCAAGGATGCCAAGCATCCACAGATTCATGTTTTCATTGCGACCAGTCCCATTCACAGAGAGTTTAAGCTGAAAAAGTCTAAGGAAGAGATTTTAGAAGCGGTGAAAGAACATGTCTCCTACGCGCGCTCCAAGTTTGAGATAGTCGAGTTTTCACCAGAGGATGCGACAAGAACAGAGCTGGATTTCCTCTTTCAGGTGGTACAAACAGCAGTGGATGCAGGTGCGACTTATATCAATATTCCAGATACAGTCGGCTTTACTACTCCTGAAGAATTTGCAAATATTTTCGACTACCTAGTGGCAAATGTGACTTCTGATCATAAGGTTGTATTTGGTGTTCATTGCCATGATGACCTTGGCATGGCAACGGCCAATACTTTGACGGCTATCAAGCACGGTGCTGGTCGTGTTCAGGGAACTATCAATGGAATCGGTGAGCGGGCTGGAAATGTAGCATTGGAAGAAGTAGCAGTTGCATTGGAGATTCGTCAGGACTATTACCAGGTTGAGACAGACATCGTCCTTAATGAAACCATCAACACTTCAGAGCTGGTATCCCGCTTCTCAGGTATTCCAGTGCCTAAGAACAAGGCGGTTGTTGGTGGCAATGCCTTCTCTCATGAGTCCGGTATCCATCAGGATGGTGTCCTTAAGAATCCACTGACCTATGAAATCATCACACCTGAGCTGGTTGGGGTTAAGAGCAATTCACTGCCACTTGGCAAACTGTCTGGCCGACATGCCTTTGTCGAAAAACTCAAAGAACTGGCTCTGGACTTTGCAGAATCTGAAATTAATGATCTCTTTGCTAAGTTTAAGGTCTTGGCTGATAAGAAAAATGAAGTCACAGACGCTGATATTCGGGCTCTGATTGCCGGAACGACCGTCGAAAATCCTGAAGGCTTCCACTTTGATGATCTGCAGTTGACGACCAATGACGACCATACCATCACAGCGGATGTGCAGCTGGTTAATGGCGATGGTGAGACAATTAACTGTGTGGCAGAAGGCAAGGGAAGCGTCGAAGCCATCTTTAATGCCATTGACCAATTCTTTAACCAGTCTGTTCAGCTTTTGTCTTATAATATTGAAGCAGTGACGGATGGTATCGACTCCCAGGCTCGCGTCTTGGTAGCTGTTGAAAATACGGATACAGATACGATTTTCAACTCTTCTGGTATTGACTTTGATGTTCTTAAGGCCAGCGCCATTGCCTATATCCATGCCAACACCTTTGTGCAAAAGGAAAATGCTGGTGAAATCGGCCATCAGGTATCCTACCGCGATCTGCCTGCAAATAGTTAGAAGGAAGCGACTATGACAAAAGAAATTGTAGCACTGGCGGGTGACGGTATCGGTCCAGAAATCATGGAGGCCGGTCTCCAAGTACTGGCTGCTGTTGCGGGCAAGTTCGGCTTTACATACCATGTAACTGAGAAAGCTTTTGGGGGTGCTGGTATTGATGCGGAAGGTCATCCTCTGCCTCAGTCAACTCTAGAAGCAGCCAAGGAGGCAGATGCTATTCTTCTAGCAGCTATTGGCAGTCCCCAGTATGATGATGCCCCAGTTCGTCCGGAGCAAGGCTTGCTCGCTCTGCGGAAGGAGCTTGAACTCTATGCTAATATTCGGCCGGTTAAGATTTTTGATGCTCTTAAGCATTTGTCGCCTTTGAAGACAGAGCGTATTGCTGGCGTGGACTTCGTGGTCGTGCGCGAGCTGACTGGTGGGATTTACTTTGGTGAGCATATTTTGGAGGACAGAACTGCGCGTGATATTAACGACTACAGCTATGAAGAGGTGGAGCGGATTGTTCGGAAAGCTTTTGAGATTGCGCGTGGTCGCAGAAAGCGCGTGACCAGTATCGACAAGCAAAATGTGTTAGCAACATCCAAACTCTGGCGCAGAGTGGCAGATGAAGTGTCCAAGGATTATCCAGATGTGACCTTGGAGCATCAACTGGTGGACAGCGCTGCTATGCTCATGATTACTAATCCTGCTAAGTTTGACGTTGTAGTAACGGAAAATCTCTTCGGGGATATTCTCTCGGACGAGTCCAGTGTCTTGTCAGGGACGCTGGGAGTTATGCCATCGGCCAGTCATTCGGCAGCTGGACCAAGTCTTTACGAGCCTATCCATGGTTCTGCTCCAGATATTGCAGGGCAAGGCATTGCCAACCCTATCAGTATGATCCTTTCTGTAGCTATGATGTTGCGGGATAGTTTTGCAGAGCTTGAAGCTGCAGAAGCGATTGAAGTAGCGGTTGAGAAGACTTTGGCTCAGGGGATTCTAACGCGAGATTTGGGTGGTCAGGCAGGGACAGCTCAAATGACGGAGGCAATTATTAAGAACCTATGAAATGGATATTAACAAGTATTTGCCTGCTATGGAACCTTGTCGTTTTCCTGCTTTATAGCTGGGATAAGCGAAAGGCTAAGAAAAATCACTATCGCATTCCAGAGAAGACTTTGCTGCTGTCAGCATTGGCAGCCGGAGGTTTGGGCGCTTTATTAGGCGGTCGCCTCTTTCATCACAAGACCAGAAAATGGTATTTCTGGCTGGCTTGGATTTGTGGAATAATAGTGGAAATCGGAATTTTATATTACATATGGAGAAGCTAGTATGGCTGGAAAATCGATTTTTGATAAGCTGTGGGAAAGGCATCTGATAACTGGTGAAGAAGGTCAGCCCCAGCTTATGTATGTGGATCAGCATTATATTCATGAAGTAACCAGCCCTCAGGCTTTTCAAGGTCTTCGAGATGCAGGGCGCAAAGTTAGACGGCCGGATTTGACCTTTGGAACCTTTGATCATAATGTTCCTACGGTCAATATCTATGATATTAGGGATGTGATTTCCAAAGCTCAGATTGATAAACTTTCTGAGAATGTCAAGGATTTTGGCATCGAGCATGCGGCTCACGGATCGGAACTGCAGGGAATTGTTCATATGGTTGGACCCGAAACGGGCAAGACTCAGCCAGGCAAATTTATCGTCTGCGGTGACAGTCACACGGCCACTCACGGAGCCTTTGGAGCTATTGCTTTTGGAATCGGTACTTCGGAGGTGGAACACGTTTTTGCCACGCAGACCATTTGGCAGGTCAAGCCTAAGAAAATGTTGGTCAAATTTACCGGAGTGCCACCTAAAGGTGTCTATTCCAAGGACTTTATCCTCGCTCTGATTGCCCGATATGGTGTGGCTGCGGGTGTTGGTCATGTGGTCGAGTATGCTGGGGATGCGATTGACCATCTGACCATGGAAGAACGCATGACTATCTGCAATATGTCCATTGAGTTTGGCTCTAAGATGGGCATTATGAATCCTGACCAGAAGACCTATGATTACGTTCAAGGTCGGCCGGGAGCTCCCAAGGACTTTGAGGCAGCAGTAGCTGATTGGAAGACTCTGGTCAGTGATCCTGATGCTGTCTATGATAAGGTCATTGAGATTGATGTCTCCCAGCTGGCACCTATGGTGACTTGGGGAACCAATCCTTCTATGGGAGTAGAGTTTGGCGCGGCTTTCCCAGAAATTCGCGATATGAACGATGAGCGGGCTTACAATTACATGGACCTCTCACCGGGTAAGAAAGCAGAAGATATTGACCTAGGTTATATCTTTATCGGCTCCTGTACCAATGCTAGACTCAGCGATTTGCAGCTGGCAGCTAAGTTTGTTGCTGGCAAGCATATCGCTCCCAATCTGACAGCTATCGTCGTACCAGGCTCTCGTCCGGTCAAGCGGGCTGCTGAAAAGATGGGACTGGATAAAATTTTCATGGATGCAGGCTTTGAGTGGCGTGATCCGGGTTGCTCCATGTGTCTGGGAATGAATCCAGACAAGGTGCCAGACGGAGTCCACTGTGCCTCAACCAGCAATCGGAACTTTGAGGATCGTCAGGGATTTGGCGCTAAGACCCATCTTTGCAGTCCTGCTATGGCAGCAGCAGCAGCTATTGCCGGGCACTTCGTAGACGTCCGCCAGCTACCGGAGGTCCAGTAAGGAAGGTTTATGGAAAAATTTACAATCTACACGGGGACAACGGTTCCCCTCATGAACGATAATATTGACACGGACCAAATTTTGCCCAAGCAGTTTCTCAAGTTGATTGATAAAAAAGGCTTTGGCAAGTACCTCATGTACGCATGGCGCTATCTGGACAATCAGTACACCGAAGATTCTGATTTCGTCTTTAATAGACCAGAGTACCGTAAGGCGACTATTCTGATTACAGGGGACAATTTCGGAGCGGGTTCCTCTCGGGAGCACGCTGCCTGGGCCTTGGCTGACTATGGCTTCAAGGTAGTCATTGCTGGATCTTTTGGCGATATTCACTACAATAACGAGCTTAATAACGGTATGCTGCCTATCGTCCAGCCTCTTGAAGTGCGGCAAGCCTTGGCTAATCTGAAGCCAACGGATCAAGTGACAGTGGATTTGGAGCAGCAGAAGATCTTTTCACCGGTGGGAGAATTCTCCTTTGACATTGATGGTGAATGGAAGCATAAGCTCCTCAACGGCCTGGATGACATTGGCATTACGCTGCAGTATGAGGATTTGATTGCAGAATATGAAAAAAATCGTCCATCTTATTGGCAGTAACCTTATTTTTGCTATATTGAGAAAATTCTGAAAAAACCTTGTCTCCGATAAAAATATATGGTAAAATAAATCTTAATTTAATAGAAAAGGAAGAAACTTATGACAAAACACATTCAATGGAACGGACAGCTTTCACAAGAAGGTTATGACATCCTGAAAGGCGATGGCGGCTGTATCGTTTGCCCGACCAAGGTGGGTTACATCATCATGACTAGCGATAAGGCTGGCTTGGAGCGTAAGTTCGAAGCTAAGGCTCGTAACCGTAATAAGCCAGGTGTTGTCCTCTGTGGCAGTATGGATGAGCTCCGTGCTTTGGCTCAGCTAAATCCGGAAATTGAAGCTTTTTATCAAAAGCATTGGGATGAAGACATCCTCTTGGGCTGTATCCTTCCATGGAAGCCAGAAGCTTTTGAAAAGCTCAAAGCCTTTGGCGACGGTCGGGAAGAGCTGATGACTGATGTTCGTGGCACTAGCTGTTTTGTTATTAAGTTTGGTAAGGCGGGCGAGCAGCTGGCAGCTAAGCTTTGGGAAGAAGGCAAGATGGTTTATGCTTCTTCAGCCAACCCATCTGGTAAAGGAAATCGTGGCAAGGTAGAAGGAATTGGCGAGCGCATTGAAAATGCTGTTGATTTGGTCATTGAAGCAGATGACTATGTAGCCTCTATCCAGCCAGACAAGACCATTGAAACGCGCTACGAGCAAGGTGTTATGGTCTCCATGGTGGACAAGGATGGAAAACTGATTCCAGAACAAGGTGGGCAACGTTCCATCTCACCAGCACCAGTGGTCATCCGCAAAGGCTTGGACATCGACAAAATCATGATGCACCTGTCCGATACTTTCAACTCATGGGATTACCGTCAGGGTGAATATTACTAAGATAAAAAGAAGCTCAGTGTGGGAGAGGTATTTCCTCATTACACTGGGTTTTTTGGTTTATAATTTCTTTTATTTTTCCTATAATCATGCTATAATATATAAGATTATATATTAATAGGATATAAAGGAGGGCTAACTTATAAAAAAGTATTTATATGTCACGATTAGATGAATGATTATATGACTATAAAGATGAAGAAAGGGAGATAAAGTTTAAATGATAAAAAAAGCAGATTTTTTAGAAAGAATAAAAGCAGAGTTTCCAGATGCGGTTGAAAATAGAACAAAAAGCTATATTTCTTTTCAGGTTGAGAATCAGAAAGGAAAATTACAAAACTTCATTGAGGTTAGTTTTCAGAGTAAAAGAATAAAAATTGCTATTTTATCAAAAAGTCTTCAAGAATCAGATGTTTTTTTATTTGATAAGAAACCAGATTCGTTTGGATGGACGCTTGATGCTGAGTATATTATTGATAGTGATGACTCATTGAATGAGGTTTTACCTTTTATAGACAAATCGTATGAGTTTGTAAAAGGAGGGACGGATATAGAGTGTTACACAGCTTTCAGAGAATTTTTATCAAAATTTGTTAATCAAGCAAATCTCTATAATTCAAAAGATATTAGGATTAAACGTTCTCAGAAGTTTGATGGTGCTAAGGCTATCTATCCTGCGGTTATTATTGATAATATTCCATACAAAGTTGAAATGCTTAACACAGGTCATTTTGGTCCAAAGAGTGGTAATGGATATATTAAATCACCTTACTTTGGTTATCGGCTGAGTGACATTGATAACTCATGGATAAATATAAGATGTGGTTTCCAAAGTTTTGAACTTACAGAATTTAAAATAGTAAAATGGTATAGTGATAATCGAGATGAAGAATTAGGTCATAAATACTTTGTTAAAGATTTAGAGTTGGAATCAACTGGTAAACCTAGCGATACTTTAAAAGAGTTTTATGACTATTTTACTAGTTTTTATAGAGAATTAAAAAAGAAAGATATAAATATGTTAGAAAATATTAACAAATATAAAAATGTTTTACTTTCATCCAAAAACTTCATCCTCCGTGGTGCGCCTGGTACTGGGAAGACTTATCTTGCCAGACAAATTGCCAATGAGTTGACTGGAGGAAATGAGGAACAAATCGATTTTGTTCAATTCCATCCCTCTTATGACTATACAGATTTTGTAGAGGGGTTGCGACCTGTTTCTAATGATAATAGCCAGATAAGTTTTGAGTTACAAGATGGAATTTTTAAGAAGTTTTGTCAGAAGGCTAGAGACGCTCAGAAGACTGGAGGACAAGATAATTTTGAAGAGACTTGGACTAAGCTAACCGATGCTATCAATGAGAAACAGGGGCAATATTTGTTCCCTCGTAGTTCGGTTCCAGCCAGTTTAAACAGTCAAGGGAATGTGAAGTTTGATTCTCCCGTTGCCACCAAAGAAAAAGTATATCTTTTATATAAGGGTGAGGAGACTAAGTTAAAGTACGAAACTTATCAAAAAATTGTTTTGGATCACATGAAAGAAAGTTATGGATTATCTGATTATGTATCCCCAACGATTGACACAGACAAGAACTTCGTCTTCATCATCGATGAAATCAATCGTGGTGAGATTTCTAAGATTTTTGGTGAACTTTTTTTCTCCATTGATCCGGGCTATCGTGGTAAGGATGGAGAGGTTTCGACCCAATATGCTAATTTACATGAAACTAATGAGAAGTTTTATATTCCTGAAAATGTCTATATCATCGGAACAATGAATGATATTGACCGCTCGGTAGATACTTTTGATTTTGCCATGCGCCGTCGTTTCCGTTTTGTAGAAATCACGGCTGAAAGTCAGCTGGGAATGCTTGATGAACCTCTTGGAGATGGAGCTGAAGAAGCGAAAATTCGTCTAAGAAACTTGAATGCTGCTATAGAAAAAGTAGAAGAGCTCAATAGTCATTACCATGTTGGACCAAGTTATTTCCTTAAGTTGCAGGAAGTAGATTTTGATTATGAATTGCTCTGGTCTGATTATATTAAACCGCTCCTAGAAGACTACTTGCGTGGTTCTTATGATGAGGTTGAAACTTTGGAAACTTTAAAAAAGGCATTTGATCAGACAAGCATTGAACAAAGAAATCAGTCAATAACGGGTTACAATGAAGGCGATGGAAATGACGATGCGGATAACTGATAATCAGCAACTGATAAAAAAAGAGGATTTTGTTGAAATCTACCCCAAAATTAGTCAGGTACTTTTAGATAGAACTTTAGAAAGTCTTTCTCAAGAGGATGGTATTTTCATTTTTCCAAATGACTTGAAAAATACTTCTGACTTGGACAAGGAACAGAAAATTTTTGAAACTGTAAATCAGAACATTAAGACAGGAAATGTGATTGGTTTTCTGGGTTACGGTCTGGAGAGATTAACGCTTTCCTCTCGTTTTTCAAATGCTAATAACGACTATTTTTTACATTATCTCTTGCAGAAGGTCCTCAATATCAATCTCACTAATTTGGATGTTGGTTTATCTAGCGAAGATAAACTCTATCAATTATTGGTTTACCTCTTCCCAAAATATCTGCAAGCGGCTTTGAGAAAAGGACTTTATAAGCAATACCAGAGTTTTTTCCATAATGATAGCCATGTAAAGGGAGCGATTGATGTAGGAAATCATCTTAAGAAAAATGTTCCTTTTATGGGAAATATTTCCTATACTACTAGAGAATTTACTTATGATAATCCATTGATGCAGCTGATTCGACACACCATTGAGTATATTAAGAATCAGAAAATAATTGGAAGTGGAGTATTTGATGCTAATCGTGAAAATGTAACAGAAATTATCCGTGTAACTCCGTCTTATAAACTAGCCGATCGTGTTAAGATTATTAGGCTGAATCAAACTAAACCCATCCGTCATGCCTTTTTTCGAGAATATAGAAAATTACAGGAACTCTGTCTGTTTATTCTGAGTAGAGAAAAGCACGGTTTAGGATTTCAAGAGCAAAAAATACACGGTGTTCTCTTTAATGTTGCTTGGCTTTGGGAAGAGTATGTCCAGACATTATTGCCAGAAGGTTTTATCCATCCACGAAATAAAGAAAAGACGGATGGCATTTCTGTATTTAGAAGTCATGTTCGAAATATTTATCCAGACTTCTATCATAAAGATTTAAAAATCGTACTAGATGCTAAATATAAAAAGCTAGAATTTACTGAAAAAGGAATCAATCGTGAGGATTTATATCAACTGATTTCCTATACATACATTTTAGAAGCTAAAACAGCCGGTCTTATTTTCCCAAGTGTGGAGAAGGTTGTTGATAACGACATAGGTAAATTATCAGGTTACGGTGCACTCTTGAAAAAGTGGTCCATTCTTATTCCTCAAGAAGCTGAAAATTATGACCATTTTGTTCAACAGATACATCAATCGGAAACAATAAATTTTAGATTTTAAAGCAGGTTGAACCTGCTTTTTTCTTTACCCAGTTTAAAATTATTTCCAAATAGAACAAAATTCTTGATAGTTGAAATCACAAATGTTACAATGGAACCGTTCTTTTTGGATGATAATGGATTGATTGTGGAGCATTGGGATAATAAAGAAGTCATGCCTAAGGTAGAAGACTTGACCAATCGAGGGAAGTTTTAAAAGGAGGACAAACAATGATTGAATACAAGAATGTAGCGCTACGCTATACAGAAAAGGATGTCTTGAGAGATGTCAACTTACGGATTGAGGATGGTGAATTTATGGTTTTAGTGGGTCCTTCTGGGTCCGGTAAGACAACCATGCTCAAGATGATCAACCGTCTCTTGGAACCTACAGATGGCGATATTTACATGGATGGCAAGCGCATCAAAGACTATGATGAGCGTGAGCTGCGCCTTTCTACAGGCTATGTCTTACAAGCGATTGCTCTCTTTCCAAATCTAACGGTGGTAGAAAATATTGCTCTCATTCCTGAAATGAAAGGATGGAGCAAAGCAGATATTCAGCAGAAGACCGATGAATTGCTGGAGCTAGTGGGCTTGCCTGCTGATGACTATGCTCAGCGTATGCCGAGTGAGCTGTCTGGTGGTGAGCAGCAGCGGGTGGGCATTGTCCGTGCCATTATCGCCCAACCCAAAATCCTGCTGATGGACGAGCCTTTTTCAGCTCTTGATGCCATCTCGCGTAAGCAATTGCAAGGCTTGACCAAGAGTATCCATGACCAGTTTGGGATGACAACAATCTTTGTGACCCATGACACGGATGAGGCCTTGAAATTGGGCAATCGGATTGCTGTTCTGCAGGACGGGGAGATTCGTCAAGTGGCGACACCTGAGGAAATCTTATCTGCACCTGCGACAAGCTTCGTAGCAGATTTGTTTGGAGGTGTTCAACATGACTAATTTGTTTTCTACCTTTCAGGATCGCTTTGGCGAATGGTTGGCAGCCTTAGGGCAACACCTCCAGCTGTCTCTTCTGACTTTACTAGTGGCCATATTCCTGACCATTCCACTCGCTATCTATCTTCATAGTCACAAAAAAGCAGCCAATTGGGTGCTGCAAATTGCAGGAATCTTTCAAACCATTCCTTCAATGGCCTTGCTGGGACTCTTTATCCCTCTTATGGGGATTGGTACACTGCCGGCACTGACTGCCCTGGTGATTTACGCTATTTTCCCGATTTTAGAAAATACCGTCACGGCTTTGAATGGGATTGATCCTAGTTTAGAAGAAGCTGGAATCGCCTTTGGGATGACCAAGTGGGAACGACTCAAAAAGTTTGAACTGCCTCTAGCTATGCCCGTCATTGTATCAGGAGTTCGGACGGCAACAGTTATGATTATCGGGACGGCAACTCTAGCAGCCCTTGTCGGAGCTGGTGGACTAGGTTCTTTTATCCTTCTAGGAATTGATCGTCGCAATGCCAGTCTAATCTTGATTGGAGCAATTTCATCTGCAGTTTTGGCCATTCTTTTCAACAGTCTCCTTAAATGGATGGAAAAGGCTAAGCTTCGGACGGTCTTTGCAGCATTTGCAGTCTTAATACTCGGACTTGGCGCTTCTTATACGCCAAGTTTGCTACCGAAACAGGAGAAGGATCATCTGGTTATTGCTGGGAAATTGGGTCCAGAGCCAGAAATTCTTATGAATATGTATAAGCTCCTCATCGAGGAAAATACGGATATGACTGTGACGGTCAAGCCAAACTTTGGTAAAACCGACTTCCTTTATCAAGCACTAAAAAAAGGTGATATAGATATCTATCCTGAGTTCACCGGTACGATTACTGGAACTCTCTTGCAGCCTGCTCCAAAGGTCAGCACTGATGCTGAAGAAGTTTTTGAAGCAGCACGTGATGGAATCAAAAAACAGGACAATCTAGTCTTGCTCAATCACATGGCCTATCAGAATACCTATGCGGTTGCAGTTCCAAAGGCTATTGCCAAAGAATATAATCTTAAAACGATTTCTGATCTCAAGGCAGTCCAAGACAAGCTCAAGGCAGGCTTTACCTTGGAATTTAACGACCGTGAAGATGGAAACAAGGGACTCCAGTCTGTCTATGGACTGAACCTCAATGTATCAACTATGGAGCCAGCCCTTCGCTATGATGCGATTCAATCAGGCGATATCCAGATTATGGAAGTCTACTCAACTGACCCTGAAATTGAGCGCTATCAACTTCAGATTTTAGAAGATGATAAGCATCTTTTCCCTCCTTATCAAGGGGCACCTCTCCTGAAGGCTGAATTGCTAGAAAAACACCCTGAGTTGGAAGGTATTCTCAATAAGCTGGCTGGTAAAATTACGGAAAGCCAGATGAGCCAGATGAATTATCAAGTTGGCATCGAAGGCAAAAAAGCCGAAGCTGTTGCGCGTGACTATCTGGTCAAGGAAGGACTTTTAAAAAAATAATAAGTAAAAGAGTTAGACTTGTAAGGTCTAGCTTTTTTGCTTACTTGAGGATAGACAGACTAAGGATGGAAGGAGATGTGTTTATCTCTTAGTTAGGTAATCTTCATTCATTTTTGGTATAATAAAGTAACAATTTATGGAGGTGTTCCGATGGCATCTAGTCAAGAATATTTTGATTTTATTCTGGAGCAACTGCAGGGCTTAGGGCAAGAAATTAGCTTTCGCAAGATGATGGGAGAGTATTTGCTTTATTATCGGGGGCGCTTATTCGGCGGGATTTATGACAATCGCCTGATGGTCAAGCCGGTCCAGCCAGCTCTGGATTTTTTTGAAAATCCGATTTATGAGTCCCCTTATCCAGGCGCAAAGCCAATGCTTCATATAAAAGAAGTAGAAGATGCTGCCTTTCTCTGTAGTCTGATTGAGGCTGTCTATCCTGCCTTACCAGCACCTAAAAAGAAAAAATAGTCTTTCCTTTACAATAGATATTATAAAAAATTTCCGTTTAAATAGACATTTTTAAAATTTTCCTTTATAATGGACTTAAAGGAGGTTTGGTATGCTTTATATTGCTCTTATTGGAGATTTAATAGAATCCAAACAGCTGAAAAATCGCAAGCAGGCTCAGAAGGACCTGCAGGACATGATGGCGGTGCTAAATCAGGATTATCGGGATTATCTGGTGTCACCTTTCACGGTAACGACTGGAGATGAGTTTCAGGCTTTGCTACGGCCTAATCCAGAGATCATGCAGCTCCTTGATCAGATTGCCTTGGGCTTTCCTCACCCAATTCGCTTCGGGCTTGGCCTGGGGGATATTGTGACGGATATCAATCGGGAGCAGAGTATTGGTGCCGACGGTCCGGCCTACTGGAGGGCACGCGCAGCCATTGAGGCTATTCACGAGAAGAACGACTACGGTAGCAGCCGTATAGCTGTATCCTTGGGAGATGAAGAGCTCAGTCAGGCGGTCAATACGGTGCTGGCAGCTACTTCATTTATCCAGAGCAAGTGGAACACCAGTCAGAGAGAAGTTCTGGAGCGGATGCTCATGGAATATATCTATGATGAGAATTTTTCTCATGGGGAAATAGCAGAGCTGCTGCAGATTAGTCCCAGTGCGCTTAGTAAGCGGCTCAAGTCGTCTGGTCTGAAGATCTATCTGAGAAATCGCCGTTTAGCTATGAGAATGATTCTACAGGCAGCAAAGGAGGCTGAAGAATGACAAATTTTATGGGATTTTCAGAATTTTTCATGCAGAATCCGATTCTTGTATTGACTTTGCTGGCTCATGTGCTAGCTGATTTTCAGCTCCAAAGTCAGAAAATGGCCGACCTTAAAAGCCGGCGGATGAATTTCTTAATTCTCCACTTGGGAATTGTTCTATTGCCCTTGTTGCTCTTGGGTCTCATCTTACCTAATTATCTGCTATATTTCGCCTTGGTCTGGCTCAGTCATGCGCTTATTGACTTCTTGAAGAATAGGTTGAATTCATCGATTGTCCGGCATCATGCTCAAAAGTCAGCCTTTTTACTGGATCAGATCTTGCATCTGATTAGCATTTTTGCTCTTTATTTTCTCTTAGGACAGCAGCAAATTCCAGCTCCTAATTGGCTGTCTGAGCGCTACCTCATGCTGCAGGCTCTCTTTTTCTTCGCCCTTACTGGTAAGCCGATTAATATCCTCTTTAAACTCTTCTTCAGCAAGTATCAGGCGGGGGAAGACAGTGGAGAGACTATTGCGGGGGCTGGTGCCATGATTGGGATTTTGGAGCGCTTGATTATGGGACTTTCTCTTATTTTCGGGCAGTTTACTGCGATTGGGCTAGTCTTCACGGCTAAGTCTATCGCCCGCTACAATAAGATTTCAGAAAGCCAGTCCTTTGCTGAATACTACCTGATTGGCTCGCTTTTCAGTATGATTGCAGTCCTGCTGGTTTACGGCTGTCTGTATTGGTAAAAATAAATAAAAAACAGATCATCATAACGATGGTCTGTTTGTATGTTCTTATCTATTAATTCTACTCAATCATGGTATTGACAGCAGTGCCTGTTTGGTAGTCAATCACTGCATTTGGAGAAACATTGTCCAAGAGGACATGAGACATTCCGTCTTCATCTATGGTTTCCTTGCCCCCTAGCTGAATGCTGACAACATTGCCTTCTGCATCAAGCCCGACATACTGGAGCTCAATCTTGCGAGGGAGAAGCTCATTGTCCGTGTAAATCGGAGTAACCTTGTAATCCAGCCAATAATCTGGATTCTCCTCTAACCAGCGCTCCAAGCGATGTTCATAATAGAGCATGCTATCTGGATTATTGTCGTCCAGTCCTTGGAAACTGCCAGAGTTGAGCCAAGCGGTCATCGGAACGAGGTTTTTCCCTTCATTGTTGAGGCCGCTGAAAGTGAAGCCAATCAGGTGAGCGCGATTCATGAGCCAAGCCCGATCATCTCCATTACCGTAGTAAAATTTGTAATTGTGCCAACCGATGGGATTGTAAGTGACCTTGGTCTCCTTTTTCTTTTTAGCTTTGTGTTGCTCCTGCATTTGGACATGAGCAGCAGTAGCCCGACCGTATTTGTCCTTTTTCCCAAGCTTTAGCTGATACTCTCCATTCAACTCCAGAGTGCCGACAGCTGTTTCATCGCTGTGGTTAAGCAGCTGGACCTTAATCTGGTTCTTCTGATTCGCAGCGACATTCTCTGCAGGAAGAGCCTGTGAAAGTAACAACAAAGAGCCGGCTGACAGGACAAGCCAAGTGCCAAACCTAAACTTTTTCATAAAGAACTCCTTTTAAATAATATATCTCCGACATCATTCTACTAAAAAATAGATTGTTTGACAACTAAAACTTTTCAAAAATATTACAAAAATAAATATCTGTTCAATAAGTGCAAGGTTTGACTAGGATGTGTATTTTTTCTATAATCGTAACTAGAGAAAACGCTTGTATAAATTACCTAAGGAGGTGCTTATGAGTCCATCTTTAGAGGAAATGTCACTTGAGGAGCTGTGGCAGCTTTTTCCTATTTTTCTGAGAGAGCATCAGACTGAGTGGAAAGACTGGTATGAGGAGGAGAGGCTTCGGCTTTTGAGTTTTTTGCCTGCAAAACAGCTGGTTCGGATTAGCCATATTGGCTCAACATCGGTAGAGACCATCTGGGCCAAGCCTATAGTGGATATCTTGCTGGAAATTCCTAAAGCGGCAGATATGGTAGTAATGAGAGACTTGCTGCTGCAAAATGGTTATCTGCTTATGTCAGAAAGCCAAGGTAGGAAGGGATTTCATGCTATTTTGGATGTTGGAGTTGGAAATGGAGCATCCTCGAAGTATTTGAAAATGCACTTTCCTGATAGCCAAGTTTTGGGGATTGATATTTCAACTACAGCCATCAAATCAGCTGAAGAATTGTCTGAGCTTGGCCTATCTTTCGAGGTGAAAAATATTGAGAAAACAAATCTTCCTGTTGAGGAATTTGATTTGATTACAGCCTTTCAGACGCATTTTCATTGGTCGGATTTAACTCAGGCATTCACAGAACTTAAACGGATACTAAAGCCAGATGGAACCATTCTATTGGCATGTGAATGGAGTAAATTAGCTTATTACCAACCAGACTTTAGAAAGCAAGAAAAACTTGGAAACTATTTGACAGACTTGGATTTATATCTCATCTATAGTCAAAGAAAGGAGCAATGGATTCTTTATAAAATCATGAAAAAATAAGGAGGTATACTATGAAACAATTATTTTTATGTTCATATTTTGCGGGAGTCAAGAACTTGTTCAGACAATATGCATCTGAAAAGCAATTGGGCAAACATGTGCTTTTTATTCCGACGGCTGGAAATGTAGAAGAGTACAGAGGTTATATTGACGAAGCCCTGCAGACATTTGCAGATTTGGGATTTCAAGTAGAAATTTTAGATATTTCAGCTTGTGATAGAGAGACAGCTCAGGCCAAAATTTTCCAAAGCAAACTCCTCTATGTCTCTGGCGGCAATACTTTTTACCTTCTGCAAGCACTAAAGAAAAAGCAGCTTCTGTCCTTGATAAAAGAGCAGATTGCGGATGGCATGGTTTATGTGGGCGAATCTGCTGGCGCTGTTATCACTGCTGAGGATATTGACTACATCAGACTTATGGACGATAAGGAAGTAGCAGGGGAAATGTCTGATACGGTGGCGTTACATGAGACAGATTTTTATCTCCCGCCTCATGTTGGCGAAGAACCCTTTGCTGAAAGTGCTCAGGCAATCCTAAATACTTATGGAGACAAGCTTAATTTGCTGCCCCTTAATAATCGCCAAGCAGTGCTGGTGGAGGATGAGGAAGTGAAGGTTTTGGTGGAAAATAAATAAGAATGCGAGTGTTGAACTTTGATTGAAAAAATATATGAAACACCAAGTGGAGTCATTCACTATTGGACAAATGATATGGATGCATCAGCGAAAAGTGCTCTAATCTTTTTACCTGGGCTAACCGCTGACCATAGGTTATTTGAAAAACAAATAGAATATTTTAAAGGTACATATAGAGTCTTGGTTTGGGACGCACCTGGACACGCTTCATCTTATCCATTCCGTCTCGATTTTACTTTATTTGATTTAGCAAGTTGGCTAGATAGAATATTTGTCAAAGAGAGAATAAAAAATCCAATAGTAATTGGTCAGTCAATGGGAGGATATGTAGGACAGGTTTATGCTCAACTTTTTCCTGAGAAATTAAAAGGCCTTGTTACGATTGATTCACCTTCCCTGCAAAGGAACTATTATACAGCTATGGAGTTGTGGCTCTTAAAAAATATGGAGGCAATTTATAGAATCTATCCATGGAAATCTCTTTTGAAATCAGGCCCTCAAAGCGTATCAACAACGGACTATGGAAGAAAATTGATGTATGATATGATGATGGTTTATGATGGCGATCAAGAAAGGTATGCTCGTCTTGCGGGATACGGATATAAGATATTTTCAGAAGCAGTAGAGAAGAGGCTATCTTATAAAGTAAAATGTCCACAATTGGTTATATGTGGAAAAGAAGATCGTGCAGGGTCTTGCAGACGATATTTGAAGGCCTATGAAAGAAATACTGGAAAGTCTGTTCAATGGATTGATAAGGCGGGACATAATTCTAATACCGACCAACCCGATATTGTAAATAGACTGATTGATGAATTTTTGAATAACAAAATTAAAGAAAAGCTTGGTTGAAAGACCGGCTTTTTGATATAATAGACTCTATGAACATAAAAGAAAAAATTTCAAATTATCAACTTTTACTGGCTCAGTTGGAAGCCTTGTTGGAGGGTGAGACCAATGCTTTAGCCAATCTTTCCAATGCTAGTGCCCTGCTTAATCAAGCTCTGCCCAATTCGGTTTTTACTGGTTTCTATCTTTTTGATGGGAAGGAGCTGATTTTGGGGCCTTTTCAGGGCGGTGTTTCCTGTGTCCATATTGCGCTAGGCAAGGGTGTCTGTGGGGAATCTGCGGAGAAAGATCAGACGATTATCGTAGATGATGTGACCCAGCATGCCAACTATATCTCCTGTGATAGCCGGGCTAAGAGCGAAATTGTGGTACCCATGGTCAAAGATGGCCAACTGCTTGGAGTGCTGGATTTGGACTCAGCCTTGACGGGTGATTATGATAAGGTAGATCAGGAATACCTGGAAAAGTTCGTCCAGATTTTGCTTGAAAAAACGACTTGGAATTTTGAAATGTTTGGAGAAAAAGCCTAATGTATCAAGCTTTATATCGAAAGTACCGCAGTCAGACCTTTGGTCAGCTGGTGGGTCAGCAGGTGGTAGCCACTACTCTGCGGCAGGCTGTTGAGCAAGGGAAAATCAGCCATGCCTATCTCTTTTCTGGCCCGCGTGGAACAGGAAAAACCAGTGTTGCCAAGATTTTTGCTAAGGCTATGAACTGTCCTAATCAAAAAGACGGTGAGCCCTGCAATGACTGCTATATCTGTCAGGCTATCACTGAGGGGAGCCTTGAAGACGTTATCGAAATCGACGCTGCTTCAAATAATGGGGTAGATGAGATTCGTGATATTCGGGACAAGTCTACTTATGCGCCCAGCCTAGCCAAGCACAAGGTCTATATCATTGACGAGGTGCATATGCTCTCAACTGGGGCTTTTAACGCCTTGCTCAAGACCTTGGAAGAGCCAACAGAAAATGTGGTTTTTATCCTAGCAACGACAGAGCTGCATAAGATTCCAGCGACCATTCTTTCCCGCGTCCAGCGTTTTGAGTTTAAGTCTATCAAGACTCAGGACATTATTGGTCATATCGAGTGGATTTTGGAGCAGGAAGGGATTGATTTTGAGCAAGAAGGTGTGCAGATTATTGCCCGTCGAGCTGAGGGCGGTATGCGGGACGCTTTGTCTATCCTCGATCAGGCTCTCAGCTTAACCCAAGAAAATCGTTTGACCACAGACATAGCTGAAGAAATCACTGGCTCTATCAGTTTGGGAGCCTTGGATGCCTATGTAGCAGCCTTGATTGCTCATGATGCAGTAGCAGCCTTGGATAATCTCAATCTGATTTTTGATAGCGGCAAAAACATGGCCCGTTTTGTGACGGACCTCCTGCAATACCTGCGTGACTTGATTATTGTCAAAACTGGCGGAGAAAATCATCATACCAGTGAGCTCTTTCTAGAAAATCTCAAGACGCCGCAGGACACTCTCTTTACCATGATTGATATGGCGACCAAGAGTCTGGCAGACATTAAGAATAGCCTGCAGCCTAAGATTTATACAGAAATGATGACCATTCGACTGGCAGAGACTAGTAGTCTTCCTACAGAGACAGTTATTCCAGATAATCTAGCTGATGAACTTAAGGGATTGAGACAAGAGATTGATAGTCTTAAGCAGCAGCTGTCTAATGGTAATGGGAAACCTGCAGCAGCTGTCAAAACTTCGGATATTCGTCCGCAGAAGTCCAAGGGTTACCGAGCAGATCGTAATAAGGTTAATGCCATCTTAGAAGAGGCTGTTGACAATCCTAGCCTGGCTCGCAGCAATCTGACCAAGCTGCAGAATGCTTGGGGTGAGATTATCGAAAGTCTGGCTGGAGCTGATAAGGCCTTGCTGGCAGGCTCGCAGCCAGTGGCAGCCAATGAAAGCCATGCTATCTTAGCTTTTGAGTCTAATTTTAACGCTGAGCAGACCATGAAGCGGGACAATCTCAATACCATGTTTGGTAATATCCTCAGCAATGCAGCTGGATTTTCACCAGAGATTTTGGCTATTTCCTTAGAAGAATGGACCAAGATTCGGGCGGATTTTTCGGCTCGCAGCCGCAATGGTAAGGCAGAGGTTGAAGAGAAGGAAGAGGAAAGCTTGATTCCAGAGGGATTTGACTTTTTAGCAGAAAAAATTACCATTCAAGAGGACTAAAAAAAGATTTTTCTAGGTTTTCGTGTTATAATAAATCTATGAACAGACGACAATTTATTGTAATGGCTGTTTTTACGGCCTTAGAAACCTATTTTTTCAATGAATCCATCATGGCGGGGCGCTATTTCATGGCTGCTTTCTGGGCAGTTTTGGTACTGCGCAATCTGCAGATTTCCTATGTCATGGGGCGGATTGTGGATGAAATCGATAAACATTTAGGACCGAAATAATGAAAACAGGACTGAGTCATTAGAACTCAGTCCTTTTGAATTGAATTTTTTAATTACCAACTGGTCAGCGAGACTTCGCCGCTGTTGAGCAAGATTTCCTGACCATTTGTCAGCTGAACTAAGAGTTGTCCGCTGTCTGAGATGTCCTTGGATAGACCTTGGTAGTCCACGCCTTTTTGGCTAAAGGTCACTTGTCGTCCTAGCACCAAGGAGCGCTGCTTGTAGAGGTAGATGAGCTCTTCTGGGTCACTTTCGTAGAAGCATTTCCAAATCTCGGCAATGAGCTCATTGCGACTAATGGCTGGTTTCTCTTTAAAGAGGGAGCCGGCTTTTTCTTTGATGTCGGCTGGAAAGTCTGTTATGAAAAAATTAAAGCCAACACCGATGATGACATCGGTGACGAGACCCGTCTCGATAGAAGTTGTAGCCTCGGTCAAGATGCCGGAAATTTTTTTGTTTCGATAGTAAATGTCATTAACCCACTTGATATCAATCTCCATGAGGGTTAGATTTTTCACCGCCTTGTAGATAGCTCCCGCGGTCAAGATAGTATAGGAGGGGAGCTGGTCGAAGGGGAGGTCGGGCTTGAGGTGGAGAGACATGTAAAAGCCGCCTTGACTGGGGCAAAAGAAGGCACGACCGAAGCGGCCACGGCCTGCGGATTGAGCTGCAGCCAGATAGAGAGTGTTGGCCGGGCGTCCGGCCTCCATGCCAGCCTTGGCATCCATCTGAGTGGATTGGCAGTCAGTATTGAAGGAGACCTGAACAGGTGAGTGTGTCTCAATCCAATCAGGAATCAATAGGTCACCCGCTGTCAGTCGATAGCCCCGGTTCTTGACGGATTCGATTTGGATGCCTTCTTTCTCCAATTTTTGAATAGCCTTCCAAATGGAAGTTCGGGAAATGCCCAATTCTTGAGCTATTTTTTCACCGTTCACATAGTCGTCAGCCTGGCTGAGGATGTCAAAGATTTTTTCGTAGGTTTTCATAGGCGTTCTTTCTAGCTTAATGGCTGCTTTCTCTTAGTGTCAGCTTGGTAGAGAGCTTAATCATGTAAGGGATGGGGCTTTCGTCTGTTTTGATGAATTGGTCCAGCATCTGCAGAGCTTGCTTACCCATTTCCTCTGTAAAGACTGTCACAGTGCTGAGAGGCGGATAGACGTATTTGGCGATGGATGTATCATTAAAGGAAATAATCTGGACATCCTGGGGAACAGCTGTTCCTGCTTCCTGAAGAGCACGGAGGGCACCGACAGCCAGAGCATCGCTGGCTATGAAGAATGCTTTGGGCATCTGCTCTTTTTGCTGGTCAATTAAGTCTTTCATCAGCTGGTAGCCCGACTCTGAGGAAAACTTTCCTATCTTGACATAGGCCGGCTGATAAAGACATTTGTCACTAAGGTAACGGCAGAAGCAGGCCAAGCGCGGATCGTCAAGACTTGTCGTCCCGTCTGAAGTCTCTTCACGTCCAGCAATCATTCCGATTCCTCGAATGCCCTGCTCAAGAAAATGGTCGAGAACATGAGTAACGGCATGCTCAAAGTCCGTTGTCACACAGCTGTGACCTTGGTTGAGCGTATCGCTATCAACGAAAACCAGGGCAGGACTGTATTGCTCCAGCTCCTTGACTTGCTTGCTGCTGAATTTTCCGATGGCAATGATGCCGTCAATCTGTTCTAGCTGGCTCAGAGAGTCGTTGTTGAAAATCCGTACGATATCATAGCCCAGTTCCCGTGCTTTCTTTTCAATGCCTAAGCGGATGGAGTAGTAGTAAAGATCATCCAGCTCTTCCAGCTCGGTGTACCATTCCACGATAGCAATGCGATGGGTTTGAGGTGAAGTCTTTTTCTGCCTTTTGCTTTTTTTGTAGTTGAGCTGTTCAGCGATATCGAAAATCTTTTTACGCGTCTCATCGCTGACAGACATGGACTTGTCATAGTTCAAAACCCGCGAAACAGTTGCGGGAGAAACACCAGCAGTCTGGGCGATATCTTTGATAGTAGCCATTTGATTTGGTCCTTTTTAATTTACTGTCTACATAAATTATAACTCAAAAATTAGTAAATAACAAAGAAGAATTTAGTAAATATTATTGCGGTAATTTGTTAACTAAAATTTTACTAAATTTATTGAAGTTTTACTCGGAAACAGTTATAATAAAATTAAGAAAACGATTACAATATCGATCATTCATTTTAAAGGAGTTTAGCTTATGTCAAACCTAATTTCAACGGAGCAAATCCGTGCAGATTTTGCCAAAGTTTTTGGAGTAGAAGCGGATCACACATTCTTTTCACCCGGTCGGATCAATCTGATTGGTGAGCATACCGACTACAATGGCGGCCATGTCTTTCCTGCAGCTATTTCCCTAGGAACTTATGGAGCGGCTCGCAAGCGGGACGATCAGCTCTTGCGATTCTTCTCAGGGAATTTTGAAGAAAAAGGGATTATTGAAATGCCATTGGAAAAACTGCACTTTGAGCCTGAGCATAACTGGACCAACTATCCAAAAGGAGTTTTGTATTTTCTGCAGGAGGCGGGTCATAAGATTGACCGAGGAATGGATATCTATGTTTATGGAAATATTCCCAACGGATCGGGCTTGTCTTCTTCTGCATCTCTAGAGCTCTTGACGGGTGTTATTGCTGAGAAGCTCTTTGATTTGAACTTGGAACGTTTGGATCTAGTGAAAATCGGTAAATTAACTGAGAATGAATTTATCGGAGTTAATTCTGGCATTATGGACCAGTTCGCTATTGGAATGGGAGCTGACCAGCGGGCTATTTACCTTGACACCAATACTCTTGAATATGACTTGGTGCCGCTTGATCTCCAGGACAATGTCGTAGTGATTATGAATACCAATAAGCGACGTGAGTTGGCGGACTCTAAGTACAATGAGCGTCGGGCGGAGTGTGAAAAAGCTGTTGAGGAACTTAACCGCAAGCTGTCTATCTCTACCTTGGGTGAGTTGGACGAGTGGTCCTTTGACGAGTATAGCTATCTGATTGAGGACGAGAATCGTCTCAAACGGGCTCGCCATGCTGTTTTGGAAAATCAACGGACCTTGCAAGCACGGGCAGCTTTGCAGGCAGGTGATCTTGACAAATTCGGCCGTCTCATGAATGCGTCCCATGTTTCTTTAGAGCATGACTATGAAGTGACTGGTCTAGAGCTGGACACCTTGGTTCACACGGCCTGGGAGCAAGAAGGTGTTCTGGGGGCTCGTATGACTGGAGCAGGCTTTGGTGGCTGCGCCATTGCTTTAGTTCATAAGGATGTGGTGGAATTTTTCAAAGAAAATGTTGGCCGCAAGTATCAAGAGGTTGTTGGCTATGCCCCTAGCTTTTACATTGCAGAAGTAGCTGGCGGAAGCCGAGTGCTGGACTAATTCACAGAAAAGGAACTTGGGTCTGGGACAAAAGTCCTAGCCTCTCAATTGTCTTTGGATTGTCGAGCAAGACGCAGTGGTTAAGTGGGCTCTATTACGCTGATTTTATCAGCTTTTACAGCCCTAATCAACTGTGCGGAGGTGGGACGACGAAATCGAATTCTAACGAATTACCGATTTCTGTCCAACTCTCTTTACTAGCAAAAGAAAGGAAGATCTATGTCCAAGAAGTTACTGACTGCTTTTGTATCTGCAGTGATTGACAATAGTACTTTTGAAGAAATGGACACCATCTATCTGAGCAATCGTGTCATGGCTCTAGTTGGAGAGACAGTGGCAGAGCAGGAGACTGAGGCTGAGCAGCTAATTGACCTTAAGGATGACTTGGTAGCTGTGGCTGTGAAGAATGGGAAGATTGGTGATACTCTGGCTGAGCAGGATATACTGGGATCTGAGCTCATGAACTTAATCACGCCAGCCCCTAGCCAGCTCAATCGGGACTTCTGGACTTCTTATGCCTCAAGTCCCGAGCAAGCTGTGGCTGATTTTTACCAGCTTAGTCAAAAGAATGACTATATCAAGGTCAAGGCTATTGCTAAAAACATTGCTTTCAAATCGCCAACTGAATATGGAGATTTGGAAATTACCATTAATCTCTCTAAGCCAGAAAAGGATCCCAAGGAAATTGCGGCAGCTAAAAAGGCTAAGAATAGTAATTATCCAGCCTGCCAGCTCTGCATGGAAAATGAAGGCTACCAAGGCCGCTTGGACCACCCAGCCAGAGCCAATCATCGGATTATCCGCTTTGACTTAGCTGGACAGGAGTGGGGTTTTCAGTATTCGCCCTATGCCTACTTTAATGAGCATTGTATCTTTCTGCACAGTCAACACCTTCCTATGGATATCAGTCGGCTGACCTTTGAGCGCCTGCTGGACATCGTCGAGACCTTTCCAGGTTATTTCGCAGGATCCAACGCCGACCTGCCTATTGTCGGTGGCTCCATCCTGACCCACGACCACTATCAGGGCGGACGTCATATCTTCCCTATGGAAATAGCAGAGCTGGATTGCAGCTTTACTTTTAGCGGATTTGAAGAGGTAGAGGCGGGTATTGTCAAGTGGCCCATGTCCGTCATTCGTCTGAGGTCTGAGAAGAAGGAATTGTTGATTGAGTTGGCTGACAAGATCTTGCAAGCTTGGCGAACTTATTCTGACCCAAGTGTGCAGGTGTTAGCAGAGTCTGAGGGTGAGTCACATCACACTATCACACCGATTGCCCGCAGAAAAGATGGACGTTTTGAGCTAGACCTAGTCTTGCGGGACAATCAAACTTCCCCAGAACATCCGGACGGCATTTACCATCCTCATAGGGATGTGCAGCACATTAAGAAAGAAAATATCGGTCTGATTGAGGTTATGGGACTGGCTATTTTGCCGCCTCGGCTCAAGGAAGAACTCAAGCAGGTGGAACTTTTCTTGCTGGGAGAAGACTGTCAGGTTGCGGCCTATCATCAGGAGTGGGCCAATCAACTCAAAGACCAGAATCCAGATGTTACCGCTGAGACAGTGGAAGGAGTAGTTCAGGCCTCGGTTGGACAAATTTTCAGCCGAGTACTGGAAGATGCGGGAGTTTACAAGCGAACGGAGGAGGGTCAGGAGGCTTTCATGCGCTTCGTCCAATCCGTTGGCATCCAGCCCTAGGAAATGTGTTATAATGAATCTAGCGTAACAGGGAAAGGAAGTTTTATGGCAATTTTAGTATTAGGTGGGGCTGGCTATATCGGCTCGCACATGGTAGACCGTCTGGTAGCGGCAGGCAAGGAAGACGTAGTCGTCGTTGATAATTTGGTAACTGGCCATCGGGCAGCCGTCCATCCGCAAGCGGTCTTTTATGAGGGGGATTTGGCGGATAAGGACTTTATGCGTGATGTCTTTGCCAAACATCCATCTATCGATGCAGTCATTCACTTTGCTGCTTTTTCACTGGTGGCAGAGTCTATGGTGGATCCGCTCAAGTATTTTGACAATAACACAGCAGGCATGGTTTCTCTTTTGGAGGTCATGCAGGAATGCGGCGTTAAAAATATTGTTTTTTCTTCGACAGCGGCGACTTATGGCATTCCTGAGGAAGTTCCGATTCTGGAAACGACTCCGCAAAAGCCAATTAATCCTTATGGTGAGAGCAAACTCATGATGGAGACCATTATGCGCTGGGCAGACCAGGCCTATGGTATCAAGTTTGTAGCTCTGCGTTATTTCAATGTGGCTGGTGCCAAACCTGACGGTTCAATCGGAGAGGACCACGGGCCTGAAACCCATCTCCTGCCCATTGTGCTTCAGGTGGCTCAGGGCAAACGTGAGAAGATTGCCGTCTTTGGAGACGATTACGATACTACAGACGGGACCAATGTCCGTGATTATGTCCATCCTTTCGACTTGGCTGACGCCCATATTCTGGCTGTTGAGCATCTGCGTGCGGGACAGCCTTCAGATGCCTTTAACCTTGGCTCTTCGACTGGTTTTTCCAACTTGCAGATTGTAGAAGCAGCCCGAAAGGTGACCGGCCATCCTATTCCTTTGGAAATAGCAGAGCGGCGCCCAGGGGATCCGGATACGCTGATTGCTTCCTCTGAGAAAGCAAGAAAAATTCTGAGCTGGCAGCCGAAATTTGACAATATCGAAAGCATTATCGAAACTGCTTGGAAATGGCATTCCAGTCATCCAAATGGCTATGATGATAGAGGATAAACTGACAAACCAGCTAGAAAGGCTGGTTTTTTACTTTGAATCAGAAATCCCTTCTTTACAAATTTTTAAAAGCCTTTTATAATAAAAGGAAGATTGATTGACATATTATCTGTAATCTTGTTTATTTGCTACTAATTATTAGTATATTTTAAAAATCATGGTAGTTACAGTGCAAGGAGAAATAAGAGTGTAGAATAGCGAATTTTTTGAACCACTATCAGATGAGACAGATGTTGACAGTTTGTTGTGTAAGGGCTTTAGAGACTTATGATATAATGAATTCATAAAAGTTTGAGAAGTCTCTTAATCTTTTCAAGCTGATTTTCATAAAAAGAATAGGAAATAAGTATGCACTCGATTCTTGCCTTATATATCACCCTGATGCCGGTCATTCTGGCTGGAGTTCTGAATATGATATTTTGCAGGTCTTCACTGCTAGAGGCGGCTTATCGACCAATGGATGCTGGGCTGATTTTAAAGGATGGGAAGAGGCTTTTTGGGGCTAACAAGACCTGGAAAGGTTTCTTTGGCATGATTGTCTGGGGAGCTTTGGCGCAGATCTTTTGGGGATTGCTCTTAAAGGGTATTCCCACTCTAGAGACGCTGCACTTGGTCTATGCTTTCTACGAAAATACCGTCCTGTTTAATCTGGTGCTTGGAGCTCTTTTGGGGCTGGCCTATGTTTTGTTTGAGCTGCCCAATAGCTTTATCAAGCGTCGTTTGGAAATCAGAGAGGGCAAGACGGCGGAGAATGGCTGGAAATGGACCTTTATCTGGATAGACCAGATTGATTCCTTGATTGGCTGTATCATTTTCTTGCTTTTCTATATTCCTCTGTCCTGGCAGCAGATGCTGGGCATTCTAATACTAGGGGCGGGCACGCATCTAGGAGTCAATCGTCTGCTCTACTGGGCTAAACTTAGAAAAAATCGTATGTAAGATGGGAGCTTTTGATGAAAGAACTATGGCTGGAAAAGGAGCCTTCGGCCGTCTATGGCGGTAAAATCAATCAGTTAATCAACCTCTGTCAACTGGGGTTTTCGGTTCCTAAGGGTTTGATTTTGCCTGCGGACCAAGTAATGGATTGGCTAAGAGCAGCTCTGCCAGAATACTCAAAAGAGGGACTTAAAGAATTAATCGAACTTGGCAAAGAGGAAATTGCGAAGCGTTTGCAGCAGTATCCCTTGGAGTCAGCTTGGCTACAGGAGTTAGCAGATTTTTGTCAGGAAAATCAAGCCTATATCGTTCGCAGCAGTGCCCTCTTAGAAGACGGACAGGCCATGTCATTTGCCGGTCAATATGACTCGATTGGCAACTGCCGGACACTGTCAGAAATTGAGTAGGGCATCCGTTCTTGTCTGCTTTCTCTTTTCAACCCAGAGGCGCTAGCCTATTGGCAACGACAAGGCTTGGCCGAGCAGGATTTTGCTATGGCTGTGCTGATTCAGGAGCAGATAGAGCCTGACTTCAGCGGTGTCTGTTTTTCCCTAGACGTAGCGACTAATCAAGACCAGACCATGCTATTGGAGTATGTAAAAGGCTCGACTGAGAGCTTGGTTAGCGGTCAAGTTAATCCTTTGCAGCTGACTCTTCCTTGGTACAGGCCAGACTGGAGCCAGTTTGAAAAAGTTGAAATGCCTCTGGCAGTCTTGCAGAAGCTGCACGAGCAAGTTTTGCAGATTGTGGCGTATTTTGGTCGGCCGATGGATATTGAGTGGTGTGCTGTCCAAGAGCAAGTCTATCTGCTGCAGGCTCGGCCCATCACGACAGTACCAACCAAAATCGACAGTGGTCGCTGGACGACAGCAAATTTTCGGGATGGAGGCGTGGCGGCTCAGCCCTGTCCCAACCTGATGTGGAGCCTTTACCGCCATTCTTGGCAAGAGGCCCTTTCTAGCTTTTTGCTGGCAATTGGACTAGAGCCTGAAGGTGTGATGCCTCCACTGATGCGTCTCCATTATGCTCGGCCTTTCTGGAACTTAGGCGTGGTCAAGCAAGGTATGGAGCAGATTCCGGGCTATATTGAGCGAGACTTTGATGATGAGCTGGGAGTTAATAAAGACTACCAAGGTCAAGGTTTTACCAGCAAATTAAGTCCAGCCTTGCTCTTAAATTTCCTGCGGGTAGCCTTAAAAACGCAAAAAGTAACTAAGACTTTTCTGCATCAGGCGCCAGACAAGCTGCAAGAGCTGCGTCAGCAATTTACCCGCCTGAATCAAGAAATCAAAGAACTGAACGACCAAAGCCTGCTGCATCAGGTCGAGAGTCTTTGGCAGTTAGTGCTAAATCAGGCTTATTTAGACAGTGAGGGAACTTATTTCTGGCAGGCCTACATCAATACGGTCCAGCTGTCTATGAAAAAGACCAGTCTGCTTAAATGGCTGACGGTCGATGAATTTTTCCAACTGATTGCCAAGTTAGGAAATGTTTCACATACCAAGCTTTTAGCTGAAATGCTGGAAGCTGCGGATCTTGTTTTGGCAGACGAGAAACTGACAGACGACTGGTTGAAGCTATCGGTGGAAGAGTTGCAGGGACTGGCAGCACAATATCCTGAGCGAGCTGATTTTATCAAGATTCAGGATTTCCAAAAGGACTTTGGCTATCACTCGGCTCGGGAGCTGGACTTGCGAGTGGCTAGCTATGAAGAAGATGCTTATCAGGTTATGACAGCGGTTCAGCAGTTGGTTGCTGATTCAGCGTATTACCAAGCGGCCAAAGCTTCGCTCAGTCCTGTCTCAGAGTCTGAACTGGATCTTGCCCATCTATCTCGAGCTAAGCAGAAAAAGATAGAAAAAATCAGTCAAGACTTGCGGAAATTGCTCTGGTGGCGAGAGGAGTTCAAGGATATTTCCACGCGCTATTACCACCTCATTCGTCAGATTAGCCTTAAACTCGGCCGAGCCTATGAAAAGCGAGGCTTTCTGAAAGTTTCTCAAGATGTTTTTTACATTAAGAAAGAAAGTCTGACTTCCTTTATGGAAGGGCAAAAGACTGCAGACCAACTTCAAGAAGAAGCGGCTGATAATCAGCATTATTGCCAGGCCTATCGGAATTTTGAGCCAGTGGGTGATTTGACTGACAAAGAGATGAGCCTGGAAGAGGTAGCCCATGAGAGTCAGGCCTTGCTGACGGGAATGCCAGCCAGCAGTGGTCAGGTGACCGGTCGGGTTCGAGTCCTCTTGGATTTGGCTGATATTGAGACGATTGAACCGGGAGAAATTCTTGTCACTCGCTATACAGATACGGGCTGGAGCTATGTTTTCGGTATTCTAGGTGGCCTTGTGACAGAGTATGGCGGGGTTCTCTGTCATGCATCTATTGTCGCTCGGGAATGCGGGATTCCAGCTCTGGTCTGCGCCAAGAATGCGACTCAGCTGCTAGAAACTGGCATGCTGGTTACTTTAGATGGAAGAAGAGGAGAAATAAGAATTCATGAAGAAGAATGAACCTTTGTTTATCGGTGAATACGACAAATCTGTTATCCTAACCTATATGGGCGCCACTTTTGCACTGTTGGCAGTCTATGCCATCATTCAGTCCCAGCTGCGGCTAGCCATGATGGCTTTTATCGTTAGCGGTATCTGTGACCTCTTTGACGGTGTCGTGGCGCGACGGATGAAGCGGACTGAAAGTCAGAAGCGCTTCGGTATTGAGATTGATTCGCTCTGCGACATGATTAGCTTTGCGTCTCTTCCGGCTGTTCTCCTCATGACTCAGCTGCCCTTGGGAGCGGCCAATATCATCTTGGCTGTCCTCTATGTCTTAGCTGCAGTTACGCGCTTGGCTCATTTTAATCGCTTGGCCAAACATGATGAAGGATCTGGCTCTTATTTTATCGGCTTGCCCGTGACTTACAGCGCCCTCTTTTTCCCTCTGACCTATCTGGTCTGTCAATGGATAGCGCCTGGTCTCTTTGCTTGGGTATGGCTGGGCTTGTCTCTTTTGCTGACCTTCTTATTTGTTTACAACTGCCGGATTCCCAAGCCCAATAAGCTGGCCTATCTGGTCTTTGCGATTTTAGCTGTTACAAGTCTGATTGGTCTGGGGGTTCTCCCGCATGGTTAAGGTCTATCAGAGAAGGACTGGCCAAGTAGTTGAACCGACAGAATACAAGGCGGGTCTATTAGACAAGCTTTATGGTACTGCTTGGGGCCGCATCTTGTTGCCTTTCTTGACCCGACCTAGCCTGTCTTATCTTCTGACTTTGAAAGACTACACTCCTTTTTCTCGCAAGAAAATAGCAGCTTTTGTTGAAAATTATCAGCTGAATCTGGCTGACTATGAAGATAGCCCCTATCCTAGCTTCGCGGCTTTCTTCCAGAGGAAAATCAAGCCCGCTCTACGTCCGGTCTGTCCTGACAGTCAAGTACTGGCTGTGACAGATGCCAAGCTGGAGGCTTTTACCATTAGTCAGGACTTGCAGCTGACGATAAAGGGTCAGACATACAGGCTAGCTGACTTACTGTTGGATGAAGAGTTAGCTCAGCTGTTCACTGGCGGAACAGCGCTGGTCTATCGCTTGGGAGTAGAAGACCTGCACCGCTATCTGGCGGCTGAATCCGGCAGAATTACCCGAAGACGAAAAATCAAGGGACGCCTCCATACGGTCAGGCAGGTAGCCCAGAAGCGGCGCTTGATTTACAAGGAAAATAAAAGAGAATACTGTCTTTTAGATACCGACCTAGGACCTGTCCTGCAGATGGAAGTAGGGGCTCTCTTGGTCGGAAGAATATACAATCACAGTCAGGAGCATTTGGTCAGGGGACAGGAGAAGGGCTGCTTTGGTCTGGGCGGCTCAACCATTCTTGTCCTCTATCCAGCATGCACGATTCGCTTGGATCAGGATATCCTGACTTACTCAGACCTTGGAATAGAAACCCAGATTCAAATGGGTGAAAAGATTGGAGAAAAGCTATGTTTAAACGATTAGCTGTTTATTATAAGGAAATGTTTCCCTTGCTGCCGCGTTTTTTTGTGGCTGCTATCATGTTTTTTGAGATTTATTTTGTCCTCTTGCTCAATGACGGAGTGACCAAGTTTCGCTTTGACCATCAGGAGTTGATCGGAATTTTTACCATTTTCGTCTTTCTGATGATTCTGCGGATCGCGGATGATTTCAAGGACTATGAGACCGACAGACGCCTCTTTCCTCATCGGGCTCTGCCATCTGGCCGGGTGAAAAAGAAGGACCTGGCTATTGCCCTCAGCTTTATCGTAGCTGTATCTGTACTTCTCAATATCCTCTTTATGAACAATATCGGCTGGTTCCTCTTTCTCTACATCTACGGAACTCTCATGTCCTTCTGGTTCTTTAAGCGTGATAAGATTCAAAATTCTCTGCCACTGGCTCTAGTAACCCATAATCCGGTCATGATGATTTTGAATCTTTATACTATTTCCTTTGTCTGCTACAAGTACAATCTGCCTCTCTTGTCCCTGCCGACTGTCTTGCTGGCCTTTACCATGTATTTCCCAAGTCTGATCTGGGAAGTCTGCCGCAAGATTCGAGCGCCAAAAGACGAGACAGAGTATGTGACCTATTCTAAGCTTTTTGGCTACAAAAAAGCTACTCGCTTTATCGAGGTGGTGACTCTGCTGGATATCTTGACCAATTTTGCCCTTCTCTGGAATATTTCCCATGTTGGAGTGGTAATCTTGGTGCTGAATGTCATTTGGATGACCGTCCAGTTTGAGCAGTTTATCAAGGATCCGACTCGCTTTAATATCCGGGAGCGGGTGGAGCGTTATACTTATATCACAGAGACGACAATGGTTCTGTCCGTTGCTGTTTATCTCTTGATGGGGGTACTTTGATGAAAAGAATCAAGCAGACAGGGCTTGACCAGGTCGGAGGCAAGGCCTATCATTTGCTGAAAATGCAGGCTGCTGGTTTGCCGGTTCCTGACTTTGCAGTATTTGCTTTTGACTTTTTTCAAGAATCTGCCAGCTCTGCTGACTTGGAGCAGATGGAAGTAGCCTATCGGTCCGGAGAGTTGGAATTGTCCCAACTCAGTCAGCAATTTCAGGATTGGGCTAAAGAGCAGTTTGCGCAAGAAGATCTGACAGCAGCAGAAAACTGGATTCATCAGGAGTTTTCTCAGACAGACTGTCGCTTTGCGGTTCGCTCATCAGCAACCATTGAGGATGGGAAGGCTTCATCCTTTGCCGGTCAGTTTGAGAGCCAGCTCAATGTGAAGCCAGAGGGGCTTAAAGAAGCCGTCCAAGCGACTTTGCTCTCTCTTTATCAGGAGTCGGCTCTTAGTTATCTATTTGAGCAGGGACTATCCTTGAAGCAGGCACAGATGATTTGCCTTGTTCAGGTCATGCAGGAGGGAGAACTGTCTGGGATTTACTTCACAGCTAATCCCAAGGGCATTCTGAACGAGCACATCATTGTCATCGGTCGGGGCTTGGGCAATAAGGTTGTCGAGGATAAGATTCCTACAACCATGGTGACGCTCCATCCCAAGGACCAGCTCTTTTATACTGAGCAGACGGAGGACTCACCAGAATTATCACAGGAACAACTCGAGGACTTACAGGCCTTGGCTGGTCAGGTAAGTCAGCTTTTCGGACCTTATATGGATATGGAGTTTACCTTCGCAAATGGCCAGCTCTATCTTTTGCAAGCACGACCTATTACTACCTTGCTAGAAGGCCAGCAGATTATTCTGGATAACAGCAACATTGTCGAGAGCTATCCGGGCGTTTCTAGTCCTTTGACCATTAGCTTTATCCAGGAGGCCTATGCTAGCATTTTCCGCAGTCTGGCCCAGCGATTGGTTGGCAAGAATGCCCCTGAATTGGCAGCTTATGAATCCACATTTCAAAATATGCTACAACCAGTCAACAGTCGGGTTTATTACCAGATCCAGAGCTGGTATCAGCTCTTGCAGCTTCTGCCTTTTTCTAAGAAAATCATTCCTATCTGGCAGGATATGCTGGGAGTGAGAGAGACAGAGGTGCCTCAGATGCCAGTGCACCTGTCTGCTTTCAAACGCCTGCAAATCATGCTCCGAATCATCCGAGAGTTTTGGACGGCACCCAAACAAATGAGGCAATTGGAAGAGCAGTTCGCCCAGATTCAGCGCCAATACGAAGCGAGCTTTTCTCCCGATGCAGATGCGGAGACCTTGATTGGCTTGGTCAGCAAGCTGAAAGAGGATATTCTGGCTCACTGGGACATTACACTGGTCAATGACCTCTATGCTTTTGTCTATACTGGACTCCTGAAGAAGTCGCGGCGCGGCGGAGCGGTTCAGGCTGAGATTGCGGGAATTGAGCAGATTGAAAGCATGAGACCGGCTTTGGCTCTGCAGGCTTTAACAGCTCAGCTGAAAGCAGAAGAAAATGCAGAGATTAGACAGGCTATGGAAACTGAAAGTCCAGCAGTTTTTCTAAGTCGCCATCATCCTTTGGTCCAAGAAATTACTCATTTTATCCATGAATTTGGTGACCGAGCTCCGGAAGAGTTGAAGTTAGAAACACCAACCTTCCGAACGCACCCAGAGCGTCTGTTCAAGCTCCTGCTGCAAATGTACCAACAAGAGGAGAAAAAGTTGGCCCCTCAGAAACTTGAAGAAGTTGAGCAAAAATCAGGCTGGTGGACGAATTTTCTTCGCAAGCGAGCCATGACTGGTGTTAAATATCGGGAGAGCTCCCGCTTAAACCGCACACGAATCTATGGCATGATGCGACAGATTTTCCGAACGCTTGGGCAGCAATTAGCCGAGCAAGGACTGCTGGCTACGCCTGACGATGTTTTTTACCTGACAAAGGAAGAATTGTTTGAGCTGACCAGAAAACCCAGAGATGTTAGCGGCTTGATAGCCGAGCGTCGAGAGAAGTTGGAGGCTGATAAGGAGCTGCCAACCTTTAGTCGCTACGTTTTTGCTGGACAGGTCTTTGAGAAATATCTGAAACCGCAAAACCGTACCAGCAGTCATAATACGGGCAATCAAGCCTTACAAGGGATTGGCTGCTCACCTGGCTGCGTCAAGGCTCAGGTTTTGGTCGTGGAAGATGTGCAGGAGATTGAGTCTGCTCAGGACCGGATTATCGTGACCAAGATGACCGATCCGGGCTGGGTCTATCTTCTGACCCAAGCCAAGGGTGTCATTGCCGAGCAGGGGTCTTTGCTCTCGCACACGGCCATTATTTCCCGCGAGCTAGGTATTCCTTCCATTGTCAATGTCAGAGGTGCCTGCAGCCAGCTGCAAAATGGCGACTGGATTGAGATGGATGGCCTTACTGGCAAGATTCGACTAATCAAGGAGGAAGACCATGCTGGAAATTAAACCAGTCAAACCCAATACGACAGAGCTGGATGATTTTCTAGCTCTGCCCAAGCAGATTTACCAGTCAGACCACCTCATGCAGTCGGAAGAGGAAGAGATGGCTTTGATTGAGGGCAGTCACCCGCTGAGTTCTGACTTAGAAACCTATGCCTTTGTTGGCTATGTGGACAGTCGACCTTGTATTCGAGGCATCCTGACCTTCTATCCAGATGATGAGGCTGCTTACTTGGGATTTTTCGAGTCGATTAATGATCAACAGATTGCATCTGCTTTTATCGAGCATTTAGCAGGTTTTGCTCGCAGTCTCGGAGCGATTAAGATAATCGGCCCCGTACAAGCAAGTTTTTGGCTGGGCTATCGAATGCAGCTGACTGGAACAGAGGAGCTTCCTTTTACAGGGGAGCCTCATAATCCAGCCTATTATCCTGAGCTATGGCAGGCTGCTGGTTTTGAGATCAAAGAACTCTATCTGTCCAATTTTTATCCCAAGGTCAGCAATCAAACTCATCAGGACAAGCTGGCTCATCGCTTTGAGTCTTTTGAAGAAGCTGGTTTCACCATTTGCTCTCCCAAAAAGAAGGACTGGGAAGAAGCCTCGCTGCAGGTTTTTGAGCTTCTCAATCGTCTCTATCAAGATTTTCCGATTTATCGGTCTATTTCTAGTCAGCAGTTCAGTCAGATTTTTCAAAAATACCAGTATATTCTTGATTTTTCTATGGTTAAGCTGGCCTATAAGGAGGACAAGCTAGCTGGTTTTCTGATTGCCATGCCAGACTACGGTTCTCTGGTTTATCAAAAACTGACTCCTCTTAACCTAGCCAAGCTTTTTTGGACCAAGCGTTTTCCAAAACGTTATACGATTATGTATCTAGGAGTAGATGAGCAATTCTTGGGGTTAGGCTCTGCCTTGGCTTATCCGATTTTTAAAGAAGCACAGAAGCGACAGGCTTCAGCTATCGGTGCCTTGATTCATCAAAAAACCGTCACGCGCCACTATGCGGCAGAACTGCAAGGGGACAAGCATGAGTACGGCCTCTTTGAATTGGATTTAAACTCTTAGCTAACAAAGCAAATCATAGTTTAAAAAGCAAATTTTCTAACCGAAGATTTGTTTTTTTAGTTAAAAATGAACACTATTTTCAGGTTGTTCAAAAACATGATGATTTCAGCTTTCAAAGATATATTTTTAAGCAAAAGCATTGAATTTTTGTAGGAAATTCTGTAAAATTTTAAGAGATTATTATATGGAGAAAAGGGAATTATTATGGAAAAAAGAATCACTGGTGATACGCTCCAGCGCTATTCTTTTAGAAAGTTATCAGTAGGATTGGTTTCCGCCACTATCGGAAGCTTCTTTTTGAGTACCGCCATAGGGGGAAATATAAGCACGGCTGAGGCTGCAGAAGTCTCAGCCGGCAAAACCGTTCCAGTTCAGTATCACTACGTAGTAGAGTCTGAACTGACTGAAGCTGAGAAGAATGCAGTTGTTAAGGAGCTTCCAAAGTTTGTGGAAGAAAACTCTGATACTTATTACCTGGTTTACCGTCCAAAGACCCAGGGGCTTTCGGCAAAAAGTTTGCCAAAGACGGGCTACTCAAGTCTGTGGGAAGCGACATTTGCGGCTGCTGGACTGACTTTAGCAGTTTTAGTAATTGCACGAGGTAGAAATGGTAAGCGATACCTGTCTTCTATTTTGCTGGTGACGGGTCTAGGATCTATTCTCCTAGCTCCTTCTGTATTTGCAGTGACCAATATTGAATTAGCCGCCTACAATCAAAGGCTGAATTTGACAGTGGGAGATAAGCTGCCGGAGCCTTTAGAGATTGCTGGTTTTGAGTATGTCGGCTATCTAAAAAGCGGTGAACAAGGCAAGGAGAACGCAGCAGGAAGTCATCAGCTTCCTACGGCACAAAAGGACTTATCAGCTGTTGAAGTCGATCAGCAGGCAGGTAAATTTGCTAGTCTTTCTGGGAATCTGAGTACTGCCAACAAGCCGGTATCTACTGAAACAGAGAAACTGACAGAGCAAGAAAAAGAGATTATTGCTGCCAAAGAACGCGAATTTGCTCGGCTTTCTCCAGTTACTGAAGTACCAGAACTGGAATTCAAGAGCCAAGAAAGCAGCCAAACCCAAGTCCTGCCTTATCAAACAGAATACCAATATTCAAATGAGCTCGCAGAGGGGCAATCTCAGGTCATTCGCGCAGGTGTCGCTGGTACACGTACTGTTGTCACTCGCAATTATATTGCAGGTAAAGAAATTGTAAAAAGCGAAGTGGTTTCAGACCAGGTAACTGCAGAGCCAGTTTCGGAAATTGTGTTGGTTGGAACTACTGCAGTCAAATCTGTTCCAAAAGAAGCGCCAGTTCAAGAAGTCCCAGAGCTTACCAGCTATGGCACCGCACCAGATACTGCGCCTGTGAATGAAGTTCCCGAATTGACGACCTATGGTACAACGTCCGATACTGCACCGGTTCAAGAAGTGCCTGAGCTAACGACTTATGGCACTGCACCAGACACCGCTCCAGTACAAGAAGTCCAAGAATTGACAACGTATGGCACAACGCCCGATACTGCACCGGTTCAAGAAGTGCCTGAGTCAACGACTTTTGGCATTGCACCAGATACCGCTCCAGTCCAAGAAGTTCCGGAACTAACAACTTATGGTACAGCACCAGATGACGCACCCGTTCATCAAGCCCAAGAATTAGAACTGACTGCGACAGATGAAACAAGAAGAGAAAAGATAGATTTTTCCGTCGAAGCACAGTATACTGATGAGATTCCAGAAGGCAGTCGCCAGATTGTCACACCAGGAGTTGAGGGCGAGCGGGCGATTACCACTCGTATCTATACCTCGAATGGCCAAGAGGTTGATCGCCAAGTTTTATCGGATGAAGAAATTCTTGCAGCAGTCACTCAAATTATTAAGGTCGGTACAAGTAAGTCAAGTCTGATTCCGGCTGACGCACCAAAGGTAGAAGAGCTATCAGAATACCCGCTAACTTACACGGACGAAACTAGAGTTGAAAAAATCAACTTCACAATTCGTGAAGAAGAGACTGACGAGCTAATTCAAGGCACCCGTCAAATAGTGATTCCAGGAGTTGAGGGCGAGCGAACTATCAAGACCCGTATCTACAGCTCCAACGGTCAAGAAGTTGACCGCCAAGAACTTTCAAATGAGGAAACTCTAGCGCCAGTAACGCAAGTTGTCAAAGTTGGTACAGCTAAGTCTCACATGGTACCGAACGATGCGCCAAAAGCAGACGCTTTGCCAGAGTACCAGTTGACTTATGCCGATGAAACGCGTGTTGAAAAGGTTAACTTCACCATTCGTGAAGAAGAAACGGACGAATTGGTTCGTGATGCCCGTCAAATCGCGACTCCAGGCGTGCAAGGTGAGCGAACAATCAAGACTCGCGTCTATAGTTCCAATGGTCAAGAAGTTGACCGTCAGGAGTTATCGAATGAGGAAACTCTAGCCCCAGTGACGCAAGTTGTCAAAGTTGGTACGGCTAAACCAAATATGGTACCGAACGTTGCACCAAAAGCCGATGCTCTTCCAGAGAACCCATTAACTTACATGGACGAAACGCGTGTTGAAAAAGTAGCCTTCAATATTTTGGAACAATACACTGATGAGTTGCCACAGGATGCCCGTCAAATTGCGACTCCAGGTGTTGAGGGTGAACGAACAATCAAGACTCGTGTCTACAGTTCCAACGGTCAAGAAGTTGACCGCCAAGAAATTTCAAATGAGGAAACTCTAGCGCCAGTAACGCAAGTTGTCAAAATCGGAACAGCTAAGCCGCATATGGTACCGAATGATGCACCAAAAGCAGACGCTTTGCCAGAATACCCGTTGACTTATACGGATGAGACGCGTGTAGAGAAAATCGCCTTCAATATTGAAGAGCAATATACTGATGAATTGCCTCAAGACGCTCGTCAAATCGCGACTCCTGGCGTTCAGGGCGAGCGGAGGATTAAGACACGTGTTTACAGCTCCAACGGTCAAGAAATCGACCGCCAAGAGCTTTCTAACGAGGAAACATTAGCACCAGTAACGCAAATTGTTAAAGTTGGTACTGCTAAGCCGCACATGGTACCGAACGATGCGCCAAAAGCAGAGGCTTTGCTAGAGTATCCACTGATATACACAGACGAAACGCGTGTAGAAAAAATCAACTTCAGCATTCGTGAAGAAGAGACAGACGAACTAGTTCGTGATGCCCGTCAAATCGCGACTCCAGGTGTGCAAGGCGAGCGAACAATCAAGACCCGTGTTTACAGATCCAATGGTCAGGAGATCGACCGCCAAGAGTTGTCCAATGAAGAAACCTTGGCTCCAGTAACACAAGTTGTTAAAGTCGGAACTGCTAAGCCAACCATGGTACCAGGTGATGCGCCAAAAGCAGACGCTTTGCCAGAGTACCCGCTGACTTACACGGACGAAACTCGAGTAGAAAAAATCAACTTCACAATTCGAGAAGAAGAAACGGACGAACTTGTTCGAGATGCTCGCCAAATCGCAACACCGGGCGTTCAGGGCGAGCGGACTATCAAGACCCGCATCTATAGTTCCAATGGTCAAGAAATTGACCGCCAAGAGTTGTCCAATGAGGAAACTCTCGCTCCAGTGACGCAAGTTGTCAAAGTCGGAACAGCTAAGCCGCATATGATACCGAACGATGCGCCAAAAGCAGATGTTTTGCCAGAGTATCCGCTGACTTACACAGACGAAACCCGCGTAGAAAAAATCAACTTCAGCATTCGAGAAGAAGAAACGGACGAATTGGTTCGTGATGCCCGTCAAATTGCCACTCCAGGTGTTGAGGGCGAGCGAACTATCAAGACCCGAGTTTACAGCTCCAACGGCCAAGAAGTTGACCGCCAGGAGTTGTCCAACGAGGAAACTCTAGCTCCAGTAACGCAAGTTGTTAAAGTTGGTACGGCTAAGCCAAGCATGGTACCGAACGATGCGCCAAAAGTAGAAACTTTAGAAGAATTCGATTTAATTCCACTTCACAATCTATTAGCAGAAGCGGATCAGATTAAAGCTCAGGCACGTTATTTCAACGATAGTCAGAGCCATCAATCTAGCTATGATACTGCTTTGACAGCAGGTCAAGCAATCCTGAACCGATCACATGCTAGCCAAGAAGAAGTCAACCAACTGGTGGAACAAATCAATCAAGCCAAGACTCAGTTAAGCGGTCTTGAGGTTGTCAAAACGGCTCTTCAAAATGAATACGATTTAAATCCAACTATCAAAGCAGCTCCAAAATATAAAAATGCTGACTCAGAGAAGCAGACATCTTATACTGACGAATTAGCCAAGGCAGAAGTAGTTCTGAACAATCAAACTGCCACACAAGTGCAGGTCAATCAAGCTTTTGCTAGCCTGACAGCAGCCAAAGATGCTCTAAATGGAGTGCCTAAAGTCAAGCCAACGGTTTCCATTCTAAGTCTGACAGAAAATGCAGATGACAAGTCGGTTACAGTCCAATATAGATTAGAAGACCAGTCCCAGTCCTTCCGTTCAGCGACTGCTGAATTATACCAGGGGGATCAGCTTGTTCGCACTCTTCCGATTACCAATTTCGCAGGAAGTCTGAAGATTGGCGACTTAGACTACTACACAGGCTATACCCTGAAAACCAAGCTGACTTATGAACTGGATAATGGCAGCTTCACAGAACTTGAAACGGACAGCCGCAATTTTGAATTGGAATACAAGAAGATTGCCTTCCGAGATATTGATTCGGCAGAGTTTTACAGAAAAGAAAACGACCAGTTTAAGCGCGTCGTGTCCATGAGCTCTATGCCTACGGATCTGTCTACCTACTTCGTCAAAGTCAAATCAAGTGAATCTAAGGAAATGCTCCTGCCGGTTTACAGCATAGCGGAAAGTCATAAGGATGGCAGGGATGTCTATAAGGTGACAGTCTCTCTGCCTGAGCTGGTCCAAGAAGGTGAGACAGGCTATAAGTCTGGCTATGACTTCTATATCAGTAAGGCAGCTGTTCCTAGTCAGCAAAATATCTACACTAGCTTTGCTAGTTTGGTAGACGCTATGAAACAAAATATGGCTGGCAACTACGTTCTGGGAGCTGATTTGGATGCTAGCGAGGTTAGTCTGGCACCTGCGGATTATGTCTACCTCAAAGGAAACTTCACAGGCAGTCTGACTGGTAGTCATAATGGCAAGCAGTACGCGATTTATAATCTAGCCAAGCCTTTATTTGAAAACCTCAAGAGTGGTTCCTCTATTTCTAATCTGGACCTGAAAGAGGTCAATATTGTTGGTACTTATGACTCAGCTGCCCTGGCCCGCAATGCAGAAAATGCTCGAATCACAGATGTTTCTGTCCAAGGTAGAGTAGAAGTAAAAGAAAATGCTTCGCAGGTGGCAGGTTTGGTCGTTATTGCTAACAATACCCAAATCACCAATAGTTCCTTTACTGGAACTATCGTATCAAATGATAAGCAGGGCAAAGAATACAATGTCGGTGGTTTGGTTGCCAATCTTAAGGGAGGAAACTCCTTGATTAGCCAAAGCAGGGCAGATGTGACTATTCTAGCAGGCGCTAGAGCCAACAACCAACGCTTCGGCGGTCTGGTTGGCCGTTTAGAAAACAATGCCCGCATCAGCCGTTCTTATGTAGCTGGAAAGATTCAAAATTCTACTAAGAACGGTCAGATTGGTGGCGTAGTAGGTTCCAATTACTTCAATGGCTTGATTGATAATGTTATCAGTAACGTCAGTGGTACAAATGTTTACAGTATTTCTGGCGATCAGGGATATGAGAATAACCGTATCACAGAAGCTTATGCTGTTGAAGGAAATAAAACACTGGAAAATGACAAGTTTGTCACTTCGACACTGACTCTGAACGAGGCAGAAGAAAAGCTGACTAACCTAGACATTACGACCACGCTGGAAGACACGAATCTCAACCTTTATTCTGTCAACTATGCTCTGGAAAAGAATGCTCGAGAAGACCGTTTAATAGCTTATGCTAACATGGAAAAACTCCTTCCATTCTACAATAAGGAGACCATTGTTGCCTATGGAAATAAACTTCCAGATAATCACAAGCTCAATACAGAGTACTTGCTGGACGTTGTTCCGATGAAGGGCGACCAGATTATCACTGATATCAATAGCAATAAGACCGGAATTAACCGCTTGATGCTGCACTTTGAGGATAATACAGTTGACTACCTGGATCTGACCTATAAGGGAGATTTCAAATATAAGGCAATTGCAGAGTACAGTGTAAATGGCTTAGACCTCCTTTATACACCAGAAGCCTTCCTATCAGACTATAGCAGGGTTCTCAATCAAGTGCTGCCGGAGTTGAACCAGGTTGTCCTGGACTCACCGGCTATGCGAACTGTTTTAGGCGTGAATGCTGACACTTCTCTGGATGATCTCTATCTAGATACGGCCTTTGACCAAGTCAAGACCAAGCTGTCAGAAGAGTTACGCAAGGTTCTGGCTATGGACAAGTCCATCAATACTGAAGGCGATGTCGTGGCTGACTATGTAGCTCAGAAGATTACAGCCAATAAGGAAGCCTTCCTGTTGGGTCTGACCTATCTCAACCGTTGGTATAATATCAACTATGACAATATCAATGTTAAGGATTTGTCGGCCTATAAGTTTGACTTCTTTGGAAATCATAATGCTTCAACGCTGGATACCATCATTTCACTAGGTCAGTCAGGCTTTAATAATCTTAAAGCCAAGAACAACTATATGGCTTATGATACCTCTCTCTCTGAAGCGACTGGTAAGCGAGGGCTCTTTAACTACTTAGAAGGCTATCGTCAGCTCTTCCTGCCGGACAAGAGCAATAATGAATGGCTCAAGACCAATACAAAAGCCTACATCGTTGAGGCTAAGTCGGATGTAGCAGAAGCGAGACAGCTTCAGGATGCAGCTGAGGACAAGAGTAAGTATTCTGTCGGCGTTTACGACAAGATTACTGCTGATAACTGGGAACACAAGGGCATGCTCTTGCCACTCTTGACCATGACTGAGAAGGGTGTCTATGCTATCTCCAATATGTCTACCATCTCCATGGGGGCTTATGACCGTTATCGCCTTGATGCCAATGGCAGGGTTCGGACAGATGCAGAGCTAGCTGAATTTGTCGAAGACAGAGTGAGAAAAACTGCTGAATACCAGCGCGATCACTATGACTTCTGGTATAAGATTCTAAGCGATGAAAGCAAGGACAAGCTCTTCCGTTCTGTTCTGGTTTACGATGGATTCTCATTGGTTGACAAGAATGGTCAAAAATATTGGGCTCCAGCTAATGACAAAAAATCACTGGCTATGCAGGAGTTCTTTGGACCAGCTGGCAAGTGGTATCCAAGCAAGGGCTACAATGCCTATGCTACAGGAAGTGTAACCCACTTTGATGCCGCTCGCTTGTTAGAAGACTATGGTAACTCTGTCTATACGCATGAGATGACCCATAACTCTGACGGTGGCATCTACTTTGAGGGCAATGGCCGTCGCGAAGGTCTGGGAGCTGAGCTTTATGCTCGCGGTCTCTTACAGTCCACTCCAAGTGCAGATGAAGCAACCATTACTCTCAATACTCTCTTCAAGGTGGACAAGGACTCTAAGACGCGTCTACACACATATAACTTCAAGGAACGCGTTCAAAATGCAGAAGACCTGCAGCACTATGTCCATGGTATGTTTGACATGATCTACACCCTAGATTACCTAGAAGGTACTTCTATGCTGAAGCAGAGCGATGATGCTAAACTTCAGTGGTTCAGAAAGATGGAGAATTACTATATTACAGATAAGTATGGTAAGGAGACCCATGCAGGTAACCAGACGCGAAGCTTTACTGCTGAGGAAATCAAGCATCTGAAGACTTTTGACTCTCTGATTGAAAATGATGTCATCACTCGTCGGGAGAATAAGGATAGTGGGAAATACGGTCGAAATGGCTACCTCAGTCTCAGCCTCTTCTCACCAATCTACTCAGCCTTGAGCAATCCAAATGGAGCTCCGGGTGATGTCATGTTCCGCCGTACAGCCTATGAGTTACTAGCAGCTAAGGGTTACCATGAAGGATTTATCCCGTATGTTTCTGGTAAGTACTCTAAGGAAGCCTTTGATGAAGGTAAGAAAACGTGGGATGGATGGTCCGGAAGAGATGTTGGTCTCGTAACTGACCAGAAAGTCTTGGAAAATGTATTCAAGGGTGAATATGATTCCTGGGTAGCCTTCAAGAAAGCTATGTATAAGGAGCGGATTGATCAGCTGACTAAGCTCAAGCCAATCACTATTGAGTACGAGCTTAAAAATCCAAACAGTACTAAGAAAGTAACCATTCATTCTTATGAAGAGATGCAGAAGCTAATGGACGAAGCAGTGGCAGAGGATGTACGCAACATTACTAATGCTACCAGCCGTGTTGATGCTAGCTGGGTCAACCTGCTCAAGAAGAAGATTTACAATGCTTATCTTCGTGAGACAGACGACTTCAGACAGTCAATCTTTAATAAGTAAGCGGCAAAATGTTTTTCAGAAATACTAAAAATATCTAGACTATAAAAAGTCTAGGTATTTTTTGCCATTTATTTCTAATAAAACAATAATAATCCATCCGAGTTAGATTAAAAACCAATTTGTAACTTTTTTGTAACGAAAGTAGACAAAGAATAGAAAAATGATAATAAAAATTATAGTTTACAAGGCGTAAATTATAATTTTTATGTTATAATTGATATGTATATGTCATATTTGCTTATCATATACGAGTACTATCATTTTTAGTTTGGTAATAAATCTTGATTTAGAACCGGCTGAAAATGAGGGGGTAGACAGGTGATGGTGTGCCTGCCAGCATTTGTCTAAAATAAAATATAAAAAGAAGGAGGACCGCATTCAAGGTGAAACAAACTTATCATAAAGTGTCTCATGCTCTGATGACTTTGCTGCTTTTGGTATCAACCTTTCTTCCCTTGTTAAGCTCAAGTCCTAGGGTTTCTGCTGCAGAGTTAGGTGAAAGTGATTATCAGCTAACTACAGATGTTACCATTAATACTAATCCTTTAAAGGATACAGGCTACGGTGAAGGTAAATTTTACATTGCTCCGACCTATACATTTGAGGATAGCAAAGTATTAAATAATGGTGATACCATGGTTTATCGTGTTCCATCACAGTTCAAAATTGAGCGAACTTTGGAGGAAAACATAAGTGCACCGGATGGTACTGTTGTTGCCAAGTTGGTGACAGATCCTGTTACCAATACAGCGACCATTACAGTCACAAATGCTGAGTATTTTGCGAAAATGCCAGATACCAAGCGTATTCAATCTTCTTTCACAGTGGTTTGGGCTGATAATATGCCTTATGACCAAGAGCAAGAAGTTAATTTCCCAGGTGCTAGAACCTATAGGCTGAAGCGTATCAAGGTTGATGAAGAACCTCAGGGGTATTCCAAGTGGGGGGTTCAGGATTCTAAGGATCCAAACTACGTCAACTGGCGTATCCGTGTCAATCGTGATGTCCAAAATCTTGGTCAAGTTGTCATTGAGGACGCTATTCCAGAAGGCCAAGAGCTGGATGAAGATTCAGGGATTACAGGTTACTACTTTACTGAGTGGGAAGGTGCTTCTGGCACACGTCAATCCTTTAATCCGAGCCAGATTGTGACAATCACTGACTCCAATCATTTCACAGTCAATGCTGGGGATTTGAGTGGAAGAGGTATTTATGTTATCTATCGGACACGTTTGACAGAGCCAGTTGATAAGGTGACCAAAAAAGCCTTTAACGATGTAACCGTTACGTCTAATGGACAAAAGATGCCAGATTTAGTATCACGTCCATTTGCACCTTTGACAACTCTTGATGGTGTCGGGGAAGGTACCCGTTCGGATGAAGTTATCTTCAAAGTCAAAAAGGAATTGACTGGCCGCAATTTGGCAGATGGTGAATTTACTTTTGATTTGATCAATAAGGATGACAACGACAAAGTTGTTCAAACGGTAACAAACAAAGACGGTGCCGTCACCTTTAAGAAACTTCGTTTCAAAAATGAGGGAACCTTTAACTATGTCATTCGTGAACGAGCAAGCAATCTGCCAGGTGTGACAAACGATGCAAATTCAGACATCAATGTTACTGTTACTGTAACAGACAACAACGGCGTCAAGACAGCAGCGGTTACCTATGACCGTGATGCTTTCACCAATACCTACAAGTTAGAGCCAGCAACTGCAGCGATTACCGCTAAGAAAGTTCTGGATGGTAAAGCACTTGAAGCTGGTAAGTACACTTTCAAGCTGACTGAGGTTGGCGGAAATAACGTGGAACTTCAAGCAACAAATGACGCCAATGGTAATATCAAGTTTCCTGAGATCAACTATGATAAAGAAGGGACTTATACCTACAAGCTGAAAGAAGTGGCTGGAAATGAAGCTGGAGTAACGTATGACAGTAAAGAACATACTGTGACTGTCACAGTGACTGAAAACAATGCTAAATTGGAAGCTGCTGTCGCAGGTAACAATCCAACATTCACCAACAGTTATAAAGACTATGGTGTCAGCTATGAGTTTCTCAGCTCTAACCCAGCCTATCCAAACCTGCCAAAAGAAGTAACTGATTTGCTTCCAGCAGATACTAATCGCTACACTAGTGGTACTAATGTAGACGCTAAGCAGCCTGCTAAAACAAGTGTTACAGTTACTGAAGGCACATGGACTTTCGAAGGCTATGCAGAAACGAATGCACAGACTGTTGCGGATAAGGACCTTAAATTTACTGGTAAATGGAATTTCATTCCAGCGCCGAAATATAAGGTGACGTATGAATTTGTAAGCGAAGATCCGAATCGCGCCTTACCTGCAGAGGTAACAGAATTGCTGCCGACCGATGCCAATGAATACACAGATGGTACTGCAGTTCAAGCGGTTCAGCCAGCTAAGGATTCTATTGAAGTAACTGGAGGTACTTGGAAATTCCTTAAATATGACGCGGATAGTAAAACTATTGCAGGCTCAGATGTCAAATTTACAGGCACATGGACATTTGAAGCTAGACGTCCACAAGGACCAACACCACCACCATCTTCTTCAGATTCGACACCACCACCGTCATCATCTGGTGATAAACCAAGCGGTTCGACGGATGGAACCCCAGGTAATTCGTCAGATAAAGATGGAAAAGATGTTCGTGGATCAGCAACTGGCAAAAAAGTTTTGCCGAAAACTGGCAGTGAAACATCTATCTTTGCGATAGCAGCAGGATTTGCACTGATTCTTTTATCAGCTCTTGTCTATCGTTTCAAAAAAGCTAATTAATTTTAGCCAGACAAATCATCTCAGCTAGCTGAGATGATTTTTTTGTCTTTGTCACCATCTATCCTTGATAATGTACTGACGCTTAAACATATAAACTCTAAAGTAAGCAGGCATTTGAATGGCTGTTTTTTACGGTGGCTGAAATTTGCTAAGCTTGATTTCACAGTCAATGAATACTTTAAAATAAAAGAGAATTCTTGTTTTATAAAGAAGGTTTGTTATAATAAAATAAGAAAAAGTTTCTTTATTTAAAGGGAGATGTGGATGAAAAATAAGAAGTTTAGGGTGATTCCTTTTTTGCCCCTATTTTTGTATCTACTGGTTTTTCAGTACGGTTATTGGGGAATTGAGCCAGAGCCGGGGGTTGTTTATGGTTATCTTTACCTTTTTCTATTTTTAGTTCCTGTTGTCATTGTTTATTTTGTAATTGCTGTTATGAATTTTGCAACACTGATGGGGGAAGTTACTTATTTATTCAAAGGACAGCTGCTAGGGCATCTCTATCGGCTTTATTTTTCTATCTTTTTCTTTTCGATTTTGTTTTGCGGTCTTAATTATTATCAGTTGATAGCTCCATATGGCTCTCAGATGAAAATTAGTGCTGGAGAAGCTTATAATCCCCTAGCAGCTTATGCCATTCCTATCTTGCTTTTTCTCTTAGGATTGTTGGGCAATCTATTCTTTTGGGAGTTGAAAAAGAATTAAGTCCAGGAGGATAAAGAGCAGCAGTACAGCGATAGTAATTGAGGAGTTTTTCTTGCATTTGATCATTAAAAGCCTGCTGAAAATCTATTTGCTCAGGCTTTCTTTGTGCTATAATAAAGAAAAACGATGAGGAGACATTCATGAATCAAACTGTTCAATATTTACAAGAATTAACGGCTATCCCTTCGCCAACAGGCTTTACGGCTGAGGTGGCAGACTATCTGGTGAAAACGCTGGGGGAAATGGGCTATGAGCCTGTCCGGACCAATAAAGGCGGCGTCCATGTTGTGGTTAAGGGTGAAAATGATGCCCAGCATCGGGTAGTGACTGCCCATGTGGATACTCTGGGGGCTATTGTTCGGGCTATTAAGTCTGACGGTCGTCTCAAGCTGGATCGGATTGGTGGTTTCCCTTGGAACATGATTGAAGGAGAAAACTGCCTAGTCCATGTGGCCAGCAGTGGCAAGACTATCAATGGGACTATCTTAGTTCACCAGACTTCCTGCCATGTCTATAAGGATGCTGGGACGGTTGAACGTACTCAGGACAATATGGAAGTTCGTTTGGATGAAAAGGTGACAAGTGAGAAAGAAACTCGCGATTTAGGAATCGAAGTCGGTGATTTTATTTCCTTTGATCCTCGTACCACAGTTACCGAGTCTGGCTTTATCAAGTCTCGCTTTTTGGATGACAAGGTCAGCGCAGCTATTTTGCTCAATCTTTTGCGAGTTTATAAAGAGGAAAATATTCAGCTTCCGGTGACGACTCATTTTGCTTTCAGTGTTTTTGAAGAGGTTGGTCATGGGGCTAACTCCAGCTTGCCGGAGCAAGCTGTGGAGTATCTGGCTGTTGATATGGGCGCTATGGGTGACGACCAGCAGACAGATGAGTATACGGTTTCCATCTGTGTCAAGGACGCATCAGGACCTTATCACTATGGCTTCCGCCAGCATTTGGTAAATTTAGCCAAGGAGCAGGACATTTCTTACAAACTGGACATCTATCCGTTTTACGGATCAGACGCCTCTGCAGCTATGAGTGCAGGAGCAGAAGTCAAGCATGCTCTGCTAGGTGCCGGCATCGAATCCAGCCACTCTTATGAGCGTACCCATATTGATTCAGTTGTTGCGACAGAGCGCATGGTGGATGCTTATCTAAGGAGTGGCTTGGTGGAGTGAGCAATCAAATTTTAGAAAAAATCATCTGAAACGCTTGCATAAAATTGTAAGTTGTGAGATATTATTATATAGAATTACTTTAGGTTAAAAGGGAGAAAATGAAAGTAGTTTGTGTGGATGCTTGTATCCGCTCTAGGGCGTTTGGGATTGATATTGCCCTCCGCAATCGTTTTGAGCTTTTTGAAGAAATGAAAGTCCCTTATGAATTGTGGGTTTCTGAAGCGGATACAGATATATATGCTAATGCCTCTTCTAGGCAGCTTGTGCTGGATAGTTATAAAGCCTTGGGAATTGATAGGAGTAAAGTCCGTTTTCTGGGCATAGAATTAGCTGGTAGGAGTCTTCAGGAGTTTGCTGAGGAGGAGCTTGAGCCAGAAGACTGGCTGATGATGGAGCGTCTGGATATTCCAGAAAATATTCTCTTGAGGCGTGAGCAAGATTTTCATGTAGCACGCGTCCTTCATCAGGATCACATGATTGCCCTGGGACAAGAGTTAAATAAAAAAGTCATGGGCTGGCTTGATCAGGATGTATTAGACTCTTTGATTTTGGTTGGCGAAGGTCAGGAGGCCTATCTGCCTCAAAAGATGAGGGATAAGGCCCTCTTTATTCCAACCACCTATGCAGAACAAGTAGTCCAATATCCAAGAGAGAGGGTATTTGATTCAAAGGATATTCACTTGGTGACAGTCAGTCGTTTATCTGAGGAGAAAAATGTTCTGTTATTGTTGAAAATTATGGCTTTATTGAAATTTAAAGGTCATAGGCAGTTTACTCTTGACATCTATGGAGATGGTCCTGACATGGCCATGCTGCAAGATGTCCTTGAGCTCAATGATTTGGAAGACTTGGTTCACTTTAAGGGCTATCAGTCTCAAATACCTTATCAAGCTTATGATGCCTATATTAGCACTTCCTTATCGGAAGCCTTTGCGACATCGCTCTATGAGGCTCTGGTCAATGGCTTGCCTCTGATTGGTCTGGATGTGCGCTATGCTAATCGCGCTTATATTAAGCATGGAGAGAATGGATGGCTTATACCGCAAAATGACGCTAATCAATATGTTGTCCATTTGGAGCAATTTAGCCAATTTGGAGAAAAAGAATGGAGGGGATTGTCGGCAAGATCCAAAGAACTTGCCAATCGCTATAACAGAGAGCTACTAGTCAATTTATGGGAAAAAGTTTTTAAAATGTCTAAAATAGGAGATTAAAAGGAGAAGAAGATGAAAAAGACTTTAGGGAAAAAATTAGAACTGGGAATGAAATTAGTCCCAATTCCTCTGTCCTTGCTGCTTGCTGGAACAATGGCAGTTACTGTACAAGCAGAGGAGGTAAGTAGTGAAACAGAGGGGAATCAAGTCCAGAATAACCAGGCGACACCTCCTGTCAATCAAGAACTGCCAAATGATGGGACAATCAAAAATACACCAGCAGAGGAAGCTTCCGGTCTGACCATCTCAGAAGAAGGAGAGAAGGGTGCGGCCCAAGTCACGCCTGAAATCAAACAATTAGCTCAAGAATTTTATGACTATCATACCAAGGGAGAGAGAGATGAAATAACTAAGGCTGCAACCATGACATCTGTCATGCCTGAGATACAGTCGGTGGAGCAAATAGAAGAAGCAGCTAAAAAGTATGATCATGCTTATGCGATCCGTAAGATGGATGGTGTCTTTAAATACATTGATTTAAAGCAAGTAAAAGATTTAAATCTAGTCAGAGATGAACACTTTCAAGAAGTTCCTTCAGGAGAAGTTTATTATGGTCAATCGCTAATTCAAAATAATACTGCCCTCTTCTTTTTGAATAAGTGGGAGGCTATATTCAATCCAAATCCAAGTCCAGAAGAAGTAGCGAAGATACCAAAAGCCATCATTCCGCGTTCTGAGTTGGATTTGACTGTCGAGGAAACCTTTCCTACAAAGAGATTTTTGCAGATGAAGGTATGGGAACACTCAGGTTTAACATTTGAAGAGGCATTTTCTAGAAAGTATTTACCTGAGTCAGATAATAGAGTATTGTCTATGGAAGAGATTAAGCAGATTATTCTTACTAATCCTAATTTATTCCAAATTCAAGCAAGTTCTGAAGAATTTAGTTATTATATGAACCCTTTCTTTCAAAAATTGCTTATCAGTGGAAAGGAAGCTGGAGATGAATACACTTACTGGAAAGGAAAAAATTATTCACTTGTAGATTCAAGGGATAATTTCGCTACAAATCACATCTATTTTGATTCTTTTGATTATAACACTCTATATCCTATAGGCAATCAATTTTGGGGGTTTTATAGAGGTTTAAATAATGGTGCCATTGATGATGTTGCAGATAATATTTTGAGAAAATATAATCTATATGAAAAGCCCTTTGTACATATTGATTGGCTGGGTAAAAATCCTTCTCTAGAGAGACCCTGGTTTGGTAAGGATAATATTAAGACCTTCCACTATAAACTATATCTGATGAAACCTAATGATAAGACTCGTTATTATTTTGATCGAGACTATACGATTGATATCGCAGGAGTTCCTAATATTGCTGAAACACCAGATGGTGGCTTCAAGTTTATAGAAGATACTATCCCTGGTGGTGGACAGACAACAGGTGGTTATGAACCTGATCAAGGAGAGCTAGATAAACTTTTCAGAACGGTCAAAGCTGAAGGTTTCGTCTTTAAAGTTTCGGATGTTAAGAAGGTTGGGGAAGGAGAGACCGAACCGGGCAAGGTTCTTGTCCGGTACCAAGACGAGCAGGGGCATGCTATTGCTAACCCTATTACGGATGAGCAACCAGGTAAGACTAGATATACAGTCAGTCCTAAACCTCTAATTTCCTATAATAACAAGCTCTATACTTATAAATCTCGGCTAACTGCCTATGATGCTGAATCGGGAGAGTATGAAGCAGGAAGAACCAAAGAAATCGTCTATGAGTATGAACTCAGCCAGCACCAGCTTCCAAATGACGCTCCAAGCGAGGACAAGCCTGTCTTGGAAATGACCCGCTTTGTAGATGAATCAGGTCAAGAGCTATCAGATCCAGAGCGAGGTTTAGTAGCTTCTAAGACTATCGCTGGCTATGACTTCCAGTCCAGCAGTGACGAGGACGGTATTCGCACCCACGTCTATCGTGCTAGTGTGCATGAAGTACCGACAAACGCACCAAGTGAAGAGCGCCCAGTCATGTCGATGACTCGCTTTGTAGATGAAACAGGTCAAGAGTTATCAGCCCCAGAGCGTGGTTTGGTGGCGTCTAAGACTATTGCCGGCTATGATTTCCAATCCAGCAGTGATGAGGACGGCATTCGTACGCATGTCTATCGAGCAAGTGTGCACGAAGTACCGACAGATGCACCAAGTGAAGAGCGCCCAGTCATGTCGATGACTCGCTTTGTAGATGAATCAGGTCAAGAGTTATCAGACCCAGAGCGTGGTTTGGTGGCGTCTAAGACCATCGCTGGTTATGATTTCCAATCCAGCAGTGATGAGGATGGCATTCGCACCCATGTCTACCGAGCAAGTGTTCATGAATTACCGACAGACGCTCCGATTGTGGACAAGCCGGCTATTGAAATCACTCTTTTCCTAGATGTAGATGGACGGCCATTGGCAGCAGCAGAATTTGGTTTGCTAGATGCTAAGAATTTTGAAAAATATGGTTTTGTTTCTGTAACGGAAGCAAATGGCGTTCGAACTTATGTATACGTGCCAAAAACGAATACTCAAATAGCTTTGGGAACAGAAACTTCTGAGCAGAAGAGTCCTGTAAAGGTTGAAAACTCTGAGACTACTCCTGTTCTGTCTCGAGTGTCCAAACATCAATTACCAAATACTGGAAACACAAATTCATCATTCTTGGGAGCAGCAATTATCAGCCTTTTGGCTTCCGTTGGCTTACTACATTCCAAGAAAGAACGAAAAAAATAAGGCCAATTTGGTCTTATTTTTCTTTTTCCATATTTTTGCTGTGACTTATCTGACACTCCAGACACTAACTGATTTTTCCTCCACAGGAAATTCTCCCCAGCCTTGGTCGTCAATAGTTACGATTTGGGAGCTGTTGCCTAGATAGTCGCTGAATTCTCTGCCAGCCCATTCCGTACCGACCAGCATAGATTTGCTGGTTGCTTGGTCATTATTGATAAGAACAGCGATTGGTTGACCATCGTCCTTGCCTTGGCGAGTCCAGCCGATACAATTGGCATCGTCCAAGTAGTCAATCTGCTCACCATAGGCTAGATTGAGACGGATGTCTAGGAGTTTATCCAGTAGCTCTTGAAAGCTCTCTTGGGCAAATTCTCCGCTAATGCCATAGTAGTCTCCGTAAAAGACGCAAGGCAATCCGGCTTCTCTTAGAAGTATGAGAGCATAGGCCGCAGGCTTGAACCATTCTTCAACTGTAGACTCCAGGGCCTGCCCTCTCTGAGTATCGTGGTTGTCCACAAAGGTTACAGCTGATTCAGGATGATTCTTTGCAAGTGTCTGGTCAAAAATAGTTCGCAGGTCATAGTCTGCTCCAGATTTGCTGGCATCAAATAAATTATGATGAAGTTTAACATCGACTAGGTCAAAGCGGTAGTCAATATTTTCTAGATAATCGTTATTGGCCTTCTCATCGCTATTCCAAAATTCCCCAAAGACATAGAAATCTTCACCGTATTTTTCAGTAATATCGCGGATGAAATTCTTCATAAAGAAAGAATCAATGTGCTTGACAGCATCTAATCGAAAGCCATGTACACCAGTGCTTTCAATGAACCAATGAGCCCAGTCGTAGAGATTTTGGATGACTTCAGGGTGCTTGAAATCAATATCCGCATACATCAGATAGTCGTAGTTACCATTCTCGTTGTCCACTAGCTCATCATCTGCCCAACCTTTATTGTCCCCTTGGATGAGAAAAATGCCTGACTTGTTGTTTTTGGCATCATAGTCAGTGCCGGTGAAGTGGTACCAGTGCCATTCGAAGTCATTATAGGCTTTTTTGCGGCCTGGGAAGACAAACTTAGTCCAGCCTTTGATTTCGAAAGGTTCTGACAAGACCTTTGTGCGGTCGTTAGGATCTACTTCAACAACGGTAAAGCGCTCTTTATAGTCAGCTGCAGCCTTGTGATTGAGAACCACATCTGCAATAGCTTCGATACCGTTTTGGCTAAGCGCTTCAATCGCTCGGAGGTATTCTTCCTTCAATCCATACTTTGTGCGGACGGTCCCTTTTTGGTCGAATTCTCCCAAATCAAAAAGGTCGTATACACCATATCCGACATCATTAGAGCCAGTTCCTTTGAAAGCTGGCGGCATCCAGACTTTGCGAATTCCTTTCGCTGCTAAGTTTGGTGCATCTTCCGCTAAGCGGTTCCAATGCTGACCGTCATCTGGCAGATACCATTCAAAATACTGCATTAAGGTTTGGTTTTCCATATAAATTTTCCTCTTCATTCTCACTGATTGGCTTTATTGTACCAAAAGAAGCAGAAAGGCGCAATCGTTTGCGTTTTTTCACTCTCATAGATATTTAACTCTTTTATAATTTGAAAAATATTTTTAAAATTGAAAATGAAACATTTTTAGCTGAGACAAAAAGCCGCAAAAAGAGTATACTAATCTGTATAGAAATCGGTAAAGGAGCTCTCTTATGATTGAATTTAAAGATGTCACTAAAGTTTATGAAGGAACGGTAGCTCTCAATCAGCTGAATCTAACCTTGCAGAGCGGAGAAATCGTCGGTCTGATTGGTCACAATGGCGCGGGAAAATCTACCACCATTAAGTCATTGGTCAGCGTCATCAATCCTAGTAGTGGACAGATTATTGTAGATGGGAAAGAATTATCAGCTAATCGCTTGGAAGTCAAGAAAAAAATCGGCTATGTAGCCGATTCACCAGATTTATTTTTGCGCCTAACTGCCAATGAGTTCTGGGAACTGGTAGCGACTTCTTACGATATGACAAATGCTGAAGTCGAAGAGCGACTGGGAAATCTGCTCCATATTTTCGACTTTGGCTCTCATCGGTATGAGGTCATTGATTCATTTTCTCATGGGATGAGGCAAAAAGTCTTCGTCATAGCGGCGCTTTTGTCTGACCCGGATATTTGGGTGCTGGATGAGCCGCTGACTGGTCTTGATCCGCAGGCAGCTTTTGACCTCAAACAAATGATGCGGGAACATGCAGATAAAGGAAATACAGTTCTCTTTTCAACCCATGTCTTGGAAGTTGCAGAGCAGCTCTGTGATAAGGTGGCCATTCTCAAAAAAGGGAAATTGATTTTCTACGGAACGATTGAAGAACTAAAAGGCCAACATCCAGAACAGTCTCTTGAAACCATTTATCTTGGTCTGGCAGGCCGTAGAGAAGAGGTGAGTCCTGATGCGCATTAAAGCTATAAAAAAACTCGTTGATATCAACATCCTCTATGCTATTCAGCCGTCTCAGCTGCAACAGTACCGCAAGATGCAAGCTAAGAATCCTGAGCGCAAGGTCAATGTATCGCTGAAGGCCATCCGCATGTATCTGATTTTAGGACTGGTCTATCTCTTTCTTTTCGGCTTGATGGGCTCCCTGAACCAACTGGTTGGCAATCCTGGTCTCTTTGCCAATTTGGTTTCTGCTTTTGCTCTCTTTTCTATGTCTCAGGGCTTTCTGGTTTTTTACAATGTCTTTTATGAAAGCAAGGACTTGCAGTCTTATCGTCCCTACGCTTTTAGCGAAGCAGAAATCATCGTCGGCAAAAGCATTTCAGTTATTCTGACCTTGCTGATTGCCATTTTGCCTATGTTCAGTTATTTCTTGGTTCTGACTTTCCAAGGTGGTAATCCTTTCTTGGGCCTGCCCTTAGCTCTGCTTGCTATTCTGATTTTAAGTTCAGTCATCACCTTTCTGATTCTGATTGCCGTCCATTTCATTACCAAGACAGTCTTTTTCAGGAAGTACAAGACCATCCTGTCCAATGTCATTCTGGCTCTTGTTTCCGTTGGATCCTTTTTCCTCTATTTTATGATTAATCAAATGAACAGCAGAAGCGTTGTAAATCGTACAGAGGTCAAAGCTTTCTTTCCGCCAGTTCAGGCCTTTTATGATTTTATCCTTCATCCTTTTCATACAGCTTCCTTGCTGGGATTTTTGGGATGGGTTGCAGTTGCGGCTCTTCTATTTTTCATCGTAAAGACCAAGGTGATTCCAGAGTTTTATGAGGCAGCTCTCATGACGGGCTCTTCAGTAGGAAAGCGGGAGCGCGTGCATGACATCAATATTGCGGAAGCAAAAAATCTCAAAAAGTTTGTCTGGCATTACAATATCAGGCTCTTGAGCGAGGGTTCTGTCATTATGCAAGCTATCTTTATGTCGGCCTTTCTCCCTTACATTGTCATTTTCAGTATGGGAATGGGCATGATACAAGGTGGCCTGTCTTTGACTTCTTATCTGGGACCACGTTTCCTCTTGCCAATGATGGCTCTGGCTGTTTTGATTGCAACTCTAAACTCAGGCGGCAGCAACCTTACGGCTATTGGGATTTCTCTGGAAAGGGAAAATTTTGATTATCTCAAGGTTCTCCCCTTTGATTTGAAGCAATATATTCATCTGAAGTTTTGGCAACTCTTTGCCGTCCAGTCTATCCTGCCTTTGACCTTGCTTTTGATAACCAGCCTTGTTTCCGGTATGCATCCATTGACTTTCTTGGGCATGGTGATTGTTTGGGCCTTGATTAGTCTAATGTGGAGTTCTTGGGGTTACTACCGAGACTACAAGCATCTGGTGACTAATTGGTCCAATGTCACAGAATTGATGAGCCGAGATAATAATATGGTGAAAACTCTCTTAGCCATCGCTCTGATTTTAGGAATGGTGATTGTCATTACTCTTCTCTTCTTTATATCCAATGTTCTTGCGCCTCTGGTAATTTATGTGATAGTCGCTCTAGTTTTAGCAGGCTTAGCTGTGTTGTCTTACATAGTCCACAAACACTACATGAAAAAGCTGAATGAAGAGCTAGTAGTATTTTATTAAACAAGCATCAGGAAGTCGAAAGACTTTCTGATTTTTTGACTGTAAAAATAACAGCTCTGCACATTCGCAGAGCTGTTAATTGTTTTTCTGTATTTTTTCTACATCCAGTGGCATGAAAGTCGCCATGACTCGGCCGATGAGCTTAGGCTCTTCCTCATGCGGAATAAACTTGTCACTATATTTTTTATTAAGGGAAATCAGACGAATACCGGATGGATCGTTGAAGACCCTTTTTATAATGGTTTGGCCGTCATAGTCAATAGCATAGATAGCACCGGCAAGCTCAAAATGAGTCTGCTTGATTAGCGCTACGGAATCCCTCGGATACTTGGGCTCTAACGAGTCTGTTCGTACCCAAAGAGCAATATCGTAGTCAATTTCTCTGTCCAACCAGACTAAATCAGCTTGTTCAGGTTTATGCTGAGAGAGGTAGTAGTTTTCATGGACCAAGTAGGGGAAGTAGTCGTCCTTTAAGCTGGCATGTGTTTCTTGCTCAGTCAGGCTAGCTTCCAGTAGCTTTAATCCTTTCCCCTGTCTGTCTTGATCAAGTTGTTGATAAATACGATTTAAATCGGGGAATTGCTGAGGGATGTCTGCAATTAGTCGGTAACGAGGGTCAATTTCTTCAACCTCTACCTCAAAAAATCTTGCAATCTTTTCTAGATTGGCTGCAATAGGCAGAGATGTTCCTTTGATATAGCCAGTCAGTGTACTAGCAGGAATGCCTGTTTCACGAGATAGTTCGACTTGTTTTTTACCTGTTTCCTTGAGAAGTTCTTTGAGCTTTTTAGAAATGAGAAGACTTGCTTCCTTGTCTTGGGGGCTTGCGGCGCCTCTTCCTCTGGCCATAATATCAACTCCTTTACTTGTTTCAATTATAGCGAATTAAATCGAAAAAGTAAAGGATTAGATCAATTATCTTAACCTAATCCTTTACTTTTTTAGATATTGTATTAAATTTCGTAGCCCATTAAGATTCCGCCTTCCTCAGCGTAGAAGCTGCAGAGTCCTGAAGTCGGCACCATTTCGATTTGAGCTTGGGGATACTTTTCTTGTACCAGTTGGCTAAATTGCTGGCAGAACTTTTCGTTATTGCGGTGAGCGATGATGAGTCGGCCACCCTTGTAACCAGCTTTCAGTAGCTCTTCGATTGCAGAAGCAAGAGCCTTTTTCGGACCGCGTGCCTTTTGTAGAAGCTCGAGAGTACCAGTCTGGCTAGCTTCACCGACCATGCGGATATTGAGCAAGCCGACAACGGTTCCCAGAAGCTTGCTAAGCCGGCCGTTTTTGACCAAGTTATCTACCTTTGCCAGAACGAAGAGAAGTTTAGTTTTCTCTTGATAGCGACTAATGACTTCAACAACTTCATCAAAGCTAAGATCTTGCTGAATGAGTTCGTTGAGTTTAGTCACAAGTAAGTCTACCTCGCCGCCAGCAGAAAGACTATCAATGACATGAATCTGGGCATCAGGGTGTTCTTCTAAAAAGATTTTCTTAGCAACCTGAGCACTATTATTGCTGCCAGATAGAGTTCCAGTGATAGTCACCACAAAGATCTTGTCAGCTCCCTCAAAGCTTTTGAGATAGTCATCTGGACTAGGGCAGGCGGACTTTGAAGCAGCAGAAGAAGCATACATCTTCTCCATCATCAGGTCAATATCAAGTTCCTTATTATCTACAAAGATTTCATTTTCCACTTGAATGGTCAAGGGAACACTTTCAAACTGTGTGTCTTTAGCCAAGTTTGCCATTTCACGAAAGTCACAGCCAGAGTCAGCTATAATTTTCCAAGTCATATTTTTCTCCTTTTTTTGTCAAGTATGTACAATAAAAAAATTGACAAAAAACCTGTCTTTTTTTACAATTATAACATGAAGAATGCTTACTAGAAAGCGGAAACTGTCAGCTGAGACAAGAGGGAAGAAATTGTTATGTCGGAAAAGAAAATATCGGAAAAATCACTCGCGAATTTAAAGAAATACAATCAGGAATCCAATCAAATCACGAGAGAGTCTCTGGAAATCTCTCTCATGCAGCTGTTGGAGAAGAAAGAACTCAAAAAAATTACGATTTCAGAGCTGGTTGAGCGAGCAGGGGTTTCCCGCGCTGCATTTTACCGCAATTATAGCTCTAAAGAGCAGATTCTGGAAGAGATTTTTAAAAATACTGTTCAAGGTATTACGGATAAATTAGAAGAGTTTAACTTTAAAACTGAGATGTACCAAATTTGGCTTTTTCTTTTTAAGGAAGCTAAGAAAGAAGCTCGGGTTATCAGCCTAGCCATCGACTATAATTTTGAAAAGCTACTGACTCAGGCTGTATTTGACTTTTTGGAAAAGCGCAATCGCAATGCTAAGAAAACGACTAACTCTTACATGAATTCCTTCTGGAGTTCGGCAGTTGTTTCCGTTCTTTCCAAGTGGATTAAGGACGGCATGAAGGTTCCAGCTGAAAAAATAGCTTCTTTAGGTCTGCCCCTCTTTCCCCAGAAAAAGAAAATCAAATAAAAACAAGTGAGTCATTAGGGCTCGCTTGTTTTAAGGTTCTGTAAGAAGTTGGTCAGTTCTTTTTGATTTCTTAATTCGTAGAATTTCTGAGGAAAAGTTTGTCGGATTTTCTTATATCTTGCCAGTGCAGTCTGACGTCGTCCTTTCCAAAGAACCCAGCAGATAAACTCCCAGTCAAACTTTTCGGGGCAGCCTGGAGCCATGCTTTCTCTGGTCCGGTTGCGGTATTTTAGATAGCGTTTGAAAGCTCGATAGAGGCAGTTCCAGCGAGAGAAGTTCAGAAAGATAATTTGATCGGCTTCTGCCATCCGCCGTTCATAAAAACACCAAGAGTAGTTTCCGTCAATTATCCAGTCGGTATTTTTTGACAAAAAATTGTCCATTTGTTTTCGCATCCAATCACGATCACTATCTTTCCAGCCAGGTTGGAACTGCAATCTATCCATGTGAAGTTTGGGAATGGAGTAGTGGTGGGACAGTTGTGCTGCTAAAGTGGATTTGCCAGAACCGGAATAACCAATAATTGCTATTTTCATCCCTTTCTCCTTTGTGTGAGAAACAAAAAAAGCTCCTGAGAGCTCCCTTTGTATGCATTATTTAGCAAGTTTAGCTGAAAGGCGTGCTTTATCGCGGCTTGCTTTGTTTTTGTGGATCAAACCTTTTGTTTCTGCTTTATCGATAGCTGAGCTAGCAGCACGGAAAAGTTCTTCAGATGGGTTTGCTTCAAATGCTTTGATTGCAGTACGCATAGCTGACTTTTGAGCTGAGTTTTTTTCGTTATGTTTCACGTTCAATTCAGCGCGTTTGATAGCTGATTTAATGTTTGCCAAGTTGTTTCACCTCCATTGAAAATACTAACTATCTAATTATATATGAAAAGTTAGGATTTGACAAGCTTTTTTATTTTTTTAAGTAAATTTCATCAATTTCATGATTTCCAGCTTTGTGCAGGATAATTTCTGCCCGATTGCGGGTTGGCTCAATGTAGTCTAGCAGGTTGACAAGGTTAATGCTTTTCCAAACATTATGGGCGAAGGTTACTACTTCCTCTTCTGATTGAGTGGTGAAGCGGTGGTAGTAGTTTTTGGGGTCGTTTTCAGCCAGCGTCAGCATTTTTTTAAAGCGATCTAGATACCAATTTTCAATATTTTCGACTTCTGCATCAACATAGATAGAAAAGTCAAAAAAGTCTGTCATATAGAGGCGCTCGTTCTGAGGATTCTGGAAAACATTGATGCCTTCGACAATGACAAAGTCAGCAGCCTTTACCTCTTGCATTTCCTGAGGGACGATATCGTAAGTCTCATGTGAATAGACAGGAATTTGGAAATCCTGACCGTTTTTTATGCTATCCAGAAAGGAAAGAAGCAGCTCCATATTATAGCTTTCTGGGAAACCCTTGCGGTTTAAAATCCCATGATCTTCCAAGGTTTTATTCGGAAATAAAAAACCATCTGTGGTAACTAGCTCGACTGTCGCATTTGAAAAAGTCCGAGAAAGTAAAATCTGCAGCAAGCGGCTGGTGGTGGATTTCCCAACGGCGACACTGCCAGAAACTCCGATGATAAAGGGCTGTTTCCGGCTCTCTTTTTGTAGAAAAATCCCCTTGGAAAAAGCCAAGTCTTCCTTGGAACGCTTATAGATCTGAATGAGGTTGGTCAAGGGGAGGTAAATGTCCGTCACATCCTGCAGGCTAATCTTGTCATTGAAACTCTTGATAGAGTTAAGTTCAGCCTGAGTCAGGGGCGGAGTTGTTTTGCGGTGCAGGTTTTGCCATGTATGGCGGCTGATTTTTTCAAAGTGAAGAAATTCGTTAGTCATAAGTTACTCCTGTATGATGGATTTTAGTATAACATACTTTTTGGAGAAATGAAAACGATTTACAAATATAGGAAAATTATGATAAAATGGTTGTATGACTAAAATGTATTTTGCAGAAAATCCTGATGCCAAACATGATATTCATGAATTAAATGTGGAACTGTTAGGACACCGGCTGACTTTTTTGACAGATGCTGGTGTCTTCAGTAAAAAGATGATTGATTATGGCAGTCGGGTCCTTTTGTCTGTCTTGGACTTTGAAGCTGGAGAACGGGTCTTGGATGTTGGTTGCGGCTATGGGCCTTTAGGTTTGACCTTAGCCAAAGCATACGGAGTGGCTGCGACCATGGTAGATATCAACCAGAGGGCCTTGGACTTGGCTCAGAAGAATGCTGAGAGGAATCAGGTATCTGCTCATATCTTCCAGTCAAATGTTTATGAAAAGGTTACTGGAATTTTCGACCATATTATCAGTAATCCGCCTATCCGTGCTGGTAAGCAGGTTGTACATGAGGTTATCAGCGGAAGCTATGAGCATTTGACAGAAGGCGGTGATTTGACCCTTGTGATTCAGAAGAAGCAAGGAGCGCCCAGTGCCAAGTCGAAGATGGAAGCTATCTTCGGTAATTGTGAGATTGTTAAGAAGGACAAAGGCTACTATATACTAAGGAGCGAAAAATAGGATGCGTGCTGTAGATATTATCCAAAAGAAGAGAGACGGTCTGGAGCTAACCAGTCAGGAAATTCAGTGGCTGATTGAGGGTTATGTGGACGGGACGGTGCCCGACTATCAGATGGCAGCCTTTGCAATGGCTGTCTATTTTAAGGGAATGACAACTCGGGAAATTTCGGATTTAACTATGACCATGGTTGGAACTGGAGAGCAGTTTGACTTGTCAGAAATCACGGGAATAAAAGTAGATAAACATTCTACTGGCGGTGTTGGTGATAAAGTAACTCTGGTCTTGGTACCATTGGTAGCTAGTTTCGGTGTGCCTGTTGCTAAAATGAGCGGCCGCGGGTTGGGCTATACTGGAGGAACCATTGATAAATTGGAATCCATTAAAGGATTTCAGGTAGAGCGCAGTCAGCAAGACTTTATCAAGCAGGTGCAGGAAATCGGCTTGTCCGTTATCGGTCAGTCTGATCAGTTGGTGCTAGCGGATAAGTTGCTCTATGCCTTGCGAGATGTAACAGCAACTGTTGATACGATTCCGCTGATAGCTAGCTCTGTTATGAGTAAGAAAATTGCTGCTGGTGCAGACAGTATACTTCTGGATGTGACTGTTGGTGAAGGCGCCTTTATGAAAAATATTGATGACGCTCGTGTACTAGCACGTACTATGGTAGATTTGGGCAAGGCTGTCGGAAGAAAAACAGTAGCTGTTCTGACAGATATGAGTCAACCTTTGGGAACCAGCATTGGCAATCGTCTGGAAATCTTAGAAGCTTTGGATATCTTGCAGGGCAGGGGTCGTGAAGACATCACAACTTTCATTTGTGAGTTGGCTCAGATTATGCTCGGACTGGCAGATGTTGAGAAAACGGTGGAAGAAGTAAGAGAACAGCTGACCAACGGTGCTGCTTTGAAGAAATTTGAAGCTATGGTCGTAGCTCAAGGTGGTGACTTGGAAGATCTCTATCGTCCATCAAGTGCAGCTCATATTGTAGATGTGAAAGCAGAACAGGCAGGTTATATCACTGAACTGCCTGCTATGGAATTCGGCCTCTTTGCCATGAGACTTGGAGCAGGACGGGCAGTTAAATCTGACGACTTAGATTATGAAACAGGAATTGTTTTCGAAAAGAAAGTCGGAGACAAGGTCGAAATTGGAGAAGTTTTCGCAAAAATTTATTCAAATGAAAAAATTTCTCAAGAACTAGTTACAGAATTTCAAAAAAATGTTAAAATAGGTGATGAAAGCGTTGCAGTAAGCGAGATTATCGAGGTTATTGCTTAATTCTAGGAGAGACCAACATGAAATTAAACAAATATATAGACCATACGCTTTTAAAACCTGAAGCGTCAGAAGAGCAGATTCTGAAGTTAATTGAAGAAGCAAAAGTTTATGATTTTGCCAGTATCTGTGTCAATCCAACCTGGATAGAGTTTGCTGCGGAGCAGCTAAAAGGCTCAGATGTCAAGGTTTGTGTGCCAATTGGTTTTCCTTTAGGAGCCAACACTTCTGATGTGAAAGCTTTTGAAACGAAGGACGCAATTCAAAAGGGTGCGGGCGAAGTGGATATGGTCATCAATGTCGGCGCTCTGAAGTCTAAAAATTATGATTTGGTAGAGCAAGACATCCGTGCGGTTGTAGAAGCTGCTAACGGTACCTTGGTCAAGGTAATTCTGGAAACTTGCCTACTGACAGATGAGGAAAAGGTTAAAGCCTGCCAACTGGCACAGAAAGCTGGAGCTGATTTTGTTAAGACTTCTACGGGATTTTCAACTGGCGGTGCGACAGTCGCAGATGTTGCCCTTATGAGAAAAACAGTTGGTCCTGACATGGGCGTCAAGGCTTCTGGCGGTGCTCGTTCTTATGAAGATGCGCTGGCCTTTATTGAAGCAGGTGCGACTCGTATCGGAACTTCAGCCGGTGTGGCAATTATGAAGGGAGAAGAAGCTAGTGGCGACTACTGAGTTGATTGACTTGGCTGTCCAAGCCAGCAAAAATGCTTATGTTCCCTATTCTCATTTTCCCATCGGAGCGGTTTTAGTCGTTAAAGACGGACGAGTATTTACCGGCGTTAATGTTGAAAATGCCAGTTTTGGCTTGACCAACTGTGGAGAGCGGACAGCTATATTTAAGGCAGTTTCAGAAGGAGTTTTAGACTTCGAGGAGCTGATTGTCTATGGTGAGACGGAAAAACCCATATCACCCTGTGGTGCCTGCCGCCAAGTAATGGCAGAATTTTTTGCTGAGGATCTAAAAGTGACCTTGGTCGCTAAAGATAAATCGACGGTCGTGATGACGGTCAAGGAATTACTTCCATATTCTTTTACAGATTTAACATAAATCTGTTATCGGTCATCTGACCAAACTCAAACTTGCAACTGTGTTGCACATCTTATTTAGGAGGTTCAGAAATGAACAAAAAACAATGGCTAGGTCTTGGTCTAGCAACTGTCGCAGCAATCGGACTTGCTGCATGTGGAAACCGTGCTTCTCGCTCAGATTCTTCAGATGCGAAAACTGATTTGAAGGCCGCTATCGTAACTGATACTGGTGGTGTTGATGATAAGTCATTTAACCAGTCTGCATGGGAAGGTTTGCAAGCTTGGGGTAAAGAAAACGGTCTTTCTAAAGATAACGGCTTTACTTACTACCAGTCTAATGATGAGTCTCAATATGCAAATAACCTGAACCAAGCTGCTACGGATGGTTATAATTTAGTATATGGTATCGGATTTGCTCTTCGTGATGCGGTTGAATCTGCTGCTCAAGATAACAAAGACATCAATTATGTTATTGTTGATGATGTTATCAAAGGAAAAGAGAACGTCGCTTCAGCTATTTTTGCTGACAATGAAGCTGCTTACCTTGCTGGTGTTGCTGCTGCAAAAACTACTAAGACAAAACAAGTTGGTTTCATAGGTGGTATAGAAGGCGCTGTTATCACACGTTTTGAAAAAGGTTTCGAAGCTGGCGTGAAATCAGTTGACCCGTCTATCAAGATTCAAGTAGACTATGCTGGCTCATTCGGTGATGCTGCTAAAGGTAAGACAATTGCTGCTGCTCAATATGCTGCAGGTGCAGATGTGGTTTATCAAGTTGCTGGCGGAACTGGTGCTGGAGTATTTAACGAAGCTAAGTCAATCAACGAAACAAGAAATGAAGATGAAAAAGTTTGGGTACTCGGTGTTGACCGTGACCAAACTGAAGAAGGTAAATACAAGTCTAAAGATGGTAAAGAATCTAACTTTGTTTTGGCATCAAGCTTGAAACAAGTTGGTAAGACTGTCCAAGACATTGCTAACCAAACTGCCAAAGGTAAATTCCCAGGCGGTAAGACTACAACCTTCGGTCTGAAAGACGGTGGAGTTGACTTGACAACTACAAACCTGTCAGAGGATGTTAAAAAGGCTGTTGAAGAAGCGAAAGCAAAAATCCTTGACGGCAGCATCACTGTTCCTGACAAATAAAACAATTTAAGAGCGATCCGACCGTGTAGGGTCGCTTCTTTTTGAAATTGAGACGCCTTTGTGTCAATAGAATTTATTAGCACTGGCTGTGCTAGTAAATTTTATTGAAATAAAATGAAATTCTGGAAAGGAAAGAGCCATGACACATGAAAATGTCATTGAAATGCGAGAAATTACCAAGATTTTTGGTGAATTTGTGGCCAATGATAAAATCAATTTGGAACTCAGAAAAGGTGAAATTCACGCTCTTTTGGGAGAAAATGGTGCCGGCAAGTCAACCTTGATGAATATGCTGGCTGGCCTGCTTGAGCCAACCAGCGGTGAGATTGTAGTGAATGGAAAGTCAGTTAAACTGGACTCTCCATCAAAGGCGGCCTCACTTGGTATTGGGATGGTGCACCAGCACTTTATGCTTGTTGAAGCATTTACTGTCGCTGAAAATATCATCCTTGGAAGTGAAATCACCAAAAATGGTGTGTTGGACTTGAAAGGCGCGACTAAAGAAATAAAGGAACTTTCTGAGAAATACGGCTTGGCAGTTGATCCATCTGCTAAGATTGAAGATATTTCTGTCGGTGCCCAGCAGCGGGTTGAGATTCTGAAAACTCTTTATCGTGGGGCGGACATTCTCATCTTTGACGAGCCGACAGCTGTCCTGACGCCAGCTGAGATCGATGAATTGATGAAAATCATGAAGAATCTCGTCAAAGAAGGAAAATCTATCATTCTCATCACTCACAAATTGGATGAGATTCGGGCAGTTTCTGACCGAGTAACGGTTATTCGTCGTGGAAAATCCATTGAAACAGTTGAAATCGCTGGTGCAACTAACCAAGATTTGGCTGAAATGATGGTGGGACGGGCTGTTTCCTTCAAGACTGTGAAAGAGCCAGCTAATCCTCAAGAAACTGTCTTGTCAATAAAAAATCTTGTTGTTGAAGAAAACCGTGGTGTTCCAGCTGTTAAGGGACTTTCTCTTGATGTCCGAGCTGGTGAGATTGTTGGTATTGCTGGTATTGATGGCAATGGTCAAACCGAGCTGATTCAGGCTATTACAGGACTTAGAAAAGCTAGCTCTGGCGAGATTACAATTAAGAACCAGTCTATTATTGGTAAGCAGCCGCGGCAGATAACTGAAATGAAAGTCAGCCACGTTCCTGAAGACCGCCACCGTGATGGTTTAGTCCTGGCAATGTCCATTTCTGAAAATATTGCTTTACAGACTTACTATAAAGAACCGCTCAGTAAAAATGGAATCCTGAATTACGGTAACATTTATTCTTACGCACGCAAGTTGATGGATGAATTTGATGTTCGGGCGGCTAGCGAATATGTACCTGCTTCAGCTCTTTCAGGAGGAAACCAGCAGAAAGCTATCATTGCTCGGGAAGTGGACCGTGATCCAGACCTTCTGATTGTCAGTCAGCCAACTCGCGGACTTGATGTGGGGGCTATTGAATACATTCATAGACGTTTGATTGAAGCGCGGACTCAAGGTAAGGCTGTCCTCGTTGTTAGCTTCGAGCTAGACGAAATCCTCAATGTTTCTGATAGAATCGCAGTTATCCACGATGGTAAGATTCAGGGGATTGTAACTCCAGAGGAAACTAATAAGCAAGAGCTTGGTATTCTCATGGCCGGTGGTAAGATTCAGAAGGGAGCTTCAAATGTCTAAAAAAACACAACAGATTGCGGTTCCTTTAATCTCAGTTCTTCTAGGGATTTTATTGGGAGCGGTTGTCATGGCCATCTTTGGTTATGATGCTATCTGGGGGTATGAATCCCTCTTTAAAACAGCTTTTGGTTCTTTGAGAAGTTTGGGTGAGATTTCTCGTGCGATGGGGCCTCTGATTCTCATTGGTTTGGGCTTTGCTGTAGCTAGCCGTGCTGGATTCTTTAATGTTGGACTTCCTGGTCAAGCCTTAGCTGGCTGGATTTTGGCTGGTTGGTTTGCACTTTCCTTCCCTGATTTACCTCGACCTCTGATGTTATTGGCGACTGTAGTCATTGCAGCAGTGGCTGGTGGTATTGTTGGTGCTATTCCAGGAATTCTACGCGCTTATCTGGGAACGAGTGAAGTTATCGTAACCATTATGATGAACTATATTGTTCTTTTTGTTGGAAATGCTCTTATTCATAGTTTCCCAGAATCTGTGATGCAGAGTGTTGACTCTAGTAAGCGTGTCAGTGCCAATGCGATTTATCAAACAGAGTGGTTGAGAAGTCTTACGTCTAACTCTCGGATGAATATCGGTATCTTCTTTGCCTTGATTGCAGTAGTGGTTATTTGGTATTTGCTTAAGAAAACAACACTTGGTTTTGAAATTCGTGCTGTAGGGCTTAATCCAAATGCATCTGAATATGCAGGGATGTCATCTAAGCGTACTATTATCATATCTATGATTATTTCAGGTGCTCTTGCAGGACTTGGAGGAGTAGTAGAAGGACTTGGGACTTATCAGAATGTCTTTGTTCAAGGAAGTTCCCTGAGTGTTGGTTTCAATGGTATGGCGGTAAGTCTTTTGGCGGCTAACTCTCCAATTGGAATTCTCTTTGCAGCCTTCCTCTTTGCAGTTCTTAGTGTTGGTGCTTCAGGTATGAACGTGGCTCAGATTCCAACAGAACTTGTAAACATCGTAACAGCTTCTATTATCTTCTTTGTCAGCGCCCACTATCTGATTGAGCGTATGACAGGTATGACGATCTTTGATTTCTTTAAAAATCGTCGCCAAGAAGCTAAAAAAGTGAAGGAGGGAAACTAGGATGAATATTGTAACGGTATTAAGTTTATTAGTATCATCTATGCTGATTTATGCGGCTCCCTTGATTTTCACAAGTATTGGCGGGGCTTACTCTGAACACGCTGGTGTGGTTAATGTCGGCTTGGAAGGAATCATGGTTATGGGGGCTTTTACAGGTGTTCTCTTTAACCTGACTTTCGAGAAGAGCTTGGGTAGCGCGACTCCGTGGCTTTCTTTGGTTGCTGCTGGTTTAGTCGGTGTTGTCTTCTCTCTTATCCATGCTGTGGCAACCATTACTTTCCGTGCGGACCACGTTGTGAGTGGTACAGTGCTGAACTTGCTGGCGCCAGCCTTGGCAATTTTCCTTGTTAAAGCTATTTATAACAAGGGACAAACAGATAATATTCAGCGTTCATTCGGGAAGTTTAATTTCCCTGTCCTGTCTGATATTCCAGTCTTGGGAGACATTTTCTTCAAACATACAAGCTTGGTTGGTTATCTTGCCATTGCTTTCTCTTTCCTTGCTTGGTTTGTCATGTTTAAGACCAAATTCGGACTGCGTCTTCGCTCAGTCGGAGAGCATCCACAGGCAGCAGATACCTTGGGGATTAATGTTTACCTCATGCGTTATTGTGGTGTCATGATTTCTGGTCTGCTCGGTGGTATTGGTGGAGCTATTTATGCTCAGTCAATCTCTGTTAACTTTGCTGTGACAACTATCGTAGGTCCAGGATTTATCGCCTTGGCAGCTATGATTTTTGGTAAATGGAGTCCTATTGGTGCCATGTTGGCGAGTCTCTTCTTTGGAGCTTCCCAAAGTTTGGCGGTTATCGGGAACCAGTTGCCATTGCTTTCAAGTGTTCCAAAAGTTTATCTGCAGATTGCGCCTTACGTATTGACGATTGTAGTCCTTGCGGCATTCTTCGGTAAAGCTGTTGCTCCGAAAGCGGATGGTATCAACTATATCAAGTCTAAATAAATCTTTGCACCAGTCCTTTGGAACTGGTGTTTTTTGGTGATTGAAAGAAGTTATAATCATAGGGATTGAAAAAGCCTGCTTCGTCGGAAGCGGGCTTTTTAAGATTAGTTTGTTGCGATTTCATTTAGCAGGTCTTCTGCAGTAGTGGTTGGGTTAACGCGAACACGATTGAGTGTGAGCAAGCCATTGGATAGGGAAGCTAGACCGTTATTGGTCGTCAATCCCATCTTGTAGCCAAGGCTTTCAGCAATCTGCAAGGTTGCATCACTGTATCGTCCAGATGGATAGGCAACGGTTGTTGTTGTTTGAGACAGTTCTTTGTCTAAGTAAGACTTGGAGTCTTTTAACTCAATTTTTTGTTGGTCTTCTGCAGTCGCTGAGAGGTCAGGATGGTTGACGGTATGGTCTTCAAAAGACATGCCTTTGTCCTTCATTTCCTTTATCTCATCTAGCGTCAGCATATCTTCGCGTCTTGCTTGAACAAATCCAGTAATGACATTATTGGTTGCTTTCATGTCATATTTCTGAAGAAGTGGAAAGGCATTAGTATAGAAGTCCTTTAAACTATCATCGAAGGTCAGCCAGACGACTTTTTTGTTTTCTGGCAGGACGTTCTCCGTTAGGACCTTGTACGCTTCAGCTGGTGTCAGTGGGTAGTAGCCTGCGTCTTTTAAAGCTTTCAGATGGCTTTCAAATGTAGCTGGATCTACAATCAAACCAGCATTAGCTGCTTCTGATGGGTCCATGACGTGAATGGCATGATACATCAAGATAGGAACTTGAACTGGCTGGTCTTGCTTGACCCATTTGACTTTGTCTTTACTGTTATCATCCGAAGTTGTCTTTTTTTCCCGAGTCGGTGCTGACGAAGTTTTAGATGAAGTATTGACCTGGTTCGTTGACACATTATTAGCTTCTTTTTGATTGTGCGAGTTTTGCAGCTTGGCTAGTAAAGAAAAGCCACCTACAATCAGGACAAGAAAAAGTAATAAACTCGTTAAAGAAAGCAAAATAGCTCTTTTTCTAGCTTTGCGTTGCTGCATGCGATTTCCTCGGTGTTTTCCTGTCATAATATCTCCTTTTTTAAAAAAATTACAATTCCTTACGGAAATTTACATCTATTATAACAAATAAAGAAGTAGTTTTGTAGGCATTTTTTTATAATTTTGTTATAATATTTTTTATACAAGAAATTTTCAAGGAGTGCTTCATGTCTATTAAAATAGCTTTACTTGGTTTTGGAACAGTGGCAAGCGGTGTGCCTTTTTTGCTGAAAGAAAACGGAGAAAAAATCGTTCAAGCGGCTCATTCAGAGATTGAGGTTGCTAAAGTTTTGGTCAAAGATGATGCTGAAAAAGATCGTCTTTTAGCAGCTGGAAATAACTTTAATTTTGTTACAAATGTTGAAGAAATTCTGAAGGATCCTGAGATTACTATCGTTGTAGAATTGATGGGACGGATTGAGCCAGCGAAAACGTTCATCACTCGTGCTCTTGAAGCTGGCAAACATGTGGTAACGGCCAATAAGGACTTGTTGGCTGTTCACGGAGCAGAGTTGCTGGAAATCGCTCAAAAGCAAAATGTTGCTCTCTACTATGAAGCAGCTGTTGCTGGCGGGATTCCAATCTTGCGTACCTTGGTTAATTCATTGGCTTCTGACAAAATCACTCGTATCTTGGGTGTGGTTAATGGGACCTCTAACTTTATGATGACCAAGATGGTGGAAGAGGGTTGGTCTTATGAAGACGCTCTTGCTGAAGCACAACGCCTTGGCTTTGCTGAAAGCGACCCAACCAATGACGTAGATGGCATTGATGCGGCTTACAAGATGGTGATTCTTAGCCAGTTCGCCTTTGGTATGAATGTTAAATTTGAAGATGTGAGCCATCAGGGAATTCGAAATATCACACCAGAGGATGTGGCTGTTGCTCAAGATCTGGGCTATGTAGTCAAGCTGGTTGGTTCTATCGAAGAAACGGCATCGGGTATTGCAGCAGAAGTAGCTCCAACATTTCTGCCTAAAGCGCATCCTTTGGCTAGTGTCAATGGGGTGATGAATGCTGTCTTTGTTGAGTCCATCGGTATCGGAGAATCCATGTACTACGGACCAGGAGCAGGTCAAAAACCAACCGCAACTAGTGTTGTGGCAGATATTGTCCGTATCAGCCGCCGTTTGAATGAAGGAACAGTTGGCAAGGCCTTTAATGAATTCAGCCGTGAGCTAGTGTTGGCTAAGCCAGAAGATGTAAAGAGCAGCTATTACTTCTCTATCTTGGCACCTGACTCTAAAGGTCAAGTTCTGCATTTGGCTGAGATTTTCAATGCTGAGGATGTTTCCTTTAAGCAGATTCTGCAGGAAGGTACAGATGGTGAGAAGGCTCGCGTGGTGATTATTACCCATGCTGTCAGCAAGACACAGCTGGAAAATGTCACTGCTAAGCTTAAAGAAGTTGCTGAGTTCGACTTGCTCAACACCTTCAAAGTATTAGGAGATTAAGATGAAAATTATTGTACCGGCGACCAGTGCCAATATTGGTCCTGGCTTTGACTCCGTTGGAGTGGCCCTGTCAAAATATCTGGAAATTGAAGTTTTGGAAGAAAGTCAGGAGTGGGTGATTGAACATGATCTCAATCCTCGAATTCCTAAGGACCGGCGTAATTTACTGATTAAGATTGCCCTGCAGTTGGCTCCAGATATTCAGCCACGCCGTTTGAAAATGACCAGTGATATTCCATTGGCTCGTGGACTTGGGTCTTCTAGTTCGGTCATTGTGGCTGGGATTGAATTGGCCAACCAGCTGGCTCATCTTAATTTGTCGGATTATCAGAAACTGAAAATCGCTACAAAGATTGAAGGTCATCCTGACAATGTTGCGCCAGCGATTTATGGTAATTTGATCGTATCTAGCTCATCTAGAAATCAGGTGTCTGCTGTGGTAGCGGACTTTCCGGACGCAGACTTCATCGCCTATATCCCAGACTATGAGCTTCGGACGGTTGAGAGCCGCCAAGTCTTACCAAATCGGCTTTCTTACAAGGAAGCTGTTGCAGCTAGCTCCATTGCCAATGTTGCGATTGCAGCTCTTTTAAAAGGTGATATGAAAATCGCTGGTCGGGCTATCGAGTCTGATTTGTTCCACGAAAAATACCGTCAGCCTTTGATCAAGGAATTTTCAAATATTAAGTTCTTGGCCAGAAAAAACGGCTCTTATGCAACCTATATCTCAGGAGCGGGGCCGACTGTTATGGTCTTATCGCCTAAGCACAAGACGGAGACGATTTATCAGCTTCTGCAAAAACAGAATTTCAAAGGGCAAATCTTCCGACTTCAGGTGGATACTGAGGGCGTCCGAGTAGAAAAATAAATCATCAAGAGGTTTTCCATGAGCCTCTTTTTTCTTTTCGTAAGATAAGGATTTGATATCCCTATCTTTTTATACCTAACTGTGCTATAATGGGTCTAGCTTAAAGGAGGATAATTCACTTTATGGATCATTTAGAATTACAGGCTCTAGCGACTGAGCTAGGCTTACAGTTTGATGAATTTTCGTCTCTTGTCTTCGGACAGATAGAAGGTTACACGCTCTATATTGAGCCTGCAGAGCAAAGAAAGCAATATAGGATTTGTTTTTCTGTTAAAGCTGGCGATGCTTTTACAGCGCCAAATGCCTTTGATGACTTGATTAAAAACTCAGAGGTTCTCACCGGTAGCCAAATGAATCACTACAAGTTGGTACTTTATGCTAAGGCCAAGACCAATCAAGCTCTTGCACAGGCTGTTCAAGAAGCACTTGTCTTTTTCAAGGAAAGAGGCTTTGTAAATGTTTGTGAACAGAGTGGTGAGCCTGGGCAGATTGATGTCTATCAATTGGGAGGAAATATCCTGATTTTGTCACGACAAAGCTTTGAAAGTCTGAGTTCAGGTCTTTCGCTGGAAAATCAGATCTATGATAATCAAAAAGAAAGTATCGTTGGTGGTATTGTCGGTGCTTTTGTTGGCAGTCTCATTGGTGGAGCGGTAATCTTATTGATTGCGCAGATGAACTATGTGGCTGTTGCTGGAGGGTTGGCCATGGGTTACTGTACTATCAAAGGGTATGAGTTGCTGGGTAAAAAGCTATCTAAAGCAGGTATTGCTATTAGTATCGTGTTTATGGTCTTGGTGACTTTCTTAGTCAATCAGTTTGACTATGCTTTGTTACTTGTTCGAAAATATCCAGACGCAAATGTATTTGATGCCTTTTCAGTTGTCAACGAATCAATTTTTAATGGAATCATCCCAGATAACTATTGGTTCAACTTGATTTTGCTCTATGTTTTCACTGGAGCTGGAGCTTTCGGTGCTATCAGAAATGCTCTTTCTACTCAAACACAGCGATTTACTACTAGACAATTATAACCATTAAAAAGCTGAACTTTCTCAGCTTTTTCTTTGTAATCTATCGTAAATGCCATAGATTTTTGATATAATAGAGTGTATTTTGTTTACATAAAAGAGAGAAAATCATGCAAAAACTAGAGAAATTAAAATCTGAATTAGAGGGAATCGACATTCGCTTCAATGAGCCTTTGAGCCAATACACTTATACAAAGGTCGGGGGCGCAGCCGATTTCTTAGTTTTCCCTCGTAATCGTTATGAGCTGGCTCGTATTGTCAATTTTGCCAATCAAGAAGACATTCCTTGGATGGTGCTGGGAAATGCCAGTAATATCATTGTGCGAGATGGCGGTATCCGAGGTTTCGTGATTATGTTTGACAAGCTCAACAATGTAGCAGTAGATGGCTATATGATTGAGGCAGAGGCTGGAGCTAATCTGATTCAGACAACCCATATCGCCCTGCAGAATAGTCTGACAGGCTTTGAGTTTGCTTGTGGCATTCCTGGTAGCGTCGGCGGAGCTGTCTTTATGAACGCTGGGGCTTATGGTGGCGAGATTGCTCATGTCTTGGTATCTTGCAAGGTACTGACTCCTCAGGGTCAAGTCAAAACGCTGGATGTTCGGGATATGAAGTTTGGTTATCGTCACTCACTTGTTCAAGAAACAGGCGACATTGTTATTTCTGCTAAGTTTGCTCTTTCGCCTGGTGTTCACAGAACGATTCGTCAGGAAATGGAGCGCTTAACCCATCTGCGGGAGCTCAAGCAGCCTTTGGAATATCCATCTTGTGGCTCTGTTTTCAAGCGTCCTTTGGGTCACTTTGCTGGTCAGCTGATTAGCGAAGCAGGCCTCAAGGGGCATCGTATCGGTGGTGTAGAGGTATCTGAGAAGCATGCCGGCTTTATGATTAACGTCGATAAAGGAACGGCTCAGGATTATGAAAATCTTATCGCTTATGTGATTGAAAGAGTGCGGGAAAATTCAGGTATTACTCTGGAGCGCGAAGTCCGCATCATTGGTGAATCTCTGTAAGACAGATATGATTTCCAGTAGAAGTATTCTGGATAAGAAACTGCAGCTAGCTGCAACTTAGTAAGGGGGTGAAAGCCTATCGACACGGAATTTATAAAGGGCCTTTACAGCCCTCACGAGGTAGCAGCGGTCTGACAGAACCCTTAATCTGTTAATACGAGAAAGAAGGAATTTATGACAATTGAAAAAACCAATCATCGAGTTTAAAAACGTTTCAAAAGTTTTTGAAGATAATAATACTGTCGTTCTGAAAGATATTAATTTCGAGCTGGAAGAAGGAAAGTTCTATACTTTGCTGGGGTCTTCTGGTTCTGGAAAATCAACGATTCTGAACATTATTGCCGGTCTTTTGGACGCGACAGACGGGGATATTTTTCTTGATGGTGTTCGCATCAATGATATTCCCACTAATAAACGAGACGTCCACACGGTTTTTCAGTCCTATGCACTGTTTCCGCATATGAATGTTTTTGAAAATGTTGCCTTTCCGCTGCGTTTGCGCAAGGTTGATAAAAAAGAAATTCAAGAGCGGGTTGCTGAAGTACTGAAAATGGTTCAGCTGGAAGGCTTTGAACGCCGTTCTATTCGCAAACTGTCGGGCGGTCAGCGTCAGCGTGTAGCCATTGCTCGGGCAATCATCAATCAGCCGCGGGTCGTTTTGCTGGATGAGCCTCTGTCTGCTCTGGATTTGAAGCTGCGCACGGACATGCAGTATGAGCTGCGGGAATTGCAGCAGCGTCTGGGTATTACCTTTGTCTTTGTCACGCACGACCAAGAGGAAGCCCTAGCTATGAGCGACTGGATTTTCGTTATGAATGATGGCGAGATTGTTCAGTCGGGAACACCTGTTGATATTTATGACGAGCCTATTAATCACTTTGTTGCAACCTTCATTGGCGAGTCCAATATTCTGCCTGGTAAGATGATTGAGGACTATCTGGTTGAGTTTAATGGCAAGCGCTTTGAAGCAGTGGATGGCGGGATGCGCCCAAATGAAGCTGTCGAGGTGGTGATTCGGCCGGAGGATTTGCGGATTACTCTGCCAGAAGAAGGCAAGCTGCAGGTTAAAGTTGACACCCAGCTTTTCCGTGGCGTTCACTATGAGATTATTGCTTATGATGAATTGGGCAATGAATGGATGATTCACTCGACTCGCAAGGCCATTGTTGGTGAAGAAATTGGTCTGCATTTCGAGCCGGAGGATATCCATATCATGCGTCTCAATGAAACAGAAGAAGAATTCGATGCCCGTATCGAAGAATATGTTGAAGTAGAAGAGCAAGAAGCGGGTCTGATCAATGCCATTGAGGAGGAACGCGATGAAGAAAACAACCTCTAATCTTTTTCTCTTGCCCTACCTACTCTGGATTTTCCTCTTTGTCCTGGCACCTGTTGTCATGATTATCTGGAAATCCTTCTTTAACATTGAAGGGCAGTTTACTCTGGAAAATTACCAGACCTACTTCACGTCGCAGAACTGGACCTATCTCAAGATGAGTCTGAACTCGGTCCTTTATGCAGGAATTATTACTGTTGTAACCCTGCTCATTTCCTATCCGACCGCATTCTTTTTGACTCAGCTCAAGCACAAGCAGCTCTGGCTGATGCTGATTGTCCTGCCGACCTGGATCAATCTCCTACTCAAAGCTTATGCTTTTATCGGAATTTTTGGTCAGAATGGCTCAATTAACCAATTTCTTACTTTTATCGGAGTAGGACCGCAGCAGATTCTCTTTACGGACTTTTCATTTATCTTTGTAGCCAGCTACATCGAGCTGCCCTTTATGATTCTGCCCATTTTCAATGTTCTGGATGATTTGGATCCTAATCTTATCAATGCCAGTTACGACTTGGGAGCTAATCGCTGGGAAACTTTCCGTCGGGTTGTTTTCCCTTTGTCCTTGAATGGTGTCAGAAGTGGAGTGCAGTCAGTCTTTATCCCTAGTCTCAGCCTCTTCATGCTGACCCGCTTAATCGGGGGTAATCGGGTAATTACTCTAGGAACTGCCATAGAGCAGCACTTCCTGACTACTCAAAACTGGGGTATGGGCTCCACTATCGGAGTGGTACTGATTGTTGCCATGCTCTTTACCATGTGGGCAACCAAGGAAAGGAGAGGGCGATGAAAAAAATTGCAAATCTCTATCTAGCCTTTGTCTTTTTGGTGCTCTACATCCCTATCTTTTACCTGATTGCTTATGCCTTTAATGCAGGGGAAGACATGAATCGTTTTACAGGATTCAGTCTTAGTCATTTTCAGAATCTCTTTGAGGACTCACGCCTGATTTTGATTTTGGTTCAGACTTTCTTTCTAGCTTTCTTGTCTTCATTGATTGCGACGCTGATTGGAACTTTTGGAGCCATCTATATCTATCAAGTCCGCAAGAAATATCAGGATGCCTTTCTGTCTATCAACAATATCCTCATGGTGGCACCGGATGTCATGATTGGGGCAAGTTTTCTGATTCTATTTACCACTGCAAAATTCCAGCTGGGCTTCCTGTCTGTGCTGGCTAGCCATGTTGCCTTTTCTATTCCGATTGTGGTGCTGATGATTCTTCCGCGTCTGAAAGAAATGAATGATGATATGATTAAGGCTGCTTATGACCTAGGCGCTAGCCAATTGCAAATGCTGAAAGAAATCATGCTGCCTTATCTGACTCCAGCCATCATCGCTGGCTATTTCATGGCTTTTACCTATTCGCTAGATGACTTTGCTGTGACCTTCTTCGTTACAGGCAATGGCTTCTCTACTCTGTCTGTTGAGATTTACTCCCGTGCTCGTCAGGGAATTTCTCTGGAAATCAATGCCCTGTCAGCCTTGGTCTTTCTCTTCAGCATTGCTTTGGTAATTGGGTATTACTTTATCACCCGTGAGAAGGAGGAGACCGTATGAGAAAGATCTATTCATTTTTAGCGGGGATTCTGCTGATTATCCTAGTCTTGAGGGGTGTTAGTTACCAGATCGAAAGTCGGACGCAGAGCAAGGAGAGCGATAAGCTGGTCATTTATAACTGGGGTGACTATATCGATCCTGAGCTGCTGACTGAGTTTACTAAGGAAACTGGTGTCCAAATCCAGTATGATACATTTGACTCTAATGAAGCCATGTATACGAAAGTGAAGCAAGGCGGCACAACCTACGACATTGCCATTCCTAGTGAATATATGATTGCCAAGATGATGAAAGAAGGCTTGGTAGAAAAGCTAGATCATAGCCAGATTAAAGGTTTGGAAAATATCGGATCTGACTTTTTAGACCAGCCTTTCGATCCAGGAAATCAGTACTCGATTCCATATTTTTGGGGAACGCTGGGCATTGTCTACAATGAAAAAATGGTTGATAAAGCTCCTGAGCATTGGAATGATCTTTGGCGTCCTGAATACAAAAACTCTATCATGATGATTGATGGAGCCCGTGAAGTCATGGGAATTGGTCTGAACTCAGATGGCCATAGTCTTAACTCCAAAGATGCAGATCAGCTCCAGGAGGCTGTTGATAAGCTCTACACTCTGACGCCAAATATCAAGGCCATTGTAGCTGATGAGATGAAGGGATACATGATTCAGAACAATGCTGCTATCGGAGTGACCTTTTCTGGCGAGGCTCGGCAGATGCTGGAGGCCAATGAAGACCTGCGCTATGTCGTACCAACAGAAGCCAGCAATCTTTGGTTTGATAATATTGTCATTCCTAAAACGGTCAAAAATAAAAAAGCAGCCTATCAGTTTATTAACTTTATGCTGAGACCGGAAAATGCTTATAAGAACGCTCTTTATGTTGGCTATTCGACACCGAATCTTCCTGCCAAGGCCATGTTGCCTAAGGAAATTCAGGAAGATGAGGCCTTTTATCCTACTGAGGAAACGATGAAACATCTGGAAGTTTATGAGCAGTTGGGTCCTAAATGGCTGGGGACCTATAACGACCTCTATCTTCAAGTCAAGATGTATCGGAAGTGATAGTCAAGCAAGGCTGCTTGATGAATACAAGAAAAACGCCTGGCTCAATGAGCTGGGCGTTTTCTGCTTGTTTAGTTTGAAGCTTCTGTCTGAGTATTGGTTGCTGTATCTGTCGCAGAGCTAGAGGCAGTAGTGTCGCCTGCTGCTGTATCTGCTGCAGAACTGGATGCACTAGTCTCAACCGCTGCTGTATCGCTGCTGGAAGCAGCAGTATCAGTTGCAGCCGTTGAAGCAGGGCTGCTTGTTTCTTTTTCGATTTCCTTGATAATAGTTGTCGTTGCAGTAGAGCTGCTGGTATCAGTTTTGGATTTTTCATCCTTATGACTGGTCAGATTCATGATCGTGATACTGGCAATGATGATGGACAAGATACTGGCAATCGTAGCGATGGTCTTTTGGAAGGCTGAAAGGCCGGTTTTAATATGCTGTTTAGTAGGTTTTTTAGATGATTTTGTCTTATTTTTATTGCTGCGAGAATAGTTTTCCATGCTTGCAAGAATCTCCTTTTAAAATTTCAATGATTTCTTATCTCTCATTATACGTTTTTTATCTGAAAATGTCTTAAAAAAATCAAATTTTTATCTATGAAAACGCACACAGAAGATTGCTGTTAAGAAAAGAAGCTACTCAAATTTGGATTGAGCAGCTTCTTGAGCTAGAATAGCAAAGTAATTACGCCTTTTCATCTTGGAGTGCCGCTTGAGCTACAGCTAGCCTTGCTGCTGGAACCCGATAAGGCGAGCAGGAAACATAGGTGACACCAATTTCCTGGAAGAAGGGGATGGAAGCCGGATCGCCCCCGACCTCACCGCAGATGCCGATAGGAAGTTCAGGTTTGACTTGACGCCCTTTGCTGATAGCTATCCGCATCAATTCACCAACGCCGTCCTGGTCAACACTTTGGAAAGGATCAAAAGGAAGGATTTCTTTCTCTTTATAATGGCCGATGAATTTTCCAATATCGTCCCGTGAGAAACCGTAGGTCATCTGGGTCAGGTCGTTAGTACCAAAGCTGAAGAAGTCCGCTTCGTGAGCTAGCTGGTCTGCAACCAGACAGGCACGCGGAAGTTCAATCATAGTGCCGATTTCATAAGGGAAAGGCTCTAGACCTTGATGTCTAAAGAGCTTGTTGATATGTTGGATGAGAAAGGCTTTGACAGAGTCCAACTCAGCCTTGTCAGCAATCAGCGGAATCATGATTTCTGGCTTGACAGTCAATCCTTCTTGACTCAGCTTGATAGCACTATTGAAGACGGCTTCGACCTGCATCTTGTAAATCTCTGGTTGCGTAATCCCCAGACGGCAGCCACGGTGGCCTAGCATTGGATTGCTTTCTTGCAGCTGTTCAATGCGGCGAGTCAGCTTTTCTGGTGACTTGTGCAGCTTGTCAGCCAAAGCCTTGATTTCCTGTGAATCTTTAGGTAGAAATTCATGCATCGGCGGATCCAAAAGACGGATAATCATAGGTTTGTCCTGAACTGCTTGGAACATTTGATAGAAGTCTTCTTCTTGGAACTCCAGCAGTCTTTTGAGGGCGGATCTGGTTTCCAATTCGTTGTCGGCTAGAATCAGGCGCCGCATTTCTAGAATTCGTTCCTGACCAAAGAACATGTGTTCAGTACGAGCAAGACCGATACCTTTTGCCCCAAACTTAATAGCTGTTTTCAAATCCTGAACGGTCTCTGCGTTGGCACGGACTTTGAGTTGTGCGACTTCGTCTGCCCATGAAAGCAGTCGTTGGAGTTCTTGGTCATTTTCGACTAGGACGGTCGGAATCTCACCGCTATAAATGCGTCCCGAGCTGCCATCAACTGAAATGACGTCAGCTTCGGTCAAGACAAGATTTCCGCAGGAAACGGTCTTGCTTTCCTCGCTGATGTTCAGCTCACTGCAGCCAGCCACACAGCAGGTTCCCATTCCCCGGGCTACGACAGCTGCGTGAGAGGTCATACCGCCCTGACTGGTTACGATGGCCTGACTGACAACCATGCCCTCAATGTCTTCAGGTGAAGTTTCCTGACGGACTAAAATGACCTTTTTACCCAAGGAGTGGTAGTCTTTGGCGCGCTCAGCTGTAAAGACAATCTCGCCAGTTGCTGCACCAGGGCTGGCTGGCAGTCCTTGAGCCAAGAAAGGAGCATCTTGCAGAGCTTTTTCTTCAAATACAGGATGGATGAGCTGGCTAATCGTAGCGGGAGATACGCGCTGGAGAGCTTCTTTTTTGCTGATAATGCCCTCGTCTACCAGATCTAAGGCGATTTTCAAAGATGCCTTAGCGGTCCGTTTACCGTTTCTAGTTTGGAGAATATAGAGTTTACCCTTTTCAATGGTAAATTCGATATCTTGCATGTCCTTGTAGTGGTTTTCGAGAATCTTAGCATAGTCTTGGAAGGCTGCATAGGCCTGAGAGAGAGCTGTCTCAAGTGCAGCAATAGGCTCAGGGGTCCGAATGCCGGCTACGACATCCTCTCCTTGTGCATTGAGCAGAAATTCGCCAAATAACTGATGCTCACCGCTGGCAGGGTTTCTCGTAAAGACGACTCCTGTACCACTGGCTTGGTCGCTATTGCCAAAGACCATGGCTTGGACATTTACCGCTGTTCCCAAATCATGAGGAATATTATTCAAGTTGCGGTAGACCTGAGCTCGGGGATTATTCCAAGACTTGAAGACCGCCTTGATAGCAGCATAAAGCTGCTCTTTCGAGCTTTGGGGGAAGGTTTGATGATGCTCACGATAAAGCTGCTTGTACTGGTCGATTAATGCTTGATGTTCATCCAATGTAAAATCCTTGGCTTGTTTGCCAGCATTCCTTTCAAAATAGCCCAAGAGGTTATCAAACTCATCCTTGGAAATGCCATAAACTACATCAGCAAACATTTGCAGCAACCGGCGGTAGCAGTTGTAGGCAAAGTCAGCGTTGGTCTGCTCAGCCAGAGTCTGGGTTCTTAAATCGTTTAGACCTAGATTAAGAATAGTGTCCATCATGCCCGGCATGGAAAACTTGGCTCCGCTTCGAACAGACACTAAGAGCAAGGCTGAGTCGTTGCCACTGAAATATTTACCTGTTTTTTCTTCCAGGACAGTAACCGCTTTCAAAACATCTTCTTTTAAAGAAGATTCAAAGAAATAAGGGTTTTTTAAATATTCGATACAGCTTTCTGTAGTAATAGTAAAACCTGGAGGGACAGGCAGTCCCAAATTGGTCATTTCAGCTAGGTTGGCTCCTTTTCCGCCAAGCAAAGCCTTATCATCTGCACATCCTTCCTCGAAGGAGTAAATCCATTTCGCCATATTTACCTCCAAAATTATGAAATATGTGTCATATTGTAGAACAACTACATTGTAATATACATCACATATATTTGTCAACCGAAAAAATCATCTTGTTTTATTGACAATTTTTCTTTTTTTGTTATAATGTGTTACAAAATGATGATTATTTAAATGTTTAAAAATGAAATATGAGCAATAATTCCTAAATTTTAAGCGAAATCAGGCTAATCATCTATTATAAAGAACGAAGGAGTCAGACCTATTTGAAATTAAGTGAACGGCAAAAGAAAATTGTAGAAATTGTAAAAGAACACCAGCCACTCAGCGGTGAGAAAATCTCTGAATTACTCGATATTTCTCGGGCGACCCTGCGCTCGGATCTGTCTTTTCTGACCTTGGTTGGTATTTTGAAGGCTACGCCTAAAGTTGGTTACACATATTCGGGCTCAGATTTAGAGACGCTTTTCTTTTTCGATACCTTTCGAAAGGAAGTGGCGGAAATTATGACATCTCCTGTTTTAGTATCTCATGATTCTTTTATTCAAGATGCCATTATCACCTTATTTATGTATGATGCGGATGTTCTCTATGTCATTGATGAGCATAAGCTGCTCTTGGGGATTTTGTCGCGTAAGGACTTGCTGCGGGCTTCGCTCAATACTAACATTGACAGCACGCCTGTAGCGGTTTGCATGACCCGAATGCCCCATATTAAAACTTGCTACAAGGATATGAATATTTTGGAAGCGGCAGCAGTTTTGCAGGATTTTGCGATTGATTCACTGCCGGTAGTCGATGAGGATAATGAGCGTAAAATTTTAGGAACTGTGACCAAGTCAGCCCTGCTGGATTATATTATTCAAGAGGCCAGAAGCGCTGAGGTTAATAGATAAGAGGAATGAACATGAAGAAAGAAATTATTGTTTACAGCATTTCAGATTCTTTGGGGGGGACTTCGCAGAAGCTGTTGTCTGCGGTGACAGCTCAGTACCCAGATATTATTTTTAATAACAGCTATCGTTTTCCATTTATCAACAAGGAAGAAGAATTGCTGGCTATTCTGCGCGATGCCATCAAGGACGATGCCCTTGTCATCAGTACTCTAGTCGATAGCAAGCTAGCAGCTGTAGCTAGAGAGTTCAGTCAGGCCAATGGGCTTGCTTATCTAGATTTGATGCATCCATTTTTTGAGATTATCAGAGAAAAGACGGGCACCAGTCCTATAGAGGTGCCGGGTACTCTGCACCGGCTGGACACTGAGTATTTTAATAAAATCTCTGCTATTGAGTTTGCGGTCAAATACGACGATGGCAAGGCACCACAAGGATTTTTGGATTCGGATTTGGTGCTCTTGGGCGTCTCCCGAACATCCAAAACGCCACTCAGTATTTATCTGGCTAATAAAGGCTACAAGGTTTCTAACCTGCCTTTGATTCCAGAAGTCCCTCTGCCTCAGGTCTTGGAAAAGGTAGATCCGGAGCGGATTATCGGCCTTTTATGTGAGCCAGAAAAACTGTCTAAGATACGCAGTAATCGCTTGAATTCTCTGGGATTAACCCAGTCGACCAGCTACACGGATCTGGAAAAGATATACGAAGAACTAGACTACTCAAAAGAAGTCTTTAAAAAGTATCGGGCACATGTCATCAATATCACGGATAAATCAATTGAGGAGACGGCTTTCTTGATTGAAGATCATTTGAAGAAATTGAGATAAGAGAGAAGATCGAGAGAGCGGTTATAGAGTGAGGACTGAAGATGGAGCAATATAAGCGTATTTTATTGAAAGAATTTGACAGTCGCCAGAAAGTCATTACAGAACTGACCAACCTAGAGGCAATTTTGAACCTGCCCAAAGGGACGGAGCTGTATATCAGTGACATTCACGGGGAGTTTGCTGCATTTGACTATATTTTGAGAAGCTGTGCAGGTATCCTCAATGAGAAGATCAAGGACTGTTTTGGGGACAGCTTGTCAGAAGTTCATAAGGACCGGCTCTCAGCGCTGGTTTCCTATCCTGAGCTTGTGCTGGGGGAAGAAACTAAAGGCCAAGACTGGTATCAGGAAACCATTCCCCAGCTCTTGAACTTGCTGGCTTTTGCGGGTGCAAAATACAGTCGGTCCAAGGTTAGAAAGGCCTTGCCGCCACAGTATGCCTATATTATCGAGGAGTTGCTCTATAGTGACACGGCTCTAGCTGATAAAAAGTCCTATTTTGAGAATATCCTGACTTATGTGATTGAATTGCGGGAAGCTGTGCCTTTTATCCTAGGCTTGTCTCGAAGTATCCGGCGGTTGTTGATTGACCATCTGCATGTGGTTGGAGACATTTTTGACAGAGGAGCTGGTAGTGCTCAGGTCATTGATGAACTGCAGCATTTTCACTCGCTCGATATTCAGTGGGGCAATCACGACATTATCTGGATGGGAGCCTTTTTTGGCTCTAAGGCCTGCTTGCTCAATGTGTTGCGCATCGCAGCTCGCTATGGCTATCTCTGGGATATCGAGAAAGATTATGGTTTAAACCTGCGCTCTTTGACCCTTTTTGCGGACAAGACTTACCAGTCTAATCCTAAGTTTAGGCCTATTCTTGGTGGCAGAGAGCAGGAGTTTTCTGAAGAGGAAATTCTGCAACTGGAAAAGGTTCACCAAGCCTTGTCGATTATCCAGTTCAAGCTGGAAAATCAACTTATCAAACGACGGCCTGAATTCCAGATGCAGGACCATGTCATGTTGGACAAGATTGACTATTGGGAAGAAAGCATTACGATTGACGATACTAAACATGCCCTGGTTAATACCTGCTTCCAAACTATCAATCCGGAAAATCCTTCAGCTTTGACACCAGAAGAAAATCAAGCTGTAGACAGTATGCTGGCCTCGTTCCAAAGTTCTCTTAAGATGGCAGAGCATATGAGTCTTCTGATGAACAAGGGCTCTATGTATAAAATCTACAATAAGCACTTGCTTTTTCACGGCTGCATTCCTTTGGAGCCATCAGGAGAATTCCAGCCTTTCATTCTCAATCAAGCCCATTATGCGGGCAAGGAATTGCTGGATTTCTTTGAGTATCATATTCGGCAGGCGGCCAAGGACAAGGAAGTGGGCGATGATTTGTCGACTGATTTGATTTGGTATTGCTGGCAAGGTAAGCTTTCTCCTCTGTTTGGCAAAGAAAAGATGACTACCTTGGAGCGCTATTTCATTGAAGATAAGGAGACCCACAAGGAAGTGGAAAATTCTTATTTTTCTTATCGTAATTCTGAGAAAGTCTGCCAGCTGATTTTGGAAGAATTTGGTCTCTTTTCTCAAGAGTCTAGGATGGTCAACGGTCATACTCCGGTTAAGACAGGCAAGGGAGAGTCGCCTATCCGTGGGGGCGGTCTGCTCTTTGTCATTGATGGTGGCCTCTGCAAGGCCTATCAGAAGAAGACTGGAACGGCTGGCTATTCACTGCTCAATAATTCCTATGGCTTCCAGCTAGTGACCCATCAGCCTTTCCAAAATGCTCAAAAAGTTGTAGAATCGCCGTTTGCTCAAACCTCCCTGAAGAAGGTGATTGAAAATGTAGAGGAACGAACCCTCATCAAATCTACTACCATCGGTCAGAGCTTGTTAGCTCAACAACAGGAACTCTTTGGCTTATTGCATGAGTTTTATGACCGGTGAAGTTTAGCCCTAAGTTTTAACAGAATTTAGGGCTTTTTCTTTCTTGTTCCAGTTTCTCTTTCGTGTTACAATAGGAGTATTGAAATTTAGAGGAAAGAACATGATTTATTTAGATAATTCAGCGACAACCAAGCCTTATCCTGAGGCTTTGGCCGCTTACACAGAAGTAGCTTCTAAAATCTGGGGAAATCCATCCAGTCTGCACAGTTTAGGCAGTCAGGCAACCCGTCTCTTAGAAGCTTCACGCAAGCAAATAGCAGAGCTTTTAGGCAAGTCTTCATCGGAGATTTTTTTTACGTCTGGAGGAACAGAAGGAGACAACTGGGTGCTTAAAGGAGTCGCCTTTGAAAAGATTCCTTTTGGAAAACACATCATCGTATCTAATATTGAGCATCCCGCGGTTAAAGAATCAGCCCTCTGGTTGCAGAGTCAGGGATTTGAAGTCGATTTTGCACCAGTCGATAAATCTGGTTTTGTTGAGGTAGACAAGCTAGCGGAGTTGATTCGACCAGATACCACTCTAATCTCTATCATGGCTGTCAATAATGAAATCGGCAGTATTCAGCCCATTCAGAAAATATCCGAACTTCTAGCAGATAAACCAACTATTTCCTTTCATGTGGACGCTGTACAGGCTGTTACGAAGATTCCGACAGCTTCTTATCTGACGGATCGCGTGGATTTTGCGACATTTTCCAGTCATAAATTTCACGGTGTCCGGGGCGTAGGATTTGTCTATATCAAGTCTGGCAAGAAAATCAGTCCGCTTTTGACTGGTGGAGGACAGGAGTCGGATAAGCGCTCCACAACAGAAAATTTAGCTGGTATTGCAGCGACAGCCAAGGCTCTGCGTTTGTCCATGGAAAAGCAAGAAGTATTTGCCCAGCGGACGGCTCAGATGAAGCAAATTCTCCTTGAAGAGCTGCAGAAGTATCCAGATGTGATGATTTTCTCAGATCAGGAAAATTTTGCGCCTCATATACTAACTTTTGGTATTAAGGGAGTGCGGGGTGAAGTTGTCGTCCATGCATTTGAAGACTACGAGATCTATATCTCGACTACTAGTGCTTGCTCTTCTAAGGCCGGAAAGCCAGCAGGAACTCTAATCGCTATGGGCGTCGAAAAGTCTCTGGCTCAGACTGCTGTCCGTATCAGTTTGGATCTTGACAACGATATGAGTCAGATGGAGCAGTTTTTAACAACTTTTAAAATTATTTACGAAAAAACCAGAAAAGTAAGGTAAACAATGCAATATTCAGAAATTATGGTGCGCTATGGTGAGCTCTCAACCAAAGGGAAGAACCGCATGCGCTTTATCAACAAACTTAAACGCAATATCCAGGCTGTCTTGTCAGTCTATCCGCAGGTCCATGTCAAGGCTGACCGTGATCGGACCCATGTTTATCTGCACGGTACAGACTATCAGCCAGTCGCTGAGTCACTCAAGCAGATCTTCGGGATTCAGAATTTCTCGCCGTCTTACAAAATTGAAAAATCTGTACCAGCCCTAATCGAAGCTGTCCAATCTATCATGAAGGAAGTCTATCAAGAGGGCATGACCTTTAAGATTTCCAGCAAACGCAGTGATCACAGCTTTGAATTGGATAGCCACGAGCTCAATCAGACACTTGGTGATGCTGTTTTTGAGGCCATTCCTAATGTTCAGGTCAAGATGAAAGCGCCAGATATTGAACTGCGGGTCGAAATTCGTGAAGAAGCGGCCTATATCTCGTATGAGACGATTCGTGGTGCTGGGGGACTGCCAGTCGGCACTTCAGGCAAAGGCATGCTCATGCTCTCAGGTGGGATTGACTCACCGGTGGCTGGCTATCTGGCTCTCAAGCGAGGTGTGGATATCGAGGCGGTTCACTTTGCAAGTCCACCTTACACCAGTCCAGGTGCGTTGAAAAAAGCTCAAGATTTGACGCGAAAATTGACCAAGTTTGGCGGCAATATCCAGTTTATCGAAGTCCCTTTTACAGAGATTCAGGAGGAAATCAAGGCCAAGGCTCCAGAAGCCTACCTGATGACACTGACTCGTCGCTTTATGATGCGTATTACGGACCGGATTCGAGAGGAGCGGGGTGCTCAAGTCATTATCAACGGAGAAAGTCTTGGTCAGGTGGCAAGTCAAACGATTGAGAGTATGCAGGTTATCAATGCTGTAACCAATACACCGGTTATCCGTCCTGTCGTGACCATGGACAAGCTGGAAATCATTGAGATTGCAGAGAAAATTGATACTTTCCAAATTTCTATCCAGCCATTTGAAGACTGCTGTACCATTTTTGCTCCAGACCGGCCTAAAACTAATCCAAAAATCAAGAATGCTGAGAAGTACGAAACTTACCTAGATGTTGAAGGTTTGGTAGAACGTGCTGTCGCAGGCATTATGATTACAGAAATCACACCAGAAGCTGAGACCGACGAAGTTGATGAGCTGATTGAGGGGCTCTTGTAAAAGCGAGAGAAGGTGACGTTTATGCTTGCTGTTTTTCTCTTAATTCCTTTTCTGCTGATTCGTTTTCCTTTATTAAGTCATTTTGGCAAAAATGCTTTGTCACGCGCAGCTTATTTTGCACCAGTCCAAGGAATGGAAAAGATAGCTTATATGATTTATCAATTGAGCAATCTAGCCTTGTTCATAACTCATTTTTTGCTTGAAATTAAGTTTGATTTTTCTGTTTTCTTTTATGCTGGTATAGCTATTTACCTGCTTGGTTTGGCTTTGTGTGCTATCAGTATGAGAGATTTCGCTAGACCAGATGCAAACGGCATGAATACAAAGGGCATTTATCGCTATTCCCGTAATCCCATGTATGTAGCTTACTTTGTTTATTTTTTGGGAATAGCTTTTTTGACCAAATCAATGATTTTCTTTCTGATTTTAGTGACTTTTCAGACTGCGGCTCACTGGATTATTATCTCTGAGGAGCGCTGGTGTCTTGAAAAATTTGGGAAAGCTTATCAAGACTATCAAGATAGGGTACGGCGTTATATTTAGAAATTTTCTGAACTAATAATTATTTAATAAAGCAGTTAGCGGATAACAATAGAAAATACTATTTATCTGATTTGTAACAGAATTAATACTAGATGGAGTTTGAGATGGGATATTGGGATTATTTTTCGAGAGGCTTGCTTCAATCATTTTCTTGGAAAGATGGCTATGACAATGCTTTGTTAAGAGAGGTGCCAGGGGAATCATATTTGTTAGGTGTCTTCTCACATTCTTTGTTAGCCGTATTGATTACTTTTCTTGTTTTTTATGGTTTAAATATTGCTAAATTAAAAGCAGGTTCTTGGAAAGCTCTTATTAGCAAAGAATATCAAAAGAACCCAGTTAAATCTGTATTAGTTCTTGGTTTTGGTTTACCAATTATGATTCTTGTTCTTGTTTTTTATGAAGTTCATAGACCTATAGAAGCTCTACATGTTTATGAATATTTCAAAGAACAAAACGTGCACCCTGATATTGTTCGCTTAATCGATATAGATATACATACTACGACTGGTAAATATGGAAGAAAGATATTTAGTAATCTTATCTTCATAGTTGAAACAAAAGAAGGGACTCGTAAAGTGAACATTTCCGATGCCACACAGTATGAGGCAGAATTTTTAAAAGAAAATCTTGAAACGCCAACAAATATTTCCGTTCATGTAAATAGTAAGGGTGAAATAGTCTTTGTACATTAGTGAACAAAATCTAAAGATAATCCTTGAAAATCCGTTTTCATGAGATGAAAAAGCTTGCTAAAGAGCTGCAGAAGTGCTATACTTATAGAGTTGACTATGCACATTCCTGTGCAACCGCACGAACATCGTTGCTCATTCAGTGAGATAGAAGTGGTTCGTCCCACGATGCTAGGCGAGTCTTCACAAAATTCGGGGAAACCCTAAAAATCATAGGAGGTGCATAATGAGCACATACGCAATCATTAAAACTGGCGGAAAACAAGTTAAAGTTGAAGTTGGTCAAGCAATCTACGTTGAAAAGTTGAACGCTGAAGCTGGTCAAGACGTTACTTTTGACGAAGTTGTTCTTGTTGGTGGTGAAAACACTGTTGTAGGAACTCCGCTTGTTGCTGGAGCTTCTGTTGTCGGAACTGTTGAAAAACAAGGCAAGCAAAAGAAGGTTGTTACTTACAAGTACAAACCTAAAAAAGGCAGCCATCGTAAACAAGGTCACCGTCAACCATATACAAAAGTTGTCATCAACGCTATCAACGCTTAATTTTAAGGAGATTAAATGATACAAGCAGTCTTTGAAAGAGCCGAAGATGGCGAACTGAGGCGTGCAGAAATCACAGGTCACGCCGCGAGTGGTGAATACGGCTTTGATGTCGTGTGTGCGTCCGTTTCGACGCTCGCCATTAATTTTGTCAATTCAGTTGAGAAATTCGCAGGCTACGAACCAAACTTAGAATTAAACGAAATAGAAGGCGGTTATCTGAAGGTTGAAATTCCTCAGGATATACCGTCACACCAAAGAGAAATGACTCAGCTTTTCTTTGAATCATTTTTCCTAGGAATGGCAAACTTATCGGAGGACTCATCTGAGTTCGTCCAAACCAGAGTTATCACAGAAAACTAACACGGAGGAAAACATTATGTTAAAAATGAATCTTGCTAACTTGCAATTATTCGCCCACAAAAAAGGTGGAGGTTCCACATCTAACGGACGTGATTCACAAGCGAAACGTCTGGGAGCTAAAGCAGCTGACGGTCAAACCGTAACTGGTGGTTCTATTCTTTACCGTCAACGCGGCACTCACATCCATGCAGGTGTCAACGTTGGACGCGGTGGAGACGATACTTTGTTTGCAAAGGTTGAAGGCGTAGTACGCTTTGAACGCAAAGGACGCGATAAGAAACAAGTTTCTGTTTACCCAATCGCTAAATAATTAATAAGAAATCCCCATGCTCGGATATTGAGCATGGGGATTTCTTATTAGAGACAGCATGATAAAGCATTTGTTTAATGATTCATGATGATGCTCATCAATTTTAGCATACAAACTCTGATAATATTCTAAAATTTTAATTTTTAGACTAATAAATATATGAAATCGCTTGCAGTTCCTATTTTTTTATGTTATTCTATATAAAATAGATGCAATCATGTTTCTAAATCTAAAAAGATAAGGAGAAATTATGGAAAAAGAATCATTTAAACTTCCAGGCTTTTCATTGTACAAATTGAAAGTTGGATTAGTATCAGCAACTCTTCTATTTGCCTTTTCACAAGCTTCGCATGTTTTTGCAGATCAGATTAGCACACCACCTTCAAGTGGAATAGCAAAAACTGAAGCAGTAAGCTCTCCGATTGAAGCTGCTGGTGCTGAAATTGCTGCTGATACGACGAAACCTGTTGTTGAAGAATCTACAGCGAAACCAGGAGATTTGATCGATGTCTCAAAAAATGTATCGCCTGTTGATGTCAAAGAAAGTCAAGAAGGCAATCAAACAGTCCATGTAGAAACGGCAACCGTTGATGTTACAAAGACAGAAGTGGCTCCGGCAAAGGTTGATAAGGCGCCAGAGCCAATAACTAGACGTACTGAAAATACTTTATCTGGCACAGATGAAAATGGGAATCCCTATACGCAGTATGAGCGAGTAGATAAGACTACAACCATCACCTACACCTCAACGCCACCAACTGTGACAAAAGCAGGTTCAGCTGATATTGTCTTTGTTGTCGACCGTTCAGGATCCATGGGTGGCACAATTGATATTGTTCGTGCAAATATTAATGAATTTGTGCGAAATATTACTAAAGAGGGGATTACAGCACGTTTTGGTCTGGCAACATTTAGCGATGAAGTCTACGGCCGTAATTCTGGCAGCAAAGATGAAGATACGGTTCTAACACGGTTTGGGTCATCTTATTTTACAACTGATCCGGCTGAGCTCGAAAAAGCGTTAGCTGCGATTCGTATAGCGAGTGGAGGAGATACTCCAGAAACACCAACTCCTGCCCTGAACCAGATTATTTCGACCTATGATTGGTCTAAGTCATCTAAAAATAAGAAATTCGTCGTTTTATTAACAGATGCTGAAATGAAAGAAGACCCTTCAATTCCAACGGTTGCTGATACACTTGCGGCTTTGAAAGCTGCTGGTATAGAAAGAACCGTAGCAACGGTAAAAGCGATTGAGGGAATTTACAAAAATTTTGCAACAGAAGGCAGAGTGCTTGATATCGAAAATAACCTAGCTGATGCTCTAACAAAAGGAACCACTTCATGGATTGTTGAAAGTGTCAATGAAGCTCGTTACTATAAAATCATAAAAGATAGTTATCAATTCTATCTTGAGCGTCGTACTACAATGCCTATATCTACCGTCTACCATGTTCAGGCACCAACACTTTTGGCCAAATCTGAACAGACTCTTCCTAAAACAGGAAGTAGCGAAAAGGCAGTCTATAGTGTTGTGGGGCTTGGTTTGCTTCTGGCTGGATTGGGACTAGGTATTAGTGTAAGAAAATCAAAAGAACAATAACCATCTGCTTATAAAAAATGAATTTTCTATTTGAGTGATTTTGAATAAAATAAATACCAGAAACGAAGACATACGTCCTCATTTCTGGTATTTTTCGTTATGGTGTAACTTCTTCGTCTTTTATATTGACAACGCCATGCCAATTAGTATAATAGGTCTTTCCTTTGTAGTCGAAAGAACCTTGCCTCAAAAGATCGCCATACTCGGTAAAGTAATAATAGTACTTGCCAATCTTATAAAGTCCGTTTTTATAAGGTGTCCCATCTTCTCCAAAGTAATAAGTATATTCAGAGTAACTAACAAATCTGTTTTTGACCATTTCTCCGTAAGAATCAAAGAAGTATTGCTTGCCGTCTACACTGTAAAGATTGATGACCCTTCGTCCTTTTTCGTCAAAATAATAGACTTTACCTGTTGGGCTAGTATAGAAGGAGTTTTTTAGATTCGTCGGAATTTGTTCTCCTGGATCATCCCGAACTTCGTATATAGATCTAATAGGATCAAGTGCATAGTATTTACCCTTGTAAAGAACGATTCTATTTCTAATCCTTTCACCAGTTTCTTCATCAATAACGCTAGGATAATCATTCTTAGGTGCTTCCGGAACCTTGATAGGTCCTGGATCATCAAAGATAGTAGGGTCGTCCTCAATGTCTGGTACACTAGGATCGTAAATACCAACTTCACGTCTAGAAGCCCAGTCAGGGATTGACTTGTTCTCCGCTCGAACTGTTCCGGTGGAAATCAAAGCAGCGGCCAAAGTTGCAGCAGAAGCGAGGGAAAGCCCCAGCCAGTAGCGGCTGTTGAACATTGCTTTGGTGTTCTTTTCTTGTCTCATAGCAAATCCTTTCTATGCAACTGTTAGCACAAGATAAAAGAATCTTGTTTTTAACAGTTAGGTTATGTTATTTCTATAAAATTATACCTCTGTAACATTTCTATAATATTGTAATACTATTTCATTTTTATAGAGATTGTATTACTAATTGGTGATAAAAACAAACAATCATTAGATAATATGTAAACGTTTACAAACATCGTTTTTTGTGCTATTATTATAGGGATGAAAGGAGAATGCCTATGATGAAAAGGTATAAATTGCTATTGGCGCTTGCCTTATCATTACTAGTTTTTTGGCCATTGGGAGCCATAAAAGCAGATTCGGTTAATCAGCCGCCAGAATCTGCTAACCAGTCTGAACAAGCAAGTGCAGCAGTTGTAACGGACTCTTCTGATAGTGTTGCAGGGGCTAGTGGCACGACAAGTCAGGATAGTCAAATTGCCGCAAAAGCCTTGCCAGTCTCTGATGCTTCGGAAGTTGCAACTACTGAAACGGCTGCTTCAACCCAAGAAGCCAATACTGGTAATTTGGTAGAAGATTCTGCCAAACCAGCGACCGCTCAGTCTGCAGAAGTTTCCTCAGATGCCAATCAGGCGCAAGGTCAAGCGGCGACTGATGCGCCACCAGCTTCTAAGAGAGTACAGGAGCTTGTGGCAGATATGACGCTTCATCAGAAAATTACCCAGATGCTGATGCCAGACTTCAGAAAATGGCAGCAAGAGGGCCAAGCTGCCCAGTCCGATATGACGGAGCTTAATAAAGAGGTTGCAGAAGCGGTTGATAAATACGACTTTGGCGGAGTTATTCTTTTTGCTGAGAATGTGAAAGGAACTGCTCAAACCTTAGCCTTGACGCAGGCCCTGCAGCAAGCAGCTATCAGTAACCAAGCTAATAATGGCAAGTTGCCGCTCTTGCTCGCTATTGACCAAGAAGGTGGTATTGTCTATCGTTTGGGCAGCGGGACTGCTCTTCCAGGCAATATGGCAGTTGGCGCGACGCGAGATCCAGAGTTAGCCAATCAAGCAGGTCAAATTATCGGACGGGAGCTGTCGGCTCTAGGTTTGAATGTCAACTTTGCCCCAGTTTTTGACACAAATAACAATCCGCAGAATCCAGTTATTGGTTTGCGTTCCTTCTCTTCAGATCCTAAGGTGGTTGCCCGTTTGGGAACGGCTATGATGGAGGGGATTCAGAAATACAATGTCGCAGTAGCGGCTAAGCATTTCCCTGGGCATGGCGATACGGCGGTGGATTCTCACACTGGTCTGCCTCTGGTAGATAAGTCCTATTCGGAGTTAGAGGCACTGGAGTTGCTGCCTTTCAAAGCTGCCATTGACAAAAACGCTGATATGCTGATGACTGCCCATATTCAGTATCCTCAGATTGAAAAAGACACGGTTATATCTAAACAAACTGGGGAAACCATCTATATCCCTGCTACCTTGTCTGATGACATTATTACCGGCATTGTTCGCAAAAAGTTTGGCTACAAGGGAGTGGTGGTATCTGATGCTATGGGCATGGATGCAATTGCCAAAAACTTCGGAGAATCTGAAGCGGCTATCATGGCTATCAAATCAGGTGTAGATGTGGTGCTGATGCCAACCGTCTTACGCAGCAAGAGTGATTTAGCTAAAATCGATAAGATTATCAACGATATTGAACAGGCAGTTCAGAGAGGCGATATTCCAGTCAGCAGATTGAATGAGTCTGTGACCCGCATCTTGAACCTAAAAGAAAAACGGGGTATTTTAGACTTTAATCCATCTGAGCGAACTCAGTCTAAGGCTGAAGCAATTGTTGGATCAGAGTTAAACAGAGATACCGAGAGAAAAATCGCTGCTAGTGCAGTGACGGTAGTTAAAAACGAAGATACTGTTCTGCCCTTTAAGGTCAAATCTGGCGACAGGATTTTGCTGTTAGCAGCTTACGACGATGAAGTTCCTGGACTAGAGCTGGGCGTCAAGCGTCTGATAGCAGATGGAGTGATTCCAGCTGGAGTTACATATGATGCGTTGAACTACAGTAAGACGACCAAGCTAGAAGATTTGAAAGGAAAAATTGACCAGGCTACTCATCTTATTTTGATTTCTGAGATTGGACGGCAATCTCAACTGGCCAGCGATTTCTGGCTGACAAGAGTTCCGACAGAAGTCGTGGACTATGCAAATGCAACTGGAAAACAGGCGGCTGTCATGAGCATTTCCAAACCTTATGATGTAGCAAATTATCCTAATGCTAAGGCTATTGTAGCAGTTTATGGAAACAAGGGCATGGATCCGACTGAGTCTCTGAAGCCTGACAATGCCTTCGGACCTAATATCCCGGCTGGTGTGGAAGTCATTTTCAATGGTCAAAATCATGTTGGGAAGTTACCGGTAAATGTGCCGAGTATCAAGGATGGTATCATGTCAGAGACAGAGGTGGCCTATCCTATCGGGCATGGTCTCTTTTATACCGATCCAGTTAAGGATATCAAAGTGAATGTCCCTGCATCTGCCCAGCTAGATCAGCCTTTTACAGCTACGGTTACCCTGAGTGGACTAAACGGCCTAGAGAAAAATGGCTACCGTCTTGCTCTTAAGATGGATACTCAGCACTTCAGCATTCTCCCTAGTCCAGATTATACCATCTCTGGTGATACTGTTCTGATTTCTAAAAAAGCCGACGATACCAATCCGGTTGAGCTCAGCTTGAAAGGCTTAGTGGAAGGTCAGTTCAGTCCAGTGCTTTCCCTAACCTTGATTGACAGTCAAGACAGAGAATTCAACATGGGAGAGGGTTATTACAAGGAGCTTGTTCAGATTACTGCAGCTAGGCAGAGCATGATTCCAGGTCAACAAAATCCTCCGCAGTTGAGTTTGCGTTCTGTTGAACCTGTAAGTTCTCGTCGGCAGCTAAGTCAGCTTCCTAAAACAGGAGATAGCAGCAGCTTGTTCTTAACCTTGCTGGGTGCCTTGTTCTTGTTTGGAATTGTCTATCTGTATGGCTTATCATACCGAAGACTATAAGAAATAAAAAATGAGAATACAGCAGTAATACTTTCGTAGCTTTACTTATTCTTGATAAAATAACAAAAAGGAAGATTCCACAGCAACTTTGCAGTAAAAGCGGATTCTTCCTTTTTTATTTAGAAATTTGCAGAAATGCAGTAACAAAAAGCCTTGTGAGCTTGCTAAAAGAATCCACCCTTAGATATTTTACTCAACTGTCATCGGTTTACTATTTACTTTTTATACGTTTTTTGGTATAATAGTTCATGTTATAAAATATAACATCAAAGGAGGTTCTATCCATGAAAGCATCTAAATGGCTGATTGCGACTGGAGTTGCACTGAGTGCCGGGCTATTGCTGACGGCTTGTAGCCAATCTTCATCTAGCACAAATAATTATACTTACGTTTATAGTTCAGACCCTGACAGCTTGAACTATCTTGCTACAAACCGTGCAACGACAAATGATGTCATTTCCAACCTGGTTGATGGACTTTTTGAAAATGACGAGTACGGAAATCTGGTTCCCTCTATCGCCAAGTCATGGACGGTTTCTAAGGACGGTCTGACCTATACTTATAAGCTGCGTGATGATGCTAAATGGTACACATCCGATGGTGAAGAATATGCAGAAGTAAAAGCTCAGGACTTTGTGACTGGCTTGAAGTATGCAGCTGATGAAAATTCTGAAGCTATTTATCTAGTTCAGGACTCTGTGAAGGGCTTGGATGCTTATATCAAGGGTGAAGATAAGAATTTTGACAATGTTGGTGTCAAGGCTATTGATGACCATACACTCCAATACACTCTGGCCCGCCCTGAGCCATACTGGAACTCTAAAACGACCAGCACGATTCTTTTCCCAGTCAATGAAGAGTTTCTGAAAGCAGAAGGAAGCAATTTTGGCTCTGTCAAGCCATCTAGCATCCTCTATAATGGTCCTTACTTGCTCAAGTCGCTGACTTCCAAGTCTGTGATGGAATTTGTCAAGAACCAAAACTACTATGACAAAGACAATGTGACTCTGGATAGCATCAAGTTGACTTATTACGATGGAAATGATCAGGAAGCGCTGATTCGTAACTTCAGCGATGGCGTTTACAGCACAGCTCGTCTCTATCCGAATAGCTCAGGCTTTGCTTCAGTCAAGAAGAAATACGCGGACAATATCGTATACAGCCCGCAGGATTCTACTTCTTATTACTATAATTTCAACTACAACCGTCAGTCTTACAATCATACTTCTAAAACAACAGACGCTCAAAAATCTGCGACCAACGAAGCGATCATGAACAAAGACTTCCGTCAGGCTATCAACTTTGCCTTTGACCGTACATCTTATGGTGCGCAAGGAAATGGTGAAGACGGAGCGACTAAGGTCTTGAGAAATACCTTGGTACCACCTAGCTTTGTCCAAATTGGCGACAAGGATTTTGGAACTGTTGTTGGGGAAAAATTAGTTAACTATGGTAGCCAATGGCAAGGAATTGACCTCTCTGACGCTCAAGATCCTTACTACAATCCTGAAAAGGCTAAGGCGAAATTTGCAGAAGCGAAGCAAGCCTTGCAGGCTAAGGGAGTTGAATTCCCAATTCACTTAGATATGCCTGTGGATCAGTCTAGCACGATTGGCGTTCAATGGGCTAGCTCAACCAAGCAGTCTATCGAATCGGCTCTTGGAGCAGAAAATGTCGTCATTGACCTGCAAAAGATGAGCACAGACGATCTTAATAATATCACCTATTTTGCTAACTCTGCTGCTCAGAAAGACTATGATATGTCTACTGGTGGCTGGACTGGTGACTACCAAGACCCATCTACCTACCTTGATACTCTCAATATCAAGAACGGCGGAAGCTTGCAAAACTTTGGTTTTGAGCCAGGTCAGGATAATGATAAGATTAAAGAGCTGGGCTTGGATACATATACTAAGATGCTGGAAGAAGCCAATGCTGAAACCAACGATGTGCAGCTGCGTTACGAAAAGTATGCAGAAGCGGAAGCTTGGTTGCTAGATAGCGGCTTGATTATCCCGACTGTTTCACAAGGAGCAACACCGTCTGTTACTAAATCAGTGCCATTTACAAAGGCCTACTCACCAGTTGGTGTCAAAGGTTCAGCTTACAACTTCAAGCTGACCCAGCTTCAGAAGGATGTAGTAACGACTAAAGAATACGAAGCGGCTAAGAAAAAATGGAAAGAAGAAGCTACTGCGGCAAATAAAAAAGCCCAGGAAGAACTTGCTGACCACGTTGAAAAATAAAAAATGATTAACTTAGCGACATTGGGGCTGGATTTTTCCAGTCCCTTTTTGAATGGCTTGACTAAGGTTTTTGTAGTAAAATAGAAAGAAATACTGGAAGGAAGTGAGACGGATGCAAATAAGAATTTATAGTGCATTGCCTGAGAAAGAAAAGCAGGAATTATTTGAATTAGTTCAAGAGTGTAATAAGGTAGATGGAGGCTATCGGCTGCCCTATCTGGATAATAATTATAATGCAGTTCCTGAAATGCCAGCCTTCTTCTTGGCTGAGATGGATAGTCGAACCATCGGCTTTTTATCAGTCTACGCGGATGAACCTGGCCAAGCAGAGGTCTCACTTTATGTTCTGCCATCGTATCGCCGTCAGGGTGTGGCTAATCAACTCCTAGCTGATTTTGCCAAGGTAGCTGATCAGTATGATTTGACCGAGATTGAGTATGTAGCGGAGCTGGCTTTTTTTAACGATCAACCTGACTTTGCTAGGAGATTTGATTACCAAGAGGATGAAGCGGAAATCTGGCTGGCACAGCCTGCTCAAGCTTTTCCTCTAGAAGAAAGAGAAGGGATTGAGGTTTTGCAGGGGAGTTTGGACTTGGCTGAAGAGATTGCAGCCTTTCAGTCCCAAGTCTTTGAGACACCGCTAGATGTTGCCTTGAAATACGCCAGAGAAGCCGTTAGCAGTGGTTCCAGTCTGCTTTACATCTTGAAGAAAGATGGTAGAGTTGTAGCTTCTGTGTCGGTTGATACGGATTTTGGCACTAATTATTTCTTTGGCTTGGCGGTTGATCAAGATTTTCAGGGGCAGGGGCTAGGAAGCTATCTCTTGCTTGCAAGTATGCAGGATTTGAACGAGCGCAATGGACAGGAGTTTCAGATTGTCGTAGAAAAGCAGAATACCCGAGCTTTGAAACTTTATAAAAAACTAGGCTTCAAAGAGATGACAGAGGTTGTCTATCTAAAAGAAAAATAGCAAATTTGTCTCAGATTACTCATTAACTTAAAAGGAGAAACCGGCTTCTTACAGCTGGTTTCTTTTGTTCTGCCTTGGTTTATGGTATAATGAGACGATATGTAAAGAAGGAAAATGTTATGAATATTCAACAATTGCGTTATGTGGTCGCCATTGCTAACAGTGGAACCTTTCGAGAAGCCGCGGAAAAAATGTATGTCAGCCAGCCTAGTCTGTCTATCTCTGTCCGTGATCTGGAAAAAGAACTGGGCTTCAAGATTTTTCGTCGGACCAGCAGCGGGACTTTTCTGACTCGCCGAGGAATGGAGTTTTATGAGAAAGCTCAAGACTTGGTCAAGGGCTTTGATGTCTTTCAAAATCAATATGCCAATCCCGAGGAGGAGCGAGATGAGTTCTCAATTGCCAGTCAGCACTATGATTTTCTGCCGCCTTTGATTACACAATTTTCTCAGACTTATCCTGAGTATAAGAACTTCCGGATTTTTGAGTCAACAACTGTGCAGATTCTGGACGAAGTAGCGCAAGGCCATAGTGAAATCGGCATTATCTACCTCAATAATCAGAATACTAAAGGGATTATGCAGCGGGTGGAAAAGTTAGGCTTGGAAGTAATTGAGCTGATTCCTTTTCAGACCCACATTTACCTGCGGGAAGATCATCCTCTGACACAAAAGGAGGAGCTTGTCATGGAAGATTTGGCTGCTTTGCCGACTGTTCGCTTCACTCAGGAAAAGGACGAGTATCTCTATTATTCAGAGAATTTTGTCGATACCAGTGCCAGCTCACAGATGTTTAATGTGACGGACCGGGCGACTTTGAATGGGATTTTAGAGCGTACTGATGCTTATGCGACGGGATCTGGCTTTTTGGACAGCAATAGTGTAAATGGTATTACTGTCATCAAGCTTCGCGACAACTTGGACAACCACATGGTCTATGTCAAGCGTGAAGATGTGGAGCTGACTCAGGTCGGAGAAGACTTTGTATCAGTTATGAAAGAGTATTTTGCACAGAAAAAATAAAGTATGAAAAGAAAAATTATTATTCCTTTTGCAGTCTTGGTTCTTATTGCTGTGGACCAGCTAGTTAAGTCATATATTGTCAGCGGTTTTAAGCAGGGGCAGGTCAAGAGTTTCATTCCGCATCTGGTGAGTCTGACCTATCTTCAGAATACCGGCGCAGCCTTCTCCATGCTGGAAAATCAGCAATGGCTCTTTACTTTGGTGACATTTCTGGTCATTGGTGGAGCTGTTTACTACCTCATCAAGCACCTCCACGCCTCAAAGTGGATGCTGGCCGGGCTGACCTTGGTAATTGCTGGCGGTTTAGGAAACTTTATTGACCGGATACGCCAAGGTTTTGTCGTGGACATGTTTCAGTTAGATTTTATTAATTTTGCTATTTTTAATGTGGCGGATATGTATCTGACCTTTGGTGTAGCTATTTTACTGCTGATGATTTTGAAGGAAGAAAAAGATGAAAGTAAGAATTGAGGCTTCAGTAGCTGGTCAGCGATTGGACAAGGCGGTTGCTGAGCTGACAGACCTATCTCGGAGTTTGGCCAATGAGCAGATCAAGGACGGCCGGATTTTGGTCAATGGACAAGCCAAAAAAGCTAAATACGCTGTCAAAGAAGGCGATGTCATCTCTTATGAGCTGCCTGAGCCAGAAGTGGTTGAGTATGTGCCGGAGAATATTCCGCTAGAAATTGTCTATCAAGATGAGGACGTGGCAGTCGTCAATAAACCGCAGGGAATGGTGGTCCATCCTTCTGCAGGCCATACTAGCGGCACACTAGTCAACGCCCTTATGTATCACATCCAAGACCTGTCTGGCATCAACGGTGTCCTCCGGCCGGGGATTGTCCATCGGATTGATAAGGACACTTCTGGACTTCTGATGATTGCTAAGAATGACCAAGCCCATGTGGCTCTGACTGATGAGCTCAAGGATAAGAAATCCCTACGCAAGTATTGGGCTATTGTTCATGGAAATCTGCCTAATGACCGTGGAGTGATTGAAGCACCGATTGGGCGCAGTGAAAAAGACCGCAAGAAACAGGCCGTGACAGCCAAAGGCAAGCCTGCTCTGACGCGTTTCCAAGTCTTGGAACGTTTTGGTGACTATAGCTTGGTTGAGCTTCAGCTGGAAACAGGCCGAACCCATCAGATTCGCGTCCATATGGCCTACATCGAACACCCTGTGGCTGGAGATGAGGTTTATGGACCGCGCAAGACCCTAAAAGGACACGGCCAGTTTCTTCACGCACGAACGCTGGGCTTCACCCATCCTCGAACTGGTGAAGTTCTGGAATTTACAGCTGAAGTACCAGATATTTTCCAAGAAACCTTGGAAAAGCTGCGACAAAGATAGCAAGTTCATTTATTATTAAAATACAAATTTTCCTTTGACCGCTTCAATCGCGGTCGTTTTTATTTTCTGTAAATCGTGGTATAATAAGACAATCTAGCAGTGAAGGAAAAGGAAATGAAAGCAAAGCGAATCGTATTTAAGGTGGGGACTTCGTCATTGACAAACGCAGATGGAAGTCTGTCACGCGCCAAGGTAAAGGAAATCACTCGGCAGTTGGCACTTCTCCATGAGGCGGGACATGAGTTGATCTTGGTCTCATCAGGAGCTATTGCCGCAGGTTTTTCTTCTCTAGGCTTTAAAAAGAGACCGACCAAGGTGGCGGATAAACAGGCATCAGCTGCTGTTGGACAGGGTTTGCTTTTGGAGGAATATACATCCAATCTTCTTTTGAAGCAAATCATTTCTGCTCAGATTCTTTTGACCCAGGATGATTTTGCAGATAAGCGACGTTACAAGAATGCCCATCAAGCCTTATCTGTCTTACTGAATCGCAGCGCTATTCCTATCATCAATGAAAATGACTCGGTGGCCATCGAGGAGCTCAAGGTCGGGGATAATGATACACTGAGTGCTCAAGTAGCGGCTATGGTTCAGGCGGACCTCCTGGTGCTCTTAACAGATGTAGATGGACTGTACACAGCCAATCCCTCTACCAATCCAGATGCCCAGCGTCTTGAAAAGATTGAGAAGATTAGCTCTGAGCTGATTGATATGGCAGACGGTGCAGGAACGAGCAACGGAACTGGCGGCATGCTGACAAAGATTAAGGCTGCAACGCTGGCGACCATGTCCGGAGTTCCGGTCTATATCTGCTCCTCGCTCAAGACTGATGCTCTGCTGGAAGCTGCTGAGGAAACCAAGGATGGCAGCCTCTTTTTAGCCCAGGAAAAAGGTCTAAAAACGCAGAAGCAATGGCTGGCTTTCTATGCTAAAAGTCAAGGTGAAATCTATGTAGACCAAGGAGCAGCCAACGCTCTCAGAAATAAGGGAAAAAGTTTGTTGGTTTCGGGTCTTGTCTCGGTGTCAGGCAGTTTTACCTATCAGGATACGGTGACCGTTTATGAAGAAGGCAGCGGAGCTATTCTTGGTAAAGGGCGCGTGCGTTTTGGCAAGTCTGCTCTTAAAGATATCCTCAATTCCAATAAACCTAAAGGTGTCGTCATTCATCGAGATGACTGGATTTCTCTGACACCAGAGTTGAATGATTTATTTGCAGAATTTTAGAAGACGAGGAAAGGAGAGGCTATGACCTCAACACAAGCAATTTTTGAAAAGGTTCAGAAAGTCAAGAAGACAATCAATACGGCCACAACGGCTGAGAAAAACCATGCTTTGGAAGAAATGGCAAAGCAGCTCTGGCTTTCTCGTGCTGACATTTTAGCAGCCAATGAATCGGATATGACCGCAGCTAAAGGTAAGATTTCAGATGTGATGCTGGATCGCCTCTATCTGGATGAGGAACGAATTGCTGCCATGGCAGAGGGTATTCGTCAGCTGATTGACTTGGAGGATCCCGTAGGGCAAGTTTTGGAAAGAACCGAGCTTGAGAACGGCCTTGTCATCAGTAAGAAGCGGGTGGCCATGGGTGTGATTGGGATTATCTACGAAAGTCGGCCTAATGTCACCTCTGACGCTGCAGCTCTGGCTCTAAAGAGTGGTAGTGCAGTCGTCCTCAGGAGCGGTAAGGATGCCTATCAGACAGCGCTAGCCATTGTCACAGCTTTGAAAGAAGGTTTGGCTCAGACGAAGATTTCGCCGGATTGTATCCAGTTGGTTTCTGATACCAGCCGGGCTTCCGCCCAGGCTATGATGAAGGCCAAGGGATACCTGGATTTGCTCATTCCTCGTGGAGGGGCGGGACTGATTCAGGCGGTCGTGGAAAATGCGACTGTGCCGGTTATTGAGACAGGTACTGGAATTGTTCATGTCTATGTAGATAAGGATGCTGATCAAGATAAGGCTTTGGCCATTATTGAGAATGCCAAGACCAGTCGCCCCTCTGTCTGCAATGCCATGGAAGTGTTGCTGGTTCACGAAGAGATTGCAGCTGCATTTTTACCGCGTTTACAGAAGATGCTGGTGACAGATCGTGATGCTGCGCAAGAAAACCCTGTTGAATTACGTTTGGATGAGAAAGCAGCTCAGTATATATCAGGCTTGCAAGCTAAACAAGAAGATTTTGAAACCGAATTTTTAGACTATATCTTAGCGGTCAAGCTGGTGCCTTCGCTAGAAGAAGCGGTGGAGCATATTGAGGCTCACAGCACCCATCACTCAGATGCCATTGTGACGGAGAACGATGCAGCGGCAGCTTACTTTACAGAGCAGGTGGATAGCGCAGCAGTTTATGTCAATGCCTCAACCCGCTTTACAGATGGCGGTCAATTTGGTCTTGGCTGCGAAATGGGGATTTCTACTCAAAAACTGCATGCCAGAGGTCCTATGGGACTGAAAGAGTTGACCAGCTATAAGTATGTCATTCAGGGTATTGGTCAAGTGAGGAAATAAAGATGAAAATTGGATTTATCGGTCTGGGAAATATGGGCGGCAGTCTTGCCCGTCTAGTTGCCCAAGATGAAAGATTTAGAAGCGAATTACTTCTGGCTAATCGCAGTCGTGACAAGGCTGAAAAGATTGCTGTGGAACTTGGTGGTCAACCGGTCAGTAATGCAGAAGTTTTTTCTCAGGCAGAGGTGATTTTTCTGGGTATCAAACCAGCTCAATTTACTGACTTGCTGGCTGAGTATCAGGAAATTCTAGAAAAACGGGAGTCTATTTTGTTGGTTTCAATGGCTGCTGGTCTGAGTTTGGAAATATTAGAAAAATTGACACCTAGCCACCATCGTTGGATTCGGATGATGCCTAATACACCGGTAGCTGTTGGCGAGGGGGTTATTACCTATGCTTTATCCCCAGAAGCGAATCAAACGGACGAAGACTTGTTGCGTGATTTTCTGTCTTCGGCTGGCCTTTTGGTCAAATTAGAGGAAAAACAGTTGGATGCAGCGACAGCTCTTGCTGGCTGTGGACCAGCTTTCGTCTATCTCTTTATAGAGGCTTTGGCGGATGCTGGGGTGCGGGCAGGACTCAGTCGCGACATTTCGCTTGAACTGGCCAATCAAACTCTCTTAGGTGCTGCCAAGCTAAGTCAGGTCAGTGGGCAACATCCGGCTCAACTCAAAGACCAAGTCTGTAGTCCGGCTGGTTCGACCATCGCTGGGGTAGCTAGTCTGGAAGAAAATGCTTTTCGAGGAACGGTGTTGGATGCTGTCCAAGCTTCTTACAAGAGGACGCAGGAGTTGGGGAAGAAGTGATTTAAATCTTTAATTTTTTAGATTATAGGAAAGGGTGTGACTTGCGAGGACAATTTTTGTCTTTACAGGATCACTCTTTTTTTCTTTGTTTGATAATCAAATAAGTCCTCTCTTTAAAACTGTGGTATAATAAGTACTATGCAAACCAAACCGACTTCTGCTTATGTGCACATTCCTTTTTGTACTCAGATTTGTTATTACTGCGATTTTTCCAAGGTTTTTATCCAAAATCAGCCGGTAGATAGTTATCTGGAGCATTTGATTGAGGAGTATAATTCTTACGATATCAAAAAGCTCCGTACCCTCTATATCGGTGGCGGAACTCCGACCGCTCTATCGGCGCATCAGTTGGCTTTTTTGCTAGAAAAGCTGACAGACAAGCTGGACTTGTCTTATCTAGAAGAGCTGACTATTGAAGCCAATCCCGGGGATTTGGACCAGGAGAAGATTGCTGTACTTAAAGACTCGCCTGTCAATCGGGTTTCGCTGGGCGTTCAAACCTTCAATGACCGCATGCTCAGGCAGATTGGCCGCAGTCACTTGGAAAAGGATATCTATGAGAATATTGCCGATCTCAAAAAAGCGGGTTTTGATAATATCTCGATTGACCTGATTTATGCCCTGCCCAAGCAGACCATGGAAGATGTGAAAACCAATGTAGCCAAGGCCATTGCCCTGGACATTCCCCACATGAGTTTGTATAGCTTGATTTTGGAAAATCATACGGTCTTCATGAATCGGATGCGGCGAGGGAAGCTACCTCTGCCTAAAGAAGACTTGGAAGCGGAGATGTTTGAATACATTATAGCTGAGTTGGAAAAGGCCGGCTTTGAGCATTATGAGATTTCCAACTTTTCCAAGCCAGGCTTTGAGAGCCGCCACAATCTCATGTACTGGGACAATGCGGAATATTATGGTATCGGAGCGGGAGCGTCTGGCTATGTCAATGGTGTCCGCTATAAAAACCACGGGCCAATTCGTCATTATCTGCATGCGGTGGAAGCGGGCAATGCCCGAGTGCAGGAAGAAGTGCTGACGCTGAAAGAAAAGATGGAAGAAGAGATGTTTCTAGGACTACGCAAGAGGGCAGGTGTTTCTAAAAAACGTTTTGAGGAAAAATTTGGTGTCTCCTTTGAGGACCACTACGGAGCTGTTGTGGCTGATCTGACTGAGCGGGGTTTGCTAGTGCCAGACAGAGACATGGTACGCATGACCAAACAAGGCCTCTTTTTGGGCGATACGGTTGCTGAGAAATTTATATTGGAGTAAATCATGGGCTTAACTTATCAAATGAAAATGAAAATTCCTTTTGATATGGCAGATATGAATGGCCATATCAAGCTGCCGGATGTTATCCTGCTGTCCTTGCAGGTATCGGGGATGCAGTCAATCGAGCTTGGCGTCAGTGACAAGGATATGCTGGAGCAGTATAATCTGGTCTGGATTATCACGGACTATGATATTGATGTTACACGTCTGCCACGCTTTGCAGAGGAAATTACCATTGAAACAGAAGCTTTAACCTACAATCGGCTCTTTTGCTACCGTCGCTTCACGATTTTTGATGAAGCAGGTCAGGCTATTATTCAGATGATGGCAACCTTTGTTCTTATGGATCGAGATAGCCGCAAGGTTCGTGCCGTTGATCCGGAGATTGTAGCGCCATATCAATCTGAGTTTTCCAAGAAATTACTGCGCGGTCCTAAGTATCCAGACTTGGAAAATCCTGTCAGCAAGGACTACCATGTACGCTTTTACGACTTGGATATGAACGGCCATGTCAATAATAGCAAGTATTTGGACTGGATCTTTGAGGTTATGGGGGCAGACTTTCTCACCCAGCACATTCCCAAGAAAGTCCATCTCAAGTATGTCAAGGAAGTCCGTCCGGGCGGCATGATTGCTTCTAGCTATGACCTAGAAGGTCTGCAGAGCAATCACCAAATTTCCAGTGATGGCGAAGTAAATGCCCAGGCTTTAGTGACTTGGCAGGAGTTTAAACAGGATAATGAGGAAGAGTAGAAATGACTTATAAAGGATATTTGATTGATTTAGACGGGACGATTTATAAGGGCAAGAGCCGGATTCCGGCTGGTGAAGCCTTTGTGCATGAGCTGCAGAAGCGTCATATTCCCTATCTGTTCGTGACCAATAACACCACGCGCACTCCAGAAACTGTCAAAAACATGTTGGCAGAAAATTTCAATATTGAGACGCCACTAGAGACTATTTACACAGCGACTTTAGCAACTATTGACTATATGCAGGAGAAAAATCTGGGCAAGAAAGTCTACGTCATTGGTGATGTGGGACTTAAACATGCTATTGAAGAAGCTGGATATATAGAAGACACAGAAAATCCAGACTATGTAGTAGTTGGGCTGGACTGGGAAGTGGATTATGAGAAGCTGACAATAGCGACTCTGGCTATTCAAAAGGGTGCTCACTTTATCGGGACCAATCCTGATCTCAATATTCCGACGGAGCGTGGTTTGCAGCCGGGAGCGGGTGCTATAAATGCCCTCTTGGAAGCAGCCACTCGGGTTGAGCCAACCTTTATCGGCAAGCCAAATGCCATCATCATGGAAAAAGCTATAGAGCATCTAGGGTTGGCGCGTGAAGAAGTGGTCATGGTAGGTGATAACTATCTGACAGATATTCGAGCGGGAATTGATAATGGCATTCCGACGCTCTTAGTTACGACAGGCTTTACTCTGCCAGAAGAGGTGCCCAATCTGCCTATCCAACCGACGCATGTCTTGTCCAGTCTAGCGGAGTGGGACTTCGATGCGTGATAAGTTGAGATTTTTAGCCAGCGTCTTGTGCTTGTTGGCAGCAGCAATCTTGCTAACCATTTATCTGGCTTGGCTCTTATACCCGATAGAGATTTCTTATTTCAATTTGCCGGATAAGGTTTATTTGAAAGCAGAGACCATCCAGTATAATTTTAATATTTTGATGAATTACCTGACCAATCCTTTTAGTCAAAAGCTAGCGATGCCAGATTTTCGCTCGTCAGCAGCAGGATTGCATCATTTTCAGGCGGTCAAGTATCTTTTTCACTTGGCGCAAGCTATTTTTCTAGTTGCTCTGCCTGCTTTGATTTTCTTTATCAAAAAAGTGGTTAAAAAGGGATTTTTGAGTCTTTACAGACGGGCTTTTCTGGTGATTAGTCTCTTGCCGCTTGTCTTAGGTGTACTGGCCTTTCTGATTGGCTTTAATAGTTTTTTTACACTCTTTCATCAAGTTCTCTTTGCCGGAGACAATACCTGGATGTTTGACCCGGCAAAGGATCCAGTCATTTGGATTCTGCCAGAAGAATTTTTCATGCACGCCTTTATTCTTTTTGCTTTGCTTTATGAGGGAATCTTTTTGACCTTGTATTTCCTAAGCCGAAAGGGTAAGGAGTAAATTTAATATAGGAGATTTTATGTATTATATACCTGAACCTTTAAATCCTAAAAAAGATCTAGGACGATTTTCAGCGACTTGCTTTACTTATTTATGGGTCATGATTGCAGCTGTTTTCATTTATGTATTTGTTGCCTTTTTTATCATCATGCCAGGACAAGGTATGGACATTCAAAAGACGCAAGACATTGTTACCAAATTCATGGAAAAGGACGGCGGAGCCTATATTCTAGCTTCCTGTCTCGGGGTTCTTACTTTCACGGTGTCTCGGGGCAAGCAGCTCTTTAAATACGACCTTCGTCGCAAGGGGCGGAAGATGACTCCTAAAGTTTTCTTTTATATGATTTGCTTCCTTTTATTCGCCCAAATGTTTACAGCTGTTGTCAATCAGATGATGCAGGCTATCATGCAACTCTTCAATCTAGATCTTTCTAGTATGGAATCAGGGAGCGGTGGTTCTGAGACACTAACCATGCTGATTTATTCATCCTTGATGGCTCCAGTTACGGAGGAAATCATTTTTAGAGGTGCTGGATTGCGAGCATTAGAGAAGCATGGAAAGGTTTTTGCCATTCTTTTGACTGCGATTTTGTTTGGTCTCTTTCACGAAAATCTTTATCAGTTTTATTTTGCTAGTTTGATTGGTTTAGGCTTTGGTTATATCGCTTTTGAGTATTCGATTATCTGGTCTATCATTTTTCATGCTCTCAATAACTTTGTCATAGCAGAAGGTATAGCTTTTCTTTCAAAAAAAGCTCCAGAGCCTATTGTTAACATCGTTTTTTATGGCCTATTAATCGCTGGCAGCACAGTATTTCTTTTGCTTTTAATCTTGAAGTGGCCAAAATTTAAGGAATACATTGACGCCAATCGTTCGCTCCCAAGGACCTACCGACAGGCTTTTAAGTCAGTCTGGTTCTGGGTTCTGGTTGTGTTTACTTTTCTTGGTACTTTTCTGCCTGTCATGGCAGCCTATCTTGTATCCTTGATCAATAATAGCTAATTGCCTTTTATTGGGCAGTTATGCAACGATATGAAAGGAGTTGGACGTAGTCCAGCTCTTTTTTGTTCGATAAAAAGATAGAAATTGAAAGTTTTTGATAGAAAATGCTTGACATTGGAAAATAAAGAGGTATAATAATAATCGTAAACGATTCCAAAGGAGGTGCTTTATGCTGAAGTCGGAAAGAAAGCAAGTTATTCTAGAGACAGTCATAAGAGAAAAATTTGTTTCTTTAGAATATCTAGTACATGCTTTAAACACTTCAGAATCAACTATCAGAAGAGATTTGGATGAATTGGAATGCGAGCATAAGCTGCGACGAGTTCACGGAGGAGCCGAAAGTCTTCATTTTCTGCAAGAAGAGGAGAGTAATCAGGAAAAATCTATCAAAAGCATTCAAGAAAAGACAGCTATTGCCAAGATGGCAGCAAGCTTGATTCAAGAGCATGATGTGATTTTTATTGATGCGGGGACAACCAATGAGCTTTTAGTCAATGAGCTGCATGATCCAAGAGTGACAGTGGTCACCAACTCCATTCACCATGCGACCAAGTTGGTAGAGCGCAATATCCCGACGGTCATTATCGGCGGAAAGGTCAAGCGCTCAACAGATGCCAGCATCGGAGGTGTGGCTCTGAATCAAATCGGTCAGTTGAATTTCGATAAAGCCTTTATTGGAATGAATGGCATTGACGATGGCTTCTTTACCACTCCAGATATGGAGGAAGGAGCTGTCAAAAGAGCAATTTTAGAGAACGCTAAGAAGACTTATGTCTTGGCTGATCTTTCTAAACTAGGACAGACGTCCTTTGTCAAGGTCGCTCCTCTTGCCAAAGCAAGCATTATTACTATTCAAAATGAATCGGAAGTGATTCAAGCGCTGAAAGAAAAAACGGAGGTGATTGAGGTATGATTTATACTGTCACACTAAACCCTTCCATCGACTATATTGTTCGTCTGGACAAGGTCCTTATAGGAAGCGTCAATCGGATGGACAGTGACGACAAATTCGCTGGCGGGAAGGGAATCAACGTTAGCCGAGTTCTCAAACGTCTAGGTATTGAGAATACAGCGACTGGTTTTATCGGTGGTTTTACTGGCAAGTTCATCACAGATACTCTGGAAGAGGAAGGAATCTCAAGCCATTTTGTAGAAGTTGAGCAGGATACTCGTATCAATGTCAAGATTAAAGCAGATGCTGAGACAGAAATTAATGGACCTGGTCCAGAAATTTCCAGTCAGAAACTAGAAGAACTTGAGAAGTTCCTTTCTTCTCTGACTTCAGAAGATACGGTAGTCTTCGCAGGCAGCAGTCCTAAAAATCTAGGAAATGTTGTCTACAAGGAGTTGATTGGCCTGACCAGAAAGACAGGAGCGCAAGTCGTCTGTGATTTTGAAGGCCAGACGTTGCTTGATTCATTAGAGTTTGAGCCGCTCTTGGTCAAACCTAATAACCACGAACTAGGTGATATTTTCGGAGTCAAGCTCGAAAGCTTGGATCAGATTGAGAGTTATGCCCGTCAAATCTTAGACAAGGGTGCCCAACATGTCATCATTTCCATGGCTGGTGACGGTGCCTTGCTGGTAACTCGAGAGGGTGCCTATTTCGCTAAACCTATCAAGGGCAATGTGAAAAATTCTGTTGGTGCTGGCGACTCTATGGTGGCTGGATTTACCGGAGAGTTTGTCCGCTCTGGTGATGTTATTCAAGCCTTCAAATGGGGAGTGGCCTGCGGAACGGCGACCACCTTCTCAGATGATTTGGCGACAGCTGATTATATAAAAGAAATCTATGAAAAAGTAGAGGTAGAAAAAATATGAAAATTCAAGACTTACTAAGAAAAGATGTGATGTTGCTAGACTTGCAGGCAACAGAGAAAAAAGCTGTTATCGAAGAAATGATTCAGAGCCTAGTGAATCATGGCTATGTGACAGACTTTGAGACTTTCAAAGAAGGGATTTTGGCTCGTGAAGCCTTGACTTCTACAGGTTTGGGTGACGGAATCGCTATGCCCCACAGCAAAAATGCTGCAGTGAAAGAAGCTACTGTCCTTTTTGCCAAGTCAAATAAAGGCGTAGATTACGAAAGTTTGGATGGCCAGCCAACTGATCTTTTCTTCATGATTGCAGCTCCAGAAGGTGCTAACGATACTCACTTAGCTGCCTTAGCTGAATTGTCCCAGTACCTGATGAAGGATGGCTTTGCGGATAAACTGCGTCAAGTGACTTCGCCTGATCAGGTGATTGAGCTTTTTGACCAAGCTTCGGAAAAAGCAGAAGAACCTGCTGTTGTCGAACCTGCCAATGAGGGAGGAGAATTCCTTGTAGCTGTAACAGCTTGTACGACTGGGATTGCACATACCTACATGGCTCAAGAGGCCTTACAAAAGGTCGCAGCTAAAATGGGTGTCGGCATCAAGGTTGAAACCAACGGTGCTAGTGGTGTTGGGAATAAGCTGACAGCAGAAGATATTAAAAAAGCTAAAGCTGTTATCATCGCGGCAGATAAGGCCGTAGAGATGAATCGCTTTGACGGCAAGCCGTTGATCAATCGTCCAGTTGCAGATGGTATTCGTAAGACAGAAGAACTCATCAATCTGGCCCTTTCTGGAAATGCTGAGGTTTACAAGGCAGCTAACGGTGGTGGTGCTGCAGAATCCAGCAATGAGAAACTTAGTCTGGGTGGCGCTTTTTACAAGCACTTGATGAGCGGTGTTTCCCAAATGTTGCCATTCGTTATTGGTGGTGGTATTATGATTGCCATTGCATTCTTGCTGGATCAGATCTTAGGTGTACCAAAAGATCAGCTTTCTAATCTGGGAAGTTATCATGAGATTGCAGCGCAGTTTAAAGCAATTGGTGGAGCGGCCTTTGGCTTCATGTTGCCAGTATTAGCTGGTTATATCGCATACTCAATCGCTGAAAAGCCAGGTCTGGTTTCTGGTTTTGTAGCTGGAGCAATTGCGAGCAGCGGTGCATCATTTGGTGGTGTAGCTTACGCTGAAGGCGGTCAGAAAACTCTTGATTTAGTTGGTGTATCATCTGGTTTCCTTGGAGCTTTGGTAGGCGGCTTCTTAGCTGGTGGTATCATCCTTCTCCTTCGTAAGCTTCTTGCAGGTCTGCCTCGCTCACTTGAAGGTATCCGTTCAATCTTGCTCTTGCCTCTTCTGGGCGTTCTTGTGACTGGATTTGTGATGTTGGCGGTCAATATTCCAATGTCAGCAATCAATACAGCCCTGAATGATTTCTTGGCAAGTCTGAGCGGAAGCTCTGCTGTCCTTCTTGGTCTCTTAGTCGGTGGTATGATGGCTGTCGATATGGGTGGACCGGTCAATAAGGCTGCTTATGTATTTGGTACTAGTACACTGGCAAGCACTGTTTCAACTGGTGGTTCGCCAGTTATGGCAGCAGTTATGGCAGCAGGTATGGTTCCGCCTTTGGCAGTATTTATTGCAACTCTTTTGTTCAAACATAAATTCACTGAAGAAGAACGCGATTCAGGTTTGACAAACATTGTCATGGGACTGTCTTTCATCACAGAAGGAGCTATTCCTTTTGGAGCTGCTGACCCAGCTCGTGCTATTCCAAGCTTTATCGTCGGTTCCGCTCTTACAGGTGCTCTTGTAGGCTTGTCTGGTATCAAGCTCATGGCTCCTCACGGAGGAATCTTCGTTATTGGATTGACAAATAATCCAATCCTTTACTTGGTATATGTATTGATTGGTGCAGTAGTCAGCGGTATTATCTTTGGTTACCTGCGCAAACCACTTAAAAAATAATATCTAAAAGAATCTCGCTTGTCAGTGAGATTCTTTTTTGTGTTCCAGCCTGCAAATTTTAGCATGGAAACTTCGCTCGATATATGGTATAATGGGCCTATCGCATATTTTTAGGAGAATAAAAATGAACATACAGCGCGAAAAAGAATTTGTTAGTCAGTACCATTTTGACGCCCGAAATTTTGAGTGGGAAAAAGAAAATGGAACACCTGAAACCAAGGTTGATGTGAATTTTCAATTGGTCAAAAGAGATGTCGAAGCCCATACAACTTCATTGATTGTGATTTTGACTTTTATGATTGTTTTTGAGAATTTTGTTATCAGCGGAACCATTTCGCAAGCCAACCACATTCACGGTCGTCTTATTGAGGAACCGAGTGAATTTGACCACGATGAAGTAGAAGAGCTGGCTCGGCCTTGCTTAACTATGCTCAACCGCTTAACTTATGAAGTGACAGAAATTGCTCTGGATTTGCCAGGGATTAATTTGGAGTTTTAATCATGAAGTTAGCGGTTATCACAGATTCATCAGCCTATCTGCCAGCTTCTCTGCTGGATAATGAAAATCTTTTCGTCTTGGATATTCCAGTCGTGATTGCTGGTGAGACTTATGTCGAAGGCAGAAACTTAACAGCCAGTGAATTTTATGAAAAAATGGCTCAGTCAGATGAATTGCCCAAGACCAGTCAGCCTAGCATTGCTGAGTTAGAAGAGATTCTCACCATTCTAAACGGCAAGGACTATACCCATGTTCTGGGACTCTTTCTATCCAGCGGTATTTCTGGTTTTTATCAAAACATTCAGTATTTGAAAGATGAATTTCACGGTTTGCAAATTGCCTTTCCGGATTCTAAGATTACCAGCGCTCCGCTCGGCATCATGGTCCAATCTGCTCTAGAATGGGCAGCACAAGGCCTGGAGTTTGAAACAATTTTGGCTAATGTCCAGAAGCAGATTGATGGCACCAGCGCTTTTATCATGGTGGACGACTTGAACCACTTGGTCAAAGGAGGACGCCTGTCTAACGGCGCAGCTATTTTGGGAAATCTGCTCAGCATCAAGCCTATTCTGTATTTTAACGATCATGGTGTGATAGAGGTTTTTGAACAGATTCGGACGGAGAAGAAGGCAACCAAGCGTATGCTGGAACTTGTCCAAGAAAGAACAGCAGGCGGTGCTTATCAGATTATGGTTATCCATGGCAATGCACCAGAAAAAGCAGCTGATCTACGGCAAAATCTGCTAGACAGTGGTATTGCTGGCGAAGTTCCTATCGCAACCTTTGGAAGCGTCGTCGGGACACACTTGGGTGAGGGCAGCGTTGCACTGGGATATATTCCTGTGATCTGATTGCTTGAAAGTCTGAGCTTGTCTCTGTAAGGAGGAAAACATGAGTATCAAAGTTATTATTGCTGGGTTTAAAGGGAAAATGGGCCAAGCAGCCTATAAAATGGTGACAGAAGATCCTGAATTAGAATTAGTTGGACTGCTGGATCCTTTTACGGATGAAAAAGAAGTGGCCGGTGTTCCTGTCTTCAACGCCAAGGAAGAATTGGCTGGGTTGGAAGCCCATGTCTGGGTTGATTTTACAACCCCAAAAGTAGCTTATGACAATACTCGCTTCGCTCTAGACCAGGGATTTTGCCCAGTGGTCGGAACGACAGGATTTACTCCAGAGCAGTTGGAAGAGTTAATCACACTGTCTAGGGAAAAGGAGCTGGGTGGATTGATTGCTCCAAATTTTGCCTTAGGAGCTGTTTTGCTGATGCAGTTTGCAGCACAGGCAGCCAAGTATTTCCCAAATGTGGAAATCATTGAGCTGCATCATGACCAGAAAAAGGATGCACCGAGCGGGACGGCTATTAAGACAGCTGAGCTCATCAGCCAAGTCAGACCGAGCAAGCAGCAGGGAGCTGCTGATGAGGAAGAGTCTATAGCTGGCGCTCGTGGAGCTGATTTCGATGGCATGCGTATTCACTCGGTTCGCTTGCCTGGTCTGGTTGCCCACCAAGAAGTAATCTTCGGCAGCCAGGGAGAGGGATTAACCCTGCGGCATGATTCCTATGACCGTGCTTCCTTTATGACAGGAGTTAATCTCGCGATTAAAGAAGTTGTCAAACGCTCAGAATTAGTCTATGGATTGGAACATTTACTATGAGATTAGAAACTCTGCCTTCTGAATTTCAGGAGGCTTTGCCAGTATTAGAGAAGATAAAAACGGCTGGCTTTGAAGCTTATTTCGTTGGGGGTTCTGTTCGCGATGCCCTTTTGCAGCGACCTATTCACGATGTGGATATCGCCAGCTCTAGCTATCCTGAGGAAACCAAGCGTATCTTTGACCGGACAGTTGATGTTGGGATTGAGCATGGGACCGTCTTGGTTTTGGAAAATAACCGTGAATACGAAGTAACAACTTTCCGGACTGAGGATGTCTATGTGGACTACCGCAGGCCCAGCAAGGTTTCTTTTGTGCGCTCTTTGGAAGAAGATCTCAAGCGACGTGATTTTACCATCAATGCTCTAGCTTTGGATGAAAACGGTCAAGTCATCGATCTTTTCCAAGGTTTGGATGATTTGAAAAATCGGATTTTGCGGGCAGTTGGGACGGCTGCTGAGCGTTTTAATGAAGATGCTCTCCGTATCATGCGGGGCTTTCGTTTTCAGGCTGCCTTGGATTTTGACTTGGAGCAAGATACTTTTGCAGCTATGAAAGATTGTGCTCCCTTGCTGGAAAAGATTTCGGTTGAACGAATTTTTATCGAGTTTGACAAGCTCTTGCTGGCTCCGTTTTGGCGCAAGGGTTTAGAGGCACTCTTGACAAGCGGTGCCATAGAATTTTTGCCAGATTTGAAGGGGAGCAGAGCTAAGTTAGAACGGCTCTTTGACTTGGCTTCAGATTTTCGCTTTTCAGCATCTGAACAGGCTTGGGCAGCCCTTTTACTGGCTTTAGATGTGCAAAATGTCAAAGGCTTTCTGAAAAAATGGAAGACTTCTCGTGAATTTGCCAAGAAAGTAGAAGATTTGGTTGAGATTGCGGCCATTCGATCAGAACGAGACTTGACCAAGCGAGACTGCTATGACTATGATATTGACTTATTGCTACAAGCAGAAGAACTACGGCAGGCGCAAGGTTTGGCAGTTGATTTCTCTGCCATTCAAAATCTTGATGCCAGTCTGACTATTCATAGTAAGCAGGAAATGGTCGCCAATGGTGGCATGCTGATGCAGGAGTTTGGTTTTAAGCCGGGACCAAAACTTGGTCAAATTTTGAAAGAGTTAGAATACGCTATTGTAGACGGCCACTTACCTAATGAGCTAGAGGCCATTTACGCTTATATCAAGGAGAAGAAATGAGCGATTTTATCGTTGACAAGCTAACCAAATCAGTAGGAGATAAGACTGTTTTTCGGGATATTTCCTTTATCATTCATGACTTAGACCGGATTGGTCTGATTGGTGTCAATGGAACTGGAAAGACAACGCTGCTGGATGTGTTGTCGGGCAAGTCGGGCTTTGATGGAGATGTCAGCCCTTTTTCTGCTAAGACGGGCTATAAGATTGCTTATCTGACTCAGGATCCTGATTTTGATGAGGAGCAGACGATGCTTGACACGGTTTTGTCCAGTAATTTACGGGAAATGCAGTTGATTCGAGAGTATGAGTTGCTCCTGACAGCTTATGATGAAAGTCAGCAGTCTAGACTAGAAGCAGTTATGGCCGAGATGGACTCGCTCCATGCTTGGGAAATCGAAAGTCAGGTCAAGACGGTTCTGTCCAAGCTTGGTCTGACTAATCTGTCACTTAAGGTTGGTCAGTTATCAGGAGGCCTTCGTCGCCGGGTTCAGCTGGCCCAGGTTCTCTTAGGTGATGCCGATTTGCTCTTATTGGATGAGCCAACCAACCACCTAGATATTGATACCATTGAATGGCTGACGCATTTCTTGAAAAATTCCAAGAAAACCGTCCTTTTCATCACCCACGACCGCTATTTCTTGGATAATGTTTCAACTCGGATTTTTGAGCTGGATGGCGGTCGCTTGGTTGAATATCAGGGAAATTATCAAGACTATGTCCGTCTCAAAGCAGAGCAGGATGAGCGGGATGTGGCCTTGCTCCATAAGAAGCAGCAGCTATACAAGCAGGAGTTATCCTGGATGCGGCGGCAGCCTCAGGCTCGGGCAACCAAGCAACAGGCTCGTATCAATCGTTTCCATGACCTCAAGAAAGATTTGGCAGGCCAGACGACTGAGAGCAATCTAGAAATGAATTTTGAAACCAGCCGTATTGGTAAGAAGGTTATCGAGTTTCAAAATGTAGACTTTGCTTATGACCAGAAGCTTATTCTCTCTCAGTTCAGTCTTTTGATCCAGAACAAGGACCGTATTGGGATCGTCGGAGATAACGGTGTCGGCAAGTCGACCTTGCTCAATCTGATTGCCGGTAAACTTCAGCCTCAGGCTGGCCAGCTTATTATAGGAGAGACAGTCCGAGTGGCCTATTTCTCTCAGCAGATTGAGGGCTTGGATGAGTCTAAGCGAGTCATTAATTACCTGCAAGAAGTGGCTGAGGAGGTCAAGATAGGCAGTGGAACGACTTCCATTGCAGAACTCTTAGAGCAGTTTCTTTTTCCTCGTTCTACTCATGGGACTTTAATCGAAAAGCTTTCTGGTGGAGAGAAAAAGCGACTTTATCTGCTCAAGCTGCTCTTAGAAAAGCCGAATGTCTTGCTTCTTGACGAGCCGACCAATGATTTGGATATTGCGACTCTGACGGTCTTGGAGAATTTTCTGCAAGGCTTTGCCGGGCCAGTCATTACAGTCAGCCACGACCGCTATTTCCTAGACAAGGTAGCCAGCAAGATTTTGGCTTTTGAGGATGGAAGTATCAGAGAATTTTTCGGAAATTACACGGATTACTTAGATGAAAAAGCCTTTCTAGCAGAGAGCTCTGCTATTTCCCAAAAGTCTGAAAAGGAAAAATCGGCCAAGGTGCGCGAGGAGAAAAAGCGCATGACCTACTTTGAAAAGCAGGAGTGGGAGTCTATTGAGGCTGATATCGAAGCGCTTGAGGAGCGGATTTCTGAGATTGAAGCGGCCATGCAGGAGAATGGCTCGGACTTTGCTCGCCTGTCTCAACTCCAGCAAGAACTGGATGAGCAGAACGAAAAGCTGCTGGAAAAATACGAGCGCTATGAATACCTGAGTGGTTTAGACGGATGAAGGAAGTAGTGTTTAGGCAGAGCTGGTTGAAAATATTCTTTTTAGCTATATCGGCGATCGCTCTGGCTGTCTTTTTGACTGCAGTTCTTGTATTACCATCTAAAAATGGATACCTATTATTCGACTCCAATATTTCTGTGATTGAAAAAATGTTTTTAGTGATAGGTACAATTGTTTTTGATTTTCTTTCTATTTTAGTATGGATTTGTTTGTTTAGAGATAAACGTTTTTTACGTCTGACTGAACAGGGTTTTTACTTTAAACCCCTTCTTTTTAGAGAAGTTTCGTTTTATAGTTGGAAAGAAATCCAGAGGATAGACTATAGAATTGAACGTATTCGACATTATGCAAAATATCAATTATTTAATAAGAGACATATTTTAACGATTTGTTTTCATTCAGTAGATCCTGCAGTTTTGAAGAAAAGTAGGCTCACTTCTAGAAAGAGCAGAAGGTATAAGTTTGGTATACCTGAACCGTTAGAAATTACTCTTATGTTACTGAAAAAAGAGAAGCCAAAACATATTTATGAAACGATGATGGATTACCATAATCAATGGCGAGCAAGTCAGAAGGATAATTAAGGTGAAGATATAGTCCGAACAGTTTCATATACTGTTAATCTAAAACCTTTAGAGATGGAATGGAGGCATCTATGAAACTAAGATTGGAAAATACCGACTCAAAGAAAACACATGAACTGGGAAATTTAATCAGATCCTACAATCAATCTAAGAGGGAGCCCTCCAAAAGCGAACCTCTTAACATCTATGTAGAAGATGAACAAGGAAATCTGCTAGCCGGTATGTCGGCCGAAACTTTTGGGAATTGGCTGGAGATTGAGTATTTGTATGTGAGCGAGGATTTGCGAGGGCAAGGCATAGGTTCAAAAATACTGTGCAAGGCTGAACAGGAAGCTAGAGAAAGGAAATGCAAATATTCATTTGTAGACACGTATCAGTTTCAAGCCCCAGATTTTTATAAAAAGCACGGCTATACAGAAGTGTTCGCGTTGAAAGACTATCCGTATACTGGTGAAAGATATTATTATACAAAAGAGTTGTGAGTTAGGATGAGTAAATATAGAAAAGATTATTGGTGAAAAATAGTGCAAGAAAGAATAATAAAAAGAAGTTCGAAAAAAATACTTTTTTGGGCAATTCTTAATAGTTTATTTTCTATTTGTTTGTCTTATTTTTTTGTCTGTTTTATCGTTTTGGAAAATCGACTGACATATTTTTATTCTTACATTTTATTAGTATTACTTTTGATTTTATATCTAATTTTGTTCGCTTCTTGGTGTCTTCTTTTTGCTGACAAAGAGTTCATTAGACTAACGGTGAACGGTTTCTATTATAAGCCTTCTCTAGTGGCAGATAGAGAATTTTTTTCATGGAAAGATGTGTCAGAGATGAATTTTCGTATAATACGAAACAGGTTTACAACTTCTTACAGAATTGAAATAAATTTTAATGACGTCGAGGGACTTTGTAAAACTTCAACTATTGTACGTAAAAATAAGAAGCGCGTCTTTAAAAATCAAGTTGATTTAATTATCCCGTTGATTTCTCTTGAAGAAACGTTTCTGGAACGTATATATGATTCAATGAAGTATTATGAAAGAGAGTGGAGGATAGAATCTAACCATAAGCCATTGGTTAAGAAAAAGAAATTACTAGTACAAGAAAGTAAAGGATAAAAGTGGCTAAGAGAAGTAGCAAAGTTAGATTTTTGTTGATTTTCATTTTTCTTTATGCAAACCTTTTCCTTACTGAAAAAATCTGATATAATGATGATAAATAAAACACAGAGGAGAACATCATGTCGAAAAAAATAATCGGAATTGACCTTGGTGGAACATCTATTAAGTTTGCTATTTTGACTTCAGAGGGCGAAATTCAGGAAAAATGGTCCATTAAAACCAATATTTTGGACGAAGGGAGCCACATCGTAGATGATATGATTGAGTCAATCCTGCATCGTTTGGACTTACTTCAGCTTTCAGCAGAGGATTTTATCGGGATTGGTATGGGCTCGCCAGGAGTAGTTGACCGTGAGAAAGGGACTGTGATCGGTGCTTACAATCTCAATTGGAAGACGCTGCAGCCGGTCAAGGATAAGATTGAAAAAGCGACAGGGATTCCTTTCTATATTGACAACGACGCTAACGTTGCCGCTTTGGGTGAACGCTGGATGGGAGCTGGAGAAAACCAGCCTGATGTAGTCTTTATGACACTGGGTACAGGTGTTGGCGGAGGAATTGTTGCTGAAGGCAAGCTCTTGCACGGACTTGCTGGAGCAGCAGGAGAGTTGGGTCACATCACTGTTGACTTTGATCAGCCGATTCAATGTACCTGTGGCAAGAAGGGCTGCTTGGAGACGGTTGCATCTGCGACTGGTATTGTCAATCTGACTCGTCGCTATGCTGATGAGTATGCTGGTGATGCCGAGTTGAAAAAGCTGATTGACAATGGTGAAGATGTTAATGCAAAGATTGTCTTTGACTTAGCGAAAGAAGGCGATGAGCTAGCTTTGATTGTCTATCGCAATTTCGCTCGCTACCTAGGAATTGCCTGTGCCAATATCGGCTCTATCCTAAATCCATCTACAATTGTTATCGGTGGTGGTGTGTCGGCTGCGGGTGAATTCTTACTTGATGGCGTGCGCAAGGTTTATGAAGAGAATAGCTTCCCGCAGGTTCGTACTTCAACCAAGTTGGCCTTGGCTACTCTTGGAAATGATGCCGGTGTTATCGGGGCAGCTTCATTGGTTTTACAATAATTCAACAAGTATGCTTCATTTGTTCTCCTGCAGAAAGGTCTGTAGGAGAATTTTTATGGAAAATTTGCTATACTAGAAAAAGCTCACTGAACGAAGGAGAAATCATGACGCTAGCAGATACGATTTTCAAAGAGAATATTAAAAAAATTATGAAGCAGGGTGTTTTTTCTGAAAATGCTCGTCCACGATACAAGGATGGAAATGTGGCTAATTCCAAATATATAACTGGTTCTTTTGCGGAATATGATTTGAGCAAGGGCGAGTTCCCAATCACGACCCTGCGCCCTATTGCCATCAAGTCTGCCATTAAGGAAGTCCTTTGGATCTATCAAGACCAGTCTAATAGCTTGGAACTGCTCAACGACAAGTATAATGTTCACTACTGGAATGATTGGGAAGTTGGCGATACGGGAACTATCGGGCAGCGCTACGGAGCTGTTGTCAAGAAGCACAATATTATCAATAAAATTCTCCAACAGTTGGAAGCCAATCCTTGGAATCGTCGTAATATCATCTCTCTCTGGGATTATGAAGCTTTTGAAGAAACAGATGGCTTGCTTCCATGCGCTTTTCAAACCATGTTTGACGTTCGGCGTGTAGATGGAGACATTTATCTGGATGCGACTCTGACTCAGCGCTCAAATGATATGTTAGTTGCTCACCACATCAATGCTATGCAGTATGTGGCTCTGCAGATGATGATTGCCAAGCATTTCGGCTGGAAGGTCGGCAAGTTCTTTTACTTTATCAATAACTTGCACATCTATGACAATCAGTTCGAGCAGGCGGAGGAGCTATTGTGTCGAGAACCGAGCGACTGCCAACCTCGACTCCTTTTAAATGTGCCGGATGGGACCAATTTCTTCGATATCAAAGCAGAAGATTTTGAGTTATTAGACTATAATCCAGTTAAACCTCAGCTGAAGTTTGATTTGGCTATTTAACAGTTTTGATAAGTGTGTGCGAAAACTGCCAACCTCTGCAAAAGTTCTGCTTGAATCATACTTTAAACATGCCTTTTTACAGCAAATTTGATAGAATAGAGTTACTAATACAAAGGATAAAAGGATGACAAAGAAGATTATTGCCATTTGGGCTCAGACAGAGGATGGTCTGATTGGAAAAGACAAGGTCATGCCCTGGCATCTCCCGGCAGAATTGCAGCATTTTAAAGCCACAACCACTGGACATGCTATTTTGATGGGCCGGGTGACCTTTGATGGTCTGCAGCGTCGCGTTTTGCCAAATCGAATCAGCCTGATTTTGAGCAAGGACAAGAACTATCAAGTTGACAATGAGAATGTCTTGCTGTTCAGCAAGGTCGAAGATGTCTTGGATTGGTACCATAAGCAAGATAGAAACTTGTATATTATTGGCGGAGCGCAGATTATCAGGGCTTTTGAACCGTATTTGGAAGAATTGATTCAGACTGAGATTGCTGCTAAGTTGGAAGGAGATACCTATTTCCCTGATACATTTGACTGGGCTCCTTATCAGGAAGTTAGCAGTGAATTTCATGCCAAAGATGAAAAGAATCCTTATGATTTCACTATAAAAAGATACCAAAGGAAGGACTCGTAAGAATGGAACGTAGTATTTTTGGTTTTTTTACGGCCTTTTTATGTGTCATTTGTCTTATTTGTGCCGTTCAAACCTTTCGGAAAAAGCGGTTTGGACTGGCAGCTTTATTTTTGCTGAATGCTTTTACAAATCTTGTAAATTCCATTCATGCTTTTTATATGACACTTTTTTAACATGTACGAAAGAAAATAAATAGATTTAGAATTTTAGAATTGGAGTAAACAATGCCTACAAGTCGTAATGATGATATGATGGTTTTTTGTTCTTTCTGTGGGAAGAACCAAGATGAGGTTCAGAAGATTATCGCTGGTAACAACGCCTTTATCTGTAATGAATGTGTGGAACTGGCGCAGGAAATCATCCGTGAAGAGCTAGCTGAGGAAGTGCTAGCAGATCTGTCTGAGGTACCAAAACCTCAGGAGCTGCTGAATATCTTGAACCACTATGTTATTGGGCAAGACCGAGCTAAGCGTGCCTTAGCAGTAGCGGTCTATAATCACTACAAGCGTATTAACTACCACGACAGCCGAGAAGAAGAAGATGTGGAACTTCAAAAGTCAAATATTTTGATGATTGGCCCGACTGGGTCAGGTAAGACCTTCCTGGCGCAGACTCTGGCTCGCAGTCTCAATGTGCCTTTTGCCATTGCGGACGCAACTGCTCTGACTGAAGCTGGTTATGTCGGTGAAGATGTGGAAAATATCCTCCTCAAACTTTTGCAGGCGGCTGACTTTAATATTGAGCGTGCAGAACGCGGCATTATCTATGTCGATGAGATTGACAAGATTGCCAAGAAAGGTGAGAACGTCTCAATTACTCGTGATGTTTCAGGCGAAGGAGTTCAGCAAGCTCTTCTGAAGATTATCGAAGGAACAGTAGCTAGTGTGCCGCCGCAAGGTGGACGCAAGCATCCGCAGCAGGAAATGATTCAGGTTGATACCAAGAATATTCTCTTCATTGTTGGCGGTGCTTTTGACGGTATTGAAGAAATCGTAAAACAGCGCCTGGGTGAGAAAATCATTGGTTTCGGTCAGAATAACCGGGCGATTGACGAAGATGGGTCCTATATGCAGGAAATTATCTCAGAAGACGTTCAAAAATTTGGAATTATTCCTGAGTTGATTGGCCGTTTACCTGTCTTTGCTGCGCTTGAGCAGCTGACGGTTGATGATTTGGTTCGGATTTTGAAAGAGCCTAGAAACGCCCTTATTAAGCAGTATCAGGCACTCTTGTCCTATGATGATGTGAAGCTTGAATTTGACGAAGATGCTCTGCAGGAGATTGCTAATAAAGCGATTGAACGTAAAACTGGTGCGCGCGGTCTTCGCTCTATCATTGAAGAAACTATGATGGATGTCATGTTTGAAGTTCCGAGTCAGGAAAATGTCAAACTTGTCCGCATTACCAAAGAAGCAGTAGATGGAACAGATAAGCCTATTCTAGAAACTGCTTAACGAGGTGCTTATGGAAATCAATACACACAATGCTGAGATTTTGCTGAGTGCAGCTAATAAATCGCACTACCCTCAAGATGATATTCCAGAGATTGCCTTAGCTGGCCGATCAAACGTCGGAAAGTCCAGCTTCATCAATACACTTCTCAATCGTAAAAATTTAGCGAGAACTTCAGGAAAACCTGGAAAAACGCAGCTGCTAAACTTTTTCAACATTGATGACAAGCTGCGTTTTGTTGATGTGCCAGGTTATGGCTATGCACGTGTTTCCAAAAAAGAGCGTGAAAAATGGGGCCGGATGATTGAGGAGTATCTGACCAGTCGTGAAAATCTCAGAGCAGTTGTCAGCCTTGTCGATCTTCGGCACGATCCTAGTGCAGATGATGTACAGATGTATGAATTTCTGAAATATTATGACATTCCGGTTGTCCTAGTAGCGACCAAAGCTGATAAAATCCCTCGCGGAAAATGGAATAAGCACGAGTCAGCTATCAAGAAAAAGCTGGACTTTGACAAAAATGATGATTTCATTCTTTTTTCCTCAGTCACCAAGGATGGCTTAGATGCTGCTTGGGACGCGATTTTGTCAAAAATTTAACAATACGAATTAAATCCAACTCATTTTCGAGTTGGATTTTTTGAAATAAAACGAAAAATGTCATATACTTGTAAATTATCAATAGTGTTTTTTTAATCTTTAGTATGTTACAATGGTATCATTAACATCTTATTCAGGAGAAGTGCTGTGAAAAAGAGAATTTCAAAAAAAGGTAAGAGAATCCTTTCAGCTTTATTCATCATGACAACAACGATTGCTGTTGGTTTCGTCTTGGCCAAGCATATTAATCCTGCTAGTGCCAATAATAGCGACCAGCAGCCTATGAATCAAACAGACTACTTCATCTCACAAATCGGTGAGCCAGCGCGTCAGTTGGGACAGGACAACGATCTTTATGCTTCTGTTATGATTGCTCAGGCTATTTTGGAAAGTGGATCAGGACAGTCTGGTCTGTCAGGTGAACCTCATTATAATCTTTTTGGTATCAAAGGTAACTATGATGGTCAGTCTGCTAATATGGAGACTTGGGAAGATGATGGAGCGGGAAATGCTTACACCATTAACGACAGTTTCCGTTCATATCCTAGCTATGTAGAGTCTCTGCAAGACTATGTTGCAGTGCTCAAGCAAGGCCATTTTGCAGGTGCATGGAAGAGCAATGCGCCAACCTATCAGGATGCAACAGCTGCCCTGACTGGTGTCTATGCGACAGATACCAGCTATAATGCTAAATTGAATTATATTATTGAAAAATACGATTTGACTCGCTTTGATTCACCACTCTATGAGTCTGGTGCTGGCTATATCGTTTACAATCCTTATCGTCAGCAATATACTACTCAGGATATCTTGGACGTCGATACTGCCTGGGCGAATAGATCTTAATGTAGAAAACAAAAAGAGGGAGACCTCTTTTTGTGTTTAATCGTAGATTTTAGGAGAATTTCATGGGAAAATTTAAAGATTTGCTTGATGAGCAAGAAATTATTATTTTAGATGGAGCTTTAGGTACAGAGTTGGAAAGCCTGGGTTATGATGTATCTGGTAAGCTTTGGTCAGCTCAATACCTATTAGACCAGCCTCAGATTATTCAAAATGTGCATGAAAGCTATGTGAGAGCTGGCAGTGATATCATCACTACGTCCAGTTATCAGGCCAGTATTCCAGCATTTATAGAGGCAGGACTAACTCCTGAAAAGGGTTATGATCTTTTAAAAGAGACAGTCTTCTTAGCAAGGAAGGCAATCGAAAATATCTGGAAGGGATTATCTCCAGAGGAGCAGAAACAGAGACCTTATCCTCTGGTTGCAGGCTCGGTAGGGCCTTATGCTGCTTATTTAGCTGATGGTTCCGAGTATACGGGAGACTACCAGCTGAGTGAGGAAGAATTTCGAGATTTTCACCGTCCGCGTATCCAAGCTTTACTAGAAGCAGGCTGTGATTTATTGGCTATTGAAACCATTCCAAATGGAGCAGAAGCGGCAGCAATCCTCCGACTTTTAGCTGAGGAATTTCCACAGACTGAGGCTTATTTGTCCTTTGTAGCCCAGTCGGAGAATGCCATATCAGATGGCACCAAGATTGAGGAATTAGGAAACTTGGCTCAAGAAAGCCCACAAGTCCTGGCAGTTGGTTTTAACTGTACAGCTCCACATTTAATTGCTCCATTATTAGATGGGCTTGGACAAGTGTGCAACAAACCTTTTCTGACCTATCCAAACTCTGGCGAAACTTATAATGGCTTGACCAAGACTTGGCATGATGATCCAGAGCAGGAGCGGAGCTTGCTGGAAAATAGTAAACTTTGGCAAAATCAAGGTGTACGGCTTTTTGGTGGTTGCTGCCGAACGCGGCCAGAAGATATTGCTCAGTTAGCAAAAGGATTTAAGGGTTGAAAATAGATTTTCAATCCTTTTTTAGAAAATTTAAAAAGGTTCTCGAAAACGCTATCAAAAGAAAGAGCTTTGTGATATACTATACATAGTTTAAATTAATAGGAGAATTTTTTATGCCTGAATCGACATTTATCCCTAAAATTGAAGCAGCTTGCCGAAAGAAAGAAGCTTTGTTTGATACAAGCAAGGCTAAGTATGCCGTTCATTCCATCTTTGCTGGAGCTTTCCTAACCTTTAGTACTGGGGCTGGAGCTATTGCGGCAGATTTGACAAATAAGATTGTTCCAGGAACTGGGCGTTTTCTCTTTCCTTTCATCTTTGCTTGGGGATTGGCTTACATTGTCTTTCTAAATGCAGAGTTAGTGACTTCCAACATGATGTTTCTGACTGCTGGTACCTTTTTGAAGAAGATTGACTGGAAAAAAGCCTTGATGATTTTGCTTTATTGTACCTTTTTCAATCTGATTGGCGCTTTGATTGCTGGCTGGCTCTTTGCTAACTCGGCTGCTTATGCGGGACTTAGCAAAGATAGTTTCATTTCAGGTGTTGTGCAGATGAAGCTTGCTCGCTCTAATGAGCTGATTCTGCTCGAGGGAGTCTTGGCCAATATCTTTGTTAATATTGCTATTCTTTCCTTCGTTTTGGTCAAGGATAGTACAGCTAAGCTCTTCTTAGTTATATCAGCCATTTATATGTTTGTATTCCTGACAAACGAACACTTGGCAGCCAACTTTGCTTCCTTCGCTATCGTGAAATTCAGCTCAGCAGCAGCGGAAGTGCAAAATTTTGGTATTGGAAATATCCTACGCCACTGGGGCGTAACCTTTATCGGTAACCTCATCGGTGGTGGCCTACTCATAGGTTTGCCATACGCTTGGTTTAATAAGAACGAAAAAGATTACGTGGATTAAAATGCAGCCTTTAGGGCTGTATTTTTTTGAGAAAATATTTGAATTTTTACACTTCTGAGGTCTAATTCAAACCAAGCTATCTATATCTTTCAGTTCTCTAATACTATCTTTGACTAACTTTCTAGTCTCTTTTTTAATGTTCATTGGCTATCAATCTCTAATATCTAAGCAAAACAGTTGACAGATATATCGATATTTGTTAAATTAATTTGGTATATTATGTCATCAAAAGGAGATGTTATGAATAAGATCACTATTCAGTCACCAGATGGAAGTAAAGTTAAAACCTTGTCACCATCATACTCTATTACAACTTTACTATTTAGTTTTTTTGTACCACTTTTTCGAAAAGACTGGAAATACTTTGGTATCATTTTAGGTTCTTTCTGCGCTTTGCTTGTTATTGCTGTGCTTTTCATTCCAGAAGATTTGTTAAAGCCAACTGGAACAGCCTTTAATTTCTTTTGGACTTTTTTCTATAATCGTTTTTGGATAAAAGATCGTATTTTCAATGACGGATGGCTACCTGCCGATGAAGAAAGCAGAAATCTACTTAAAAAGACTTTTCCTAATATGCCATAAAACTACTGGAATAAATTTTTTCTATGATAAACAAAGTTACATACACAAGAGGGGGAATGCGATATAAAAGGAGATAAAGAATTGAGTTTAGGAGGAACTGTGGGAAGTGGGAAAAAGATTTGAGTTTTCGCCGCTTAGAGCTAGAATTTTGATGATGATTGGTCCAGTAATAAGTGCTATCTTCTTTGGTTTATATTCGTGTAGTTTTATTTATTATACATTAAAAGAAGGATTATCATTTTGGCTAGATATGATTCGTGATAATTTTATGTTTATTCTTTTCTTTATTTGGATCCATATGAGTTTAGTCGAGTCTATCTATAGAATGATAAAAAATAATCTTCTGTTAAACAGCAATATTCAGGAATTGAGAGATTGTTATCCTGAGCTTGAGGAGGACTGGCAAAATCTTAATGATGCGGACTACCTTGACGAAGGTTTGCAAGTTTTGGTTTATGGCGATCATCTCATTTGTTACAGGACATTTGATATTGCCTACCTACCAGAATGTTCTAAGATAGGTGCATTTATGAAGGCGTCTGTTTTTCGTCTTTCCCGTTTTCGTGAGGTAAGACGAGTTCATTTTTCTGCATGGTACCTTGATGGCAGTGAATCTGAACTCCGGACAGATGAGTTGCGAAAGTTTATTGGAATGAATCAGAATGCTCATAAAGACGCCTTATTTGATTATTTAAGAGAGAACTTTGATTATATTGAACTCGAAACTTTCGACTAAGGGAAAGAAGTAGATATTAGTCAAGTAAGAAATTTGCGAGATAGAAATATTAAATTCAAAAAGATTGCTTAAAAGACTTGCAATCTTTTTTTTCTTTTGCTATAATTATCAATGGTTTGAAAAAACTGCCTAAGACAGTAGGGGAGCTCGACTCATAAAGATCCTACCGAGGACAAAACGTATCATGTAAAAAGAAGCGTATTGTACTTTCGTGTCTAGGTTTGGGCGCGTTTTTCTTTTGGAAAATTCCCCAAGCAAAATAATTACGGAGGTGAAACACTAAATGAGTGAAGCTATTATTGCTAAAAAAGCGGAACTGGTTGACGCGGTTGCTGAGAAAATGAAAGCTGCTGCATCTATCGTCGTTGTTGACGCTCGTGGTTTGACTGTTGAGCAAGATACCGTTCTTCGTCGTGAGCTTCGTGGAAGCGAAGTTGAGTACAAAGTTATCAAAAACTCAATCTTGCGTCGTGCAGCTGAAAAAGCTGGACTTGAAGACCTGGCATCTGTTTTTGTTGGACCATCTGCAGTAGCATTTTCTAACGAAGATGTTGTTGCTCCAGCGAAAATCTTGAACGATTTTGCTAAGAACGCTGATGCACTTGAAATCAAAGGTGGTGCAATTGAAGGCGCTGTCGCATCAAAAGAAGAGATTCTTGCACTTGCAACTCTTCCAAACCGCGAAGGACTTCTTTCTATGCTCCTTTCTGTACTTCAAGCGCCAGTTCGCAACGTTGCACTTGCTGTCAAAGCAGTTGCAGAAAACAAAGAAGACGCAGCTTAATCTTAAGCTACGCAGCGTAGCCTAGCTACGAAAAAAATATTATAAATTTAAAAATTATTTGGAGGAAATAACAATGGCATTGAACATTGAAAACATTATTGCTGAAATTAAAGAAGCTTCAATCCTTGAATTGAACGACCTTGTAAAAGCTATCGAAGAAGAATTTGGTGTAACTGCAGCTGCTCCTGTAGCTGTAGCTGCTGCTGGTGCTGGTGAAGCTGCCGCTGCTAAAGATTCATTTGACGTTGAATTGACTGCAGCTGGTGACAAGAAAGTAGGCGTTATCAAAGTTGTACGCGAAATCACTGGTCTTGGCCTTAAAGAAGCTAAAGAACTCGTTGATGGTGCACCAAACGTTATCAAAGAAGGTGTTGCTGCAGCTGAAGCTGAAGAACTTAAAGCTAAATTGGAAGAAGCTGGAGCTTCAGTTACTCTTAAATAATAGAGTTTCCAATCATAGAAATCAACCAAGTCGAAAGACTTGGTTTTTTGTATCCCAAAATCATTTTTATGTTAAAACGCTAACAAAAAATAGGATTGTATGATATAATTTAGACAGATTATTGCGATTTAGGAGATATTATGAATAAAATAAAAGTTATATGAGATTGTAGATTAGCAGATTTTTGTTAGGGGGATTCAGATGAATGAATGCAACGGCTTACTGTTGCCCATTCTCTGGTTAAAGGATTTGTTATTCTTTTTAGAATGATTTGAAAGGGATTTTATGAAAAAGTTTTTTGGGGAGAAGCAAACTCGGTTTGCTTTTAGGAAATTAGCTGTCGGCCTTGTTTCGGCTGCTATTTCTAGTTTGTTTTTTGTTTCTATCGTTGGGGTTGACTCTGTTCAAGCGCAAGAAAAGTTGAATGTACACTATAAATACGTGACAGATACTGAAATAACTCCGCAAGAAAAGGAGTTGATTGTAAGTGGATTTCCTAAAATGTCAGAAGGCAACGAGGAGACTTACTATCTTGTCTACAGGTTAAACTCAAATACTGGAGCAAAAACCTTACCGAATACAGGCGATAATAACAATTCCAATACTATGATGGCAGCTGGTCTGTTAACGACGATAGGATTGGTTGTTTTTGTTGTGTCAAAAAGAAAGGTTAAAAGCAAGTTCCTATTGACTGTGTTGGTGGGTGCTGGTGTCGGAGGAGGTTTGATACTATCCGTTGATGCGCTGGAAAATGGGATCTTGCTACAGTATAATGCCGAATATCAAGTGTCGGCTGGGGAAAGTCTGCCGTCACCAGGTGAGATCTCGGGCTATACCTATGTTGGATACATAAAAGATGAATCGATTAAAAAATTATTAGGTAATAAGATTCTTGATAATCAGCAGAATGCTAATCTAGATAAAGAAACTTTAAACCAAAATAAGAAGCTAGATTATTCTGTTTCTTTTGATAAGAATGGATTAAGCAATCAAACTCTTGGCGTCAATACAATTGAGCCTCAAGATGAAGTCTTGTCTGGCCGAGTAGTTAAGTCAGAATTATTATACAAAGAAGAGACCGTTGAAACTGAGATATCCTTTGGAGAACAAATACAAGAGAATCCTGATTTAGCTGAAGGTACTGTAAGAGTAAAACAAGAAGGCAAATCAGGCCGTAAAATCGAAGTCGTTCGAATTTTTACTGTAGATAATGCGGAAGTTTCTAGAGAGGTTCTTTCGACTAAAATAGAGGAAGCGACTCCTAGAATAGTAGAAAAAGGGACTAAAAAGATTGAAGCGCCAAGTGAAAAACCAGTGGGTACTAACTTGGTCACTCCCGAGCAAGTTACACCATTACCGGAATACACAGGAACTCAATCCGGTGCGGTGGTCGCTCCCGAGCAAGTCGCTCCCTTACCAGAGTACACAGGAGTTCAAGCAGGTTCAGTAGTGTCACCTGAACAAGTGACTCCCTTACCAGAGTATACGGGAACTCAAGCAGGTGCTATCGTTGAGCCTGAACAAGTTTCTTCCTTGCCAGAATATACAGAAACCCAATCCGGTGCGGTAGTCGAACCTGCGCAAGTGACTCCATTGCCGGAGTATACAGAAGTTCAATCAGGAGCAATCGTTGAACCTGAACAAGTGTCTTCATTACCAGAATACACAGGACCTCAAGCTGGAGCCATAGTTGAGCCTGAACAGGTAGAGCCTCCGCAAGAGTATACTGGAAACATCGAATCAGCAGCGCCAGAAGCGGAAAATCCTGCTGAAAAAGCTGAGGAGCCTAAGGAGCAGAAGCAAGAACCAGAAAAGAATATTGAGCTAAGAAATGTATCTGATGTAGAGCTGTATAGTCTAACTGATGGAAAATACAAGCAGCACGTTTCTCTGGATACAGTTCCAAGCAATCAAGAGAATTATTTCGTGAAAGTGAAATCATCTAAATTTAAAGATGTTTTCTTGCCGATTTCTTCAATAGTCGATAGCACAAAAGATGGTCAGCCAGTTTATAAAATTACAGCAAGTGCTGAAAAATTAAAACAGGACATTGACAATAAATACGAGGACAACTATACTTTTTACCTTGCCAAAAAGGCAGAGAAAGAAGTTACAAACTTTACGTCCTTTAGTAACCTAGTTCAAGCTATAAATAATAATCTTGGCGGAACTTATTATTTAGGTGCTAGTCTGAATGCTAATGAGGTCGAACTAGAAAATGGCGCTAGCAGTTATATAAATGGTAGATTTACTGGTAAGCTGTTTGGCAGTAAAGACGGAAAAAATTATGCTATTTACAATTTGAAGAAGCCTTTATTTGACACTTTGAGCGCTGCTACTGTAGAAAATCTGTCTCTTAAAGATGTAAATATCTCAGGGAAAACGGATATTGGAGCCCTTGCAAATGAAGCCAATAATGCAACAAGGATTAACAATGTCCATGTAGACGGTGTTCTGGCTGGTGAACGAGGTATTGGTGGCTTAGTGTGGAAGGCTGATAATTCTAAGATTGCGAACAGCAGTTTCAAGGGAAGAATTGTCAACTCCTATGAAACGAGGTCACCGTACAATATCGGAGGATTAGTTGGTCAACTGACTGGCATCAATGCAGTAGTTGATAAGTCAAAAGCTACAATTACCATCTCGTCAAATGCGGATAGCACAAACCAAACTGTCGGCGGCCTTGCAGGTCTTGTCGAGAAAGATGCGCTTATCAGCAATAGTTACGCTGAGGGCAATATTAACAATGTCAAACGCTTTGGTAGCGTTGCTGGTATAGCTGGCTACTTGTGGGATAGAGACTCTAACGAAGAGAGACATGCTGGAAGATTGCATAATGTTCTTAGTGATGTCAATGTTATGAATGGGAATGCGATTAGTGGTTATCACTATCGAGGAATGCGAATAACTGACTCATATAGCAACAAGGAGAACAGAGTCTACAAAGTGACTCTTGAAAAGGATGAGGTTGTCACCAAGGAATCGCTCGAAGAGAGAGGAACATTGATTGATGCTGCTCAAATCCCAAGTAAGAAATCTGAAATCAACTCTCTTGCTGTACCGAAAGTCGAAAGCTTACTGACTAGCAGAAATATAGAAAGTGATTTTTCTAAGATAGAAGACTATCAAGCTAGTCGAGTTTTAGCGTATAAGAATATCGAAAAATTACTGCCGTTTTATAATAAGGCAACCATTGTCAAATACGGTAATCTGGTAAAAGAAGATAGCGCCTTGTATGAAAAAGAAGTCCTATCTGCAGTCATGATGAAGGATAATGAAGTGATTACAGATATCGCTTTGCATAAAGAGGCAGCTAATAAGCTCTTGCTGCACTATAAGGATCATTCATCTGAAAAGCTAGATCTCACCTACCAATCTGACTTTAGTAAGTTAGCAGAATACCGCGTGGGCGATACAGGGCTCATCTATACGCCAAATCAATTCTTGCATAGTCATAGTTCGATCATCAATGAAGTTTTGCCTGATTTGAGAGCAGTCGATTATCAGTCAGATGCTATCAGAAACACCCTAGGTATTTCTTCAGGAGTTTCATTAACGGAATTATACTTAGAAGAGCAGTTTGCCAAAACGAAGGAAAATCTAGCAAACACATTGGAAAAACTGTTGTCTGCTGATGCAGTCATTGCCAGTGAAAATCAAACGATTAATGGTTATGTCGTTGATAAAATCAAACGCAACAAGGAAGCCTTGCTTCTAGGTTTGACCTATTTAGAGCGCTGGTACAACTTTAACTATGGTGACGTGAATATCAAAGACTTAGTCATGTACCACATGGATTTCTTTGGTAAGGGCAACGTATCACCACTAGACACGATCATTGAATTAGGTAAATCTGGCTTTAACAATCTTCTGGCCAAGAACAACGTAGATGCTTATAGCATCAGCCTAGCAAATAATAATGCAACAAAAGATTTGTTCAGCACGCTTGCCAATTACCGAGAGGTATTTTTACCAAACAAAACAAATAATCAATGGTTTAAAGAGCAAACCAAGGCTTATATCGTTGAAGAAAAATCAGCTATTGATGAGGTGAGGGTCAAACAAGAGCAGGCTGGCAGTAAGTATTCTATCGGGGTCTATGATCGAATTACCAGCGACACTTGGAAATACCGAAATATGGTCCTGCCATTGCTTACAATGCCTGAAAGAACGGTATTTGTCATATCAACTATATCCAGTCTTGGCTTTGGCGCCTATGATAGATATAGAAATAATGAGCACAGAGCAGGGGCAGAACTTAATAAGTTTGTTGAGGATAATGCTCAGGAAACTGCAAAACGTCAACGCGACCATTATGATTATTGGTATAGAATATTAGACGAGCAGGGCCGTGAAAAGCTCTATCGAAATATCTTGGTCTATGATGCCTATAAGTTTGGAGATGATACCACTGTCGACAAGGCTACAGTGGAGGCACAATTTGATAGTTCTAATCCAGCTATGAAGTATTTCTTTGGACCGGTTGGAAACAAGGTTGTACACAATAAGCATGGTGCCTATGCTACTGGTGATAGTGTTTACTACATGGGCTATCGGATGCTGGACAAGGACGGAGCCATTACCTATACCCATGAAATGACGCATGATTCTGATAATGAAATCTATTTAGGCGGATATGGAAGAAGAAGTGGACTTGGTCCAGAATTCTTCGCTAAGGGCTTGTTGCAAGCACCGGACCATCCAGATGATGCGACAATCACGGTCAACTCAATTCTCAAATATGACAAGAATGATGTGACTGAAAAATCTCGTTTGCAAGTCCTTGAACCAACTAAACGTTTCCAAAATGCGGATGATTTGCAAAACTATGTTCATAACATGTTTGATGTCATTTATATGTTGGAATACCTAGAAGGAATGTCAATCGTGAACCGTCTGTCCGATGTGCAGAAAGTGAACGCTCTGAGAAAGATTGAGAATAAATATGTACGAGATGCTGATGGAAATGATGTTTACGCAACGAATGTGATAAAAAATATTACAATGGCGGATGCGCAAAAATTAAATTCATTCGACAGTCTCATTGAAAATGATATTCTTTCAGCGCGTGAGTACAAAAATGGTGACGTTGAAAGAAATGGCTACCATACGATTAAACTCTTCTCTCCGATTTATTCGGCATTAAGCAGCGAAAAAGGAACGCCTGGAGATCTTATAGGACGGCGTATGGCTTATGAACTTCTGGCAGCCAAGGGCTTCAAAGATGGTATGGTCCCTTATATCTCTAATCAGTATGAAGATGATGCCAAGCAAAATGGAAAAACAATCAGTATCTACGGTAAGACCAGAGGTCTGGTAACAGATGACTTGGTTTTACGCAAGGTCTTCAACGGTCAGTTTAATAATTGGACTGAGTTTAAGAAGGCTATGTATGAAGAACGTAAAAACAAGTTCGACAGCCTGAACAAGGTCACATTTGATGATACAAGACAACCGTGGACAAGTTATGCTACTAAGACTATTAGTACCGTGGGAGAGTTGCAGGCATTAATGGATGAAGCAGTGCTCAAAGATGCAAATGATAATTGGTATTCTTGGAGTGGCTATAAACCAGAATATAACAGTGCTGTCCACAAGCTTAAAAAAGCAGTCTTCAAAGCTTACCTCGATCAAACCAATGATTTCAGAACATCAATCTTTGAAAATCAGAAGTGATGGATTTGAGCCGGTCAACCAGTCTGTAAAATGGCAAGTCTGACAAGTTGATGCTGGGTAAGTGCTTGAATTACTCTTAGATTCAGACCTTCTTGCAGATAAGAAATGACGAACCTAGTGAAAACTAGGTTTGTTTTTCTATATAAGTCAAGCAATTAAAACTGTAGCTGGTCTGCTTTCAGGAAGTTTGCTTCTGACAGTCATTTATGAGGCTGATGATAAGCAGAAAAAAGTCTAAAATGACCTTTACCCTCCTTCATATTTTTGTTATAATATTCATATTAAGGCGTGCATTTGCGCGCTCTTTTCTGTGTTTTAAAGGCACTGAGTGCTTTAGAGTGAGTTATTTTTGAATAGATGGTGAAGGAGGAGTTATGTTATACATTTGGTCTTATTTGAAGAGATATCCTAAGTGACTGGTCTTGGACTTTGTTGCGGCAATCTTTTTTGTGATTGTCAATCTAGGGTTGCCAACGGTGCTGGCTCGGATGATTGATGAGGGAATCAATCCTAAGCAGACAGATCGGCTCTTTTTCTGGGCTTGGGTCATGTTTGGCGTTATTATCTTAGGAGTGCTGGGGCGAATCGTTCTGGCTTATGCGGCTGGGAAGCTAACGACGACCATGGTGCAGGACATGCGCAATGATCTCTATGCCAAGCTGCAAGAGTATTCTCATCATGAATATGAGCAGATTGGAGTGTCTTCTTTGGTCACTCGCTTGACTTCAGATGCTTTTGTTCTCATGCAGTTTGCAGAGCAAACCCTGAAAATGGGTGTTATTACTCCCATGATGATGCTGTCCAGTATTCTCATGATTTTTCTGACCAGTCCGTCTCTGGCATGGATTGTAGCTGTTTCAGTGCCTTTCTTGGCAGTCGTGGTCATCTATGTAGCGGTTAAAACCAAGCCCCTGTCTGAAAAGCAGCAGAAGACCCTTGATAAGATTAATCAGTATGTGAGGGAAAATCTGACCGGTCTGCGTGTTATACGAGCTTTTGCAAGAGAGGAATTTCAAGAGAAGCGTTTTGCTGATGAAAATGAGGTCTATGCGCAAAACTCCAATAAGCTCTTTAAGCTGACTGGTCTGACAGAGCCACTCTTTGTACAGATTATTATTGCGATGATTGTGGCCATTGTCTGGTTTGCCCTCGATCCTTTGCGGGATGGAAGTCTTGAAATCGGAAATCTTGTTGCCTTTATCGAATACAGCTTTCACGCCCTGCTGTCCTTCCTCTTCTTGGCCAATCTCTTTACTATGTATCCTCGGACGGCGGTATCGAGCCAGCGGCTCAAGGAAGTCATTGACATGCCCATTTCCATCAATCCTAATGAAGATGGTGTAACCGAGACAGATACACAGGGGTATCTGGAGTTCGACAATGTAACCTTCGCTTATCCAGGTGAGACGGAGAGTCCTGTGCTGCATAATATTTCCTTCAAGGCTAAGCCGGGTGAGACTATTGCCTTTATCGGTTCAACTGGTTCTGGTAAGTCTACGCTGGTACAGCTGATTCCGCGCTTTTACGATGTAACACTAGGTAAGATTTTAGTGGATGGTGTGGACGTCCGTGAGTACAATCTGAAAGCTTTGCGTCAGAAGATTGGCTTTATACCGCAAAAAGCTCTGCTATTTACCGGAACCATCGCGGAGAACCTACGCTACGGAAAGAAAGAAGCCAGCCAAGAAGAGCTGAGTCAGGCAGCTGAGGTTTCTCAAGCCAAGGACTTTATCGAGAGCCGGGAAGAGCGTTTTGAGACTCATCTGGCTGAGGGAGGTAGCAATCTATCCGGTGGACAGAAGCAGCGGCTCTCTATCGCCCGCGCGGTGGTCAAAAAGCCGGAAATTTATATCTTCGACGACTCTTTTTCTGCCCTGGATTATAAGACGGATGCGGTGCTGCGTCGTCGTCTCAAGGAAGTGACAGGTCAAGCAACGGTGCTGATTGTGGCCCAACGGGTGGGAACTATCATGGATGCTGACCAGATTATCGTCTTGGATCAGGGCGAAATCGTCGGACGCGGGAAGCATGAAGAGCTGATGGAAACTAATGATATCTATCGTGAAATTGCGGATTCGCAGCTGAAGAATCAAGCTTTGACAGAGGAATAGAAAGGAGACTGACATGAAAAACACATCAAGTTTCGCTCGTCTGTGGAGCTACCTAAAAGTTTATAAATTTGCAGTTGCCTTTGCGATTTTCCTCAAAATTCTCAGTGTCGTTATGAGTGTCGTCGAGCCCTTTGTATTAGGTTTAGCCATTACAGAATTGACAAATAATCTGCTGGATATGGCTAAAGGTGTAGCTGGCGCCCAGATTAATGTGTCCTATGTCGGCTGGGTCATGATTTTGTATTTTGTACGGGCGATTATTTATGAAATCGGTTCTTACTATTCTAATTACTTTATGACCAATGCAGTGCAGGCTACCATTCGTGACTTGCGCAATGAACTTAGCCATAAGATTAATCGTATCCCCGTTTCTTACTTTGATAAGCATCAGTTTGGTGATTTGCTGGGGCGTTTTACCAGCGATGTCGAAGCTGTTTCAAACGCCTTGCAGCAGTCCTTTCTGCAGGTTATCAATGCAGTCTTTACTCTGATCTTGGTTATCGTCATGGTATTGGTGCTCAATCTGCAGTTGGGTATCATTGTGGTAGTTTCGATTCCGATTACCTACCTTAGTGCCCGCTTTATCGTGAAGAAATCCCAGCCTTACTTTAAACAGCAGGCAGATGTACTGGGGGCTATGAATGGCTTTGTTCAGGAAAATTTGACAGGTTTTAATATTTTGAAGCTCTATGTCAGAGAAGAAAGTTCGCAGGAGGATTTTCGACAAATTACGCAAAAACTGCAGAAAGTAGGTTTTAAAGCTAGCTTTATCTCTGGTTTAATGATGCCTGTTTTGAATGTTATTTCAGATCTGACATACCTCTTGCTGGCTCTGCTGGGCGGCCTTCAGGTTATCGCTGGGCGCCTAACAGTCGGAAATATGCAGGCTTTTGTTCAATATGTCTGGCAGATTAACCAGCCCATTCAAAACCTGACTCAGCTGGCTGGTCAGCTGCAGAGTGCCAAGTCTTCTTTAGACCGGATTTTCCAAGTGCTGGACGAAGCGGACGAAGTCAATGATAGGACAGAAAAGCTGGATCAAGATCTGACAGGTCAGGTTAGCTTCAAGGATGTAGACTTCCAGTATGTGGCAGATAAGCCGCTCATTCGGAATTTCAATCTGGAAGTCAAACCTGGAGAAATGGTGGCTATTGTTGGTCCGACTGGTGCTGGTAAGACCACGCTGATTAATTTGCTCATGCGTTTCTACGATGTGTCTAAAGGAGCGATTACAGTTGATGGACACGATATTCGCCATTTATCCCGCCAGGACTATCGCAAACAGTTTGGTATGGTGCTGCAGGATGCTTGGCTTTATGAGGGGACTATCAAGGAAAATCTTCGTTTTGGCAATCTGCAAGCCACTGATGAAGAAATTGTAGAAGCGGCCAAGGCAGCTAATGTGGACCATTTTATCCGGACCTTGCCAGGCGGCTACAACATGGAAATGAACCAAGAATCAAGCAATATCTCGCTTGGTCAGAAGCAGTTGCTTACGATTGCGAGGGCTCTTTTGGCTAATCCTAAGATTTTGATTTTGGATGAAGCGACCTCGTCTGTCGATACACGGCTGGAGCTCTTGATTCAGAAAGCTATGAAGACTCTCATGCAGGGGCGGACCAGTTTTGTCATTGCCCACCGACTGTCGACCATTCAAGAAGCAGATAAGATTTTGGTGCTCAAGGATGGTCAGATTATCGAGCAAGGTAATCATGAGAGCCTCTTGGCTGATAAAGGATTTTATTATGACCTTTATCAGAGTCAATTTTCTAAAAAAGCGGAAGAAGTTTAAAAGGTTTGCTAAATTATTTGATAACTGCTAGAATATAAGCAAAGTGAGGTAGCAATGTCTTTAACGAGTCAAATTATTACAGCAGAATTTCCCGATTTGGATAAGGTTGAGGCTTTAAACCGCGAGGCTTTTCCTATAGAGGAAAGGGTACCTATCAGCGAATTTCTCCGTTATACAAACGATAAGCGGTCTCATTTCTTTGCCTTCTATAATGAGGAAGAATTTGTTGGTTTTGCTTTTGCAGTTTATAACGAAAAAATGTTCTATGTCAGCTTTTTTGCGATTATGCCGCACCTCCGCAGCCATGGCTATGGGGGAGAAATTATTCATAAACTGACAGAGTTTTATCAAAAAACCATGGTTCTAGAGGTAGAACGTGTCGATGAAGAATGTGACAATCTAGAGCAACGTCAAGCACGTATGGACTTCTATAAGCGTAACGGCTTTCGAACAACCAATGCCTTTCTGGAATATGAAGGGTTAAGCTTTGAAATCTTGTATTTGGGACATCATTTTGATGAGGAGGCTTATCGAGATATTTTCCATATGCTGCAAGAGAAGAACTTTTTTGAATTCGAAATTAAGTACCGAAGATTTAGCGATGTATAAAGAGTGCTAAATGATTTATAGCCATTTTTAAAAGGTTGAGACTTCCTATCTCAACCTTTTTACTATGAAAAATCTCTTTTATTTTGTTTTGGATCAGGAAGGACAATATTGTATTTTTCTCGCATTCAGCAATAGTTGAGTATATCTGTTTAAAGAAAGTAAACCATCAAAAAAGATAGAGATAGGTTGGTGAAACATACGATTTAAAACAAACTTTTTTATATCGCTTTAAAATAAGCCTTAAATCTGTGGATAAGTCAGGAATTTGCTAAAAATCTCCAAAAATATTTCGATTTATTTCGTTTTTTTAAACCAACTTACCGTGAAAAGTTAAAAGCCTTGCGGAGCGGGCTATTTCCGTATATAATGATAAAGCATGAAAAAATTTAAAGGAGTTTCCCGTGATTAAAAAAGGTGCCTTGACAGGCTTGCTCTTATTTGGAATATTTTTCGGTGCTGGGAATTTGATTTTCCCGCCTTCGCTTGGAACATTATCTGGCCAGCATTTTTGGCCAGCTATTGCAGGATTTGTCCTATCTGGGGTTGGGCTTGCTGTGCTGACTTTGATTATCGGAACTCTCAATCCTAAGGGCTATATCCACGAGATTTCTCAGAAGATTGCGCCTTGGTTCGCTATTGTCTATCTCGTAGCCTTGTATCTGTCAATCGGACCCTTTTTTGCTATCCCACGGACTGCGACGGTGGCCTATGAAGTTGGTATCTCTCCTATGCTGTCTAAAAATATGACAGGTATCGGATTGATTGTTTTCACGACACTTTACTTTGCGGCTGCTTATCTGATTTCTTTGAATCCATCTAAGATTTTGGATCGGATTGGACGTATTCTAACGCCTGTCTTTGCATTTTTGATTATTATCTTAGTTATTCTAGGAGCTTTGAAATACGGAACAACGACACATCAGCAGGCTTCGCAAGCTTATTCTGCGTCAGCTTTTGGGCAAGGGTTCTTGGAAGGTTATAATACTTTGGATGCCTTGGCTTCCGTGGCCTTCAGTGTAATCGCAGTAACAACTCTTAACCAGCTAGGTTTCAAGAATAAAAAGGAATATGTTTCAACTATCTGGGTTGTTGGTTTGATGGTAGCGTTTGGCTTTAGCGCCATGTATATCGGTTTGGCGTTTCTGGGCAATCATTTCCCAGTTCCAGCTGAGATTATTGCCAAAGGCAATCCAGGTGTTTATGTCCTATCGCAGGCGACACAGGCTATCTTTGGGCCTACAGCACAGATTTTCCTTGCAGCTATGGTTACTGTGACTTGCTTTACGACAACAGCAGGACTTATTGTATCGACTGGGGAATTCTTCCATAAAACTTTCCCTAAGGTATCTTATAAAGTTTACGCAACTGTCTTTACTTTGATTGGATTTGCGATTGCCAATCTTGGCCTCAATGCCATTATCCAATATTCAGTTCCGGTACTGCAAATTCTCTATCCAATTACCATTGTTATCGTACTGATTGTCATTGTCAATAAATTCTTGCCACTATCCAAAATAGGTATGCAATTGACGGTAGCAGCAGTGACTCTGATTTCCTTTGCGGGTATTCTTGGGCAGCAGTTCCATATCACTAGGATAAGTGATATTGTAAATGCCCTTCCATTTGCTCAGGCTTCTTTACCTTGGTTGGTGCCGGCTTTAGTTGGAATCCTACTTTCTCTCTTTTTGCCTAACAAGCAGAAGAGTGAGCGTTTTGAGATGGAGAGCTAATAGATAACATCCGCCACAATGTGGTGGATGTTTTGCCAAATCCAGAAATCTCAGGCAATATAACACCAAATTCAAGTTTTTTCAAATCTTTCTCCCTATTTTTAGGGGGATTTTTATTTTATACTAGAGTCAGAAATTGATAGAGAGGTTTTTGAAATGGCAACAAGTTTTTTGTTCTTTATTTCTGTTTTTCTGGCGGGAATTCTATCTTTTTTCTCGCCCTGTATTTTACCGCTTATGCCAGTCTATGTGGGGATTCTGCTGGATTCTGATCAGCCGAAAACGGTTCGGTTTATGGGAAGAGGCATTTCCTGGTATGGTCTAGCTAAGACGCTCTGCTTTATCGCTGGCTTATCAACTGTATTCTTGGTTTTAGGCTACGGAGCTGGCGCTCTAGGTCTAGTCCTCTATGCCCCTTGGTTTCGCTATGTTCTGGGAGGGATTGTTATTCTACTGGGAATCCACCAGATGGGGATCATCAATATCCAGCAGCTGCAAAAGCAAAAGAGCATCCAACTTAAAAAGAATAGTAAAAGAAGTGATTTTCTTAACGCTTTTCTCTTGGGTATTACCTTTAGCTTTGGTTGGACGCCCTGTGTGGGACCTGTTCTGAGTTCTGTTTTAGCAATTGCAGCTTCAGGAGGCAACGGCGCTCTTCAGGGAGGCTTGCTTATGTTGGTTTATACACTTGGATTAGCCCTTCCTTTTCTAGCCATGGCTTTGGCTTCTGGCTGGGTATTACAGCGCTTTGCGAAACTCAAACCTTATATGGGAACGTTTAAGAAAATCGGCGGTGCACTCATTATTCTCATGGGAATTTTGCTCATGCTTGGAAATCTAAACGTTTTAGCATCATTATTTGGATAAATATTATATAATTAAAGGAGAAACATCATGAAAAAAATCGCTACACTTACAATCGCTGCACTTAGTGTCTTTGTCCTAGCTGCCTGCTCTAATCAAAAATCAGATTCTGATATGAAGAAGATGGATGACAGTAGCATGATGAAGAAGGATGATATGAAAAAAGACGACATGAAGAAAGAGGATATGAAAGACTCTAACATGTCTGATGATAAAATGAAAAAGGATGATATGAAGGACTCTTCTATGATGTCCGACAGCAAGTCTGACATGAAAGATGATATGAAATCAAGTGATTCAAGCATGAAGGATGACATGAAAGATTCATCCGAAATGTCATCTGACAAATAAGAATTCCACCATAGGAAAGAAAGTCGTCAGTTTTGTCGGCTTTCTCCTTATTTTGAAAGGAAAGAAAACGATGAAGAAGATATCGATATTGACTGTCAGTCTGCTTTGTGTCGGCTTTTTGGGAGCCTGTTCAAATCAGAAGATGAACTCGGAAGTTTCTAAAAGTGATAAAAGTAATATGGAAACAAAAGCTGATTCTGAGCAATCTACCAAGATGGCCAAGGACTTTAGTCTGCAAGGAGTAGACGGCAAGACCTACAAGTTGTCTGATTTCAAGGGCAAGAAAGTATATCTTAAGTTTTGGGCTTCTTGGTGCTCTATCTGTCTATCTACTCTTGGTGATACTAATGATTTGGCTAAGGAGCAGTCAGGAAAAGATTATGTTGTTCTATCGGTGGTGTCTCCGACTTTTAATGGAGAAAAGTCTGCTGATGATTTCAAGGAATGGTACAAATCTTTGGATTATAAAGACTTCCCAGTTCTCATGGACACCAAGGGTGAATTGCTGAAAGAATACGGTATTCGCTCTTATCCATCTGCTCTATTCGTAGGAAGCGACGGTTCTCTTGCCAAGACACATATTGGCTACATGAGCAAGGAAGATATTGAGAAAACATTGAAAGAAATCAAGTAGAAAGGAGCAATGAACATGGAAGGCAAATGGAAAATTCTTCTGGTTATGCTTGGTTTGCTTGTCTGCTTTGGACTGGTCTATGTGATTGCGGGGAATGGTAAGCAATCATCTCCTGAACAGATCAAGAAAGCCTCTATGAGCAAGACAGAAGCAGTAGCCAAACAGAAGCAAGAAGATGTCAAGGAAGAGGATAAGCGGGAAATTTATCTGGCTGGCGGCTGTTTTTGGGGAGTAGAAGAGTACTTTTCTCGTGTGCCAGGTGTAATTGATGCAGTATCAGGCTATGCAAATGGTAAGGGAGACACGACCAAGTATGAATTGGTCTCTCAAACTGGTCACGCTGAGACTGTTCACATTACTTACAACGCCAAGAAAATTTCGCTAAAAGAAATTCTGCTTCACTATTTCCGCATTATTGATCCAACTTCTAAAAACAAGCAGGGAAATGATCAGGGTACCCAGTATCGGACAGGTGTCTACTATACGGATGAAGCTGATCTTGATACTATTAACCAGGTCTTTGATGAGGTTGCTAAGAAATATGATAAACCTTTAGCTGTTGAAAAAGAAGCTCTGAAAAACTTTATCAAAGCAGAGGATTATCATCAGGATTACCTGAAGAAGAATCCTAATGGATATTGCCATATCGACGTCAATCAAGCTGCTTACCCAGTTATCGAAGCTAGTCGCTATCCTAAACCTAGCGATGAAGAGATTAAGTCCAAGCTCTCGCCAGAAGAATATGCTGTCACACAAAAGAATGACACAGAGCGAGCTTTTTCTAATCGCTATTGGGATAAGTTCGATGCTGGTATCTACGTTGATGTGGTGACGGGAGAGCCTCTCTTTTCATCAAAGGATAAGTTTGACTCTGGCTGCGGTTGGCCAAGTTTCACCCGTCCTATCAGTCCAGATGTAACGACTTACAAAGAAGACAAGAGTTTCAACATGACACGGACGGAAGTTCGCAGTCGGGTTGGAAATTCCCATCTGGGCCATGTTTTCACAGACGGACCTAAGGACAAGGGCGGCTTGCGCTATTGCATCAATAGTCTGTCCATTAAGTTCATTCCAAAAGCTGAGATGGAGGAGAAAGGCTACGGTTATCTTTTGGATTATGTTTAAGAGCATTTTGATTGAAAATTTGCTATAATAAATCCAGTATAAATAAGGAGTTGAATCTTGTGTATTCAATTATGATTGTAGAGGATGAGTATCTGGTAAGACAGGGAATTGCGTCCTTGGTAGACTATGAACAGTTTGGTATGCAAGTTATTGCCCAGGCTGAAAATGGAAGAGAAGCTTGGCAGAAATTTCAGGAAAATCCTGCTGACATCCTGCTAACCGATATCAATATGCCACAGATGAACGGCCTCGAACTGGCCAAGCTAGTCAGAGATCAGGTTCCTACTTGCCATATCGTTTTTCTGACGGGCTATGATGATTTTGACTATGCTCGGACGGCTATTAAGCTAGGTGCAGATGACTATCTGCTAAAGCCTTTTTCCAAGGATGATGTTGAGGAAATGTTGGCCAAGGTGCAGACCAAGCTTGATAAAGAACGTAAAAAAGCCCAGATTCAAAACTTGGTCGATCAGGGGCAGCACTCTGAGTTGGAAGAGGCTATTCACGCGCGTCTAGCTGATTCAGAGTTAAGTCTGAAAAGTTTAGCTTTCCAATTGGGTTTTAGTCCGTCCTATCTTAGCGTTCTTATCAAAAAAGAACTAGGCTTGCCCTTTCAAGATTATCTGATTCAAGAGCGGATGAAAAAAGCAAAACTCTTACTCCTGACTACAGATTTGAAGATTTATGAAATAGCAGAGCAGGTAGGTTTTGAAGATATGAACTATTTTTCTCAGCGCTTCAAGCAGGTGGTCGGGCTGACACCTCGGCAGTTTAAAAAAGGAGAGGAGAAATGAAACGATATCCGCTTCTTATCCAGTTGATTGTCTATATTTTTCTGCTGGTTCTTTTACTCTTGGGGGTTGTTGGGAGTCTTTACTATCAAACTAGCTCGGGGACTATTCGACAGCTGACAGAGCGGACGACGCGTAATAGCATGGAGCAAAGTGGGCAGTTCATTGCTTCCTATTTGCAGAAATTAAAGCAAACCACCTCTACACTAAGCAAGGAAGAAACGATTCGTAAATTTGCTCAGAATCAAGAAAGCAGCGAAACGGCAGTTCAGTCTTTGATGAAAACCATCATTGAGACAGATCCGGATTTGGTGTCGGCAGTATTGGTTACCAAGGACGGGCGCGTGGTCTCGACAGATTCTCAAATCAGTATGCAGACTTCCTCTGATATGATGAATGAAAAATGGTATCAGGAAGCTGTCCATACCAGAGCCATGCCTATCTTGACCCCTGCTCGCAAAGAGTCTCTGTCATCTGAGAAGGAGAAGTGGGTTGTTTCTGTCACTCAGGAAGTGGTGGATGAAGCAGGGCAGAATCTCGGTGTTTTGCGTCTGGATATTGGCTATAAGAGTCTCAAAGCCTATCTGGATCGGCTTCAGCTAGGGAAGAAAGGCTTTAGTTTTATTGTCAATAGCCAGCATGAATTTGTCTATCATCCTAAGAAAAGTGTTTACTCCTCCAGTCAAGAAATGAAAGCTATGCAGCCCTATATCTCGGTCAAGGATGGTTACGCAGACCAGAAAGAGGCTTTTGTCTATCAGATTGATATCGCAGACAGCGACTGGACTTTAATTGGCGTTGCCTCTTTAGAGCAATTGCAGATGCTTCAGTCACAGATGCTTTATTCATTTGTGGGAATGGGCGTTTTAGCACTCCTGCTGTGCTTGACTGGTATTTGGTTTGTCCTGCGTTTGTGGATTAAGCCTCTTCAGAATCTGCAGGCTGTCATTCTGAAGATTGGGGCAGGTGACTCAAATCTGCGTGCAGAAGCTAAGGGTTCTCCAGAGTTGGTTGACTTGGCTCAGCAGTTCAATAAAATGCTGGATCAAATCGAACAGCTAATGGAAGCTGTTAAGACTGAAGAACAAAATGTCCGCCGCTATGAGCTCCGAGCTCTCTCAGCTCAAATCAACCCCCATTTCCTTTATAATACCTTGGATACGATTGTCTGGATGGCTGAGTTTAATGACAGCAAACGTGTTGTTGAGGTAACAAAATCACTCGCTCAATATTTCCGCTTGGCGCTCAATCAAGGACATGAACAGATTGCTCTTAAAGATGAGATTGATCACGTTCGTCAGTATCTCTTTATCCAGAAGCAGCGCTATGGCGATAAGCTCCAATATGAGATTGAAGAGGGTGAATCTATAGCTGATTATAAACTGCCCAAGCTGGTACTTCAGCCTTTGGTTGAAAATGCCATCTACCATGGTATCAAGGAAATTGACCGACAAGGCATGATTCGGGTGACGTCAGCAGCAGAAGAGGGGCAGCTGATACTGTCTATCTATGATAACGGCCGTGGTTTTGAACTCCGCGACTCTACGGACATGACTCTCCCTCGCTTAGGCGGGGTTGGTCTGAAAAATGTCGATCAACGCTTAAGATTGCAGTTCGGAGACGACTACCATATGGAAATCGATTCTGAACCAGATAAATTCACCAAGATTAGTCTTTATTTACCGCTAGTTACAGATGATTAGGTCTATTAAGTTTTAAAATATTCAAGCCGGTAGGATTTTCTCCGGCTTTTTACTGTTTGAAAAAATGCACTATTATTGCTGTTCATCAAGCGAAATTATCTCTTTTACTAGTCTCATGAGTTTGCAAGAAAATTACCGTAGCGGATTTGTGAAAAATCTATAAGATTCATTTATAATGATAAATGAATGAATATTCTAGGTAAGGAGTTAGAGGAGAGTAAATGGAGTCACCTTTATTTTTTGTTTCAGTTTTTTTAGCGGGTATTTTGTCCTTCTTTTCCCCTTGTATTTTTCCTTTATTGCCGGTTTATATTGGCATTTTATTGGATGACAAGGAGGTCAAGACCCTGAAAGTATTCGGCCGAGAGCTTGCTTGGCAGGGAATGGTTAGAACACTCTTTTTCATTGCGGGTATCTCAACAGTCTTCTTTTTGCTTGGCTTTGGAGCCGGATTTTTAGGAACTATTATTTACAGTTCGACCTTTCGTTATGTGATGGGCGGACTCATCATTCTGTTAGGTTTGCACCAGATGGAGCTTATTAATATTCGCCAGTTACAGATTCAAAAGAGCTTGACTTTCAAAAAGAACGGTCAGAAACATCATTTTTGGTCTGCTTTCTTACTAGGGATTACCTTTAGCTTTGGTTGGACTCCTTGCATTGGACCAATCCTCAGCTCAGTTTTAGCCTTAGCAGCTTCGGGTGGGAATGGTGCACTCCAGGGAGCAATTTTGACCTTGATTTACACCTTAGGAATGGCCCTGCCTTTCTTAATCTTAGCTTTGGCATCTAGCTTTGTTATGCAGTATTTCAATAAAATCAAGCCTTATATGGGCCTGATGAAGAAAATCGGCGGAGCCCTGATTATTCTCATGGGAATTCTGCTGATGCTAGGACAGCTCAACACCCTGTCGGGACTTTTTGGATAAAAGGAGAAAGAAATATGAAAAAAATCGTTACATTATTAGCAACTGTGTCAGCTGTGGCCTTTTTGGCAGCCTGCTCGGAACAGGAAGAGAAGCCTATGACTATGCCCACAACCAGCAGTTCATCTAGTGAGGCTGCTCAGACAAGTACAGTCACCCAAGCAGCTGTCGGTCAAGAGGCTCCCGACTTTACTTTGCAGTCTATGGATGGAAAAACTGTCAAACTTTCTGACTATAAAGGCAAGAAGGTTTATCTAAAATTCTGGGCTTCTTGGTGTGGACCTTGTAAGAAAAGTATGCCAGAATTGGTCGAGTTAGCTGGTAAAACGGACCGTGATTTCGAAATCTTGACAGTTGTAGCACCAGGTCTTCAAGGAGAGAAATCTGCCGAGGAATTCCCAAAATGGTTTCAAGAACAAGGTTATAAAGATGTACCAGTTCTATTTGACACTTCAGGAAAAATTTTCCAAGCCTATCAGATTCGTAGCATCCCAACTGAAATCCTCATTGACAGTCAAGGGAAAATCGGGAAAATCCAGTTTGGCGCTATCAGCAATACTGATGCAGAGGCAGCTTTTAAGGAAATGAAATAAAGCAAAAAAGAATGGACTTATCATCCATTCTTTTTTAGTTTGTAAGGTAATTAAGCGCTAGCACCTGATGTCGCATCGGCTCCTCCGTCTCCATGACCTCCATCGCCTCCAGCATCAGAAGCACCAGAAGTAGCGTCTGCGTCTCCATGACCTCCGGCAGGAGCAAATGGTCCGCTGCCTCCAACCAAACGTTGACCAGTTTCTTTTAAGTACCAGTCGAGCCATGGTTGGAAATTAAAGACGATTTCATTGATACCTGCGTATGATCCGTCAGGATAGTACATAGCTTGGTAGTTGTGGGTATTGATAACGCCTGCAGGTGAACCTGGGACGATTGTACGTACGTATTCTTGATTTCCGTTGCGAAGTGTTCCAATAACCCACTCTACATTCTTCATCCGAGCTGGTGGAAGAGAACCATGAACAGTTGACATGCGGCTACCTGATTGAGGTGGCACACGTTTAGCAAACATGGTGTCTGGATCTTGGTGGGCGTTATTGTAGTAGAGGAATTGATTGTTATCGTCAGCGTATGTCAATTCAAATGGCATAGCTTTCAAGAACATATCAATTTGATTAACGGTCAAGATACCATGGTCGAGTTTGACATAAGTATCACCAGAAACAGCGCCAGTGATTGCTGCGACTTTTTCCACCCATTCTGGATCATCTGGATCAACTTCTGTAATTGTCGTAGCGATTGGTTTTCCGCAGTCTAAGTCTTCAGGTTCAATTGGTTTTGGTTTTTTCAATTTTGAAACCACCTCTACATATTTGATAAAGTTATCTAAGCATGTTTCAAGGAAATTCACAGTTCCTTCGTTGGTGATATTGCCATCATTGTCAAAAGCTTCCTTGGCTTTGCCCAGCAAGAATTCGTTGCCTGGAAGAGTGTAAGCATTGACACCAGGGGCGTCTAGGATTTTACGCAGGTGAACTTGAGCACGAGAAGTTCCTTGGTCGTAGTAAGAAGCACCGACAATCATGACAGGCTTGTTTTCGAAAGGATGAACCTCGTAAGAGAGCCATTCTAAGACACTCTTCAAAGGAGCGCTGATAGTATGATTGTGCTCAGGAGTTGCGATGATGACACCGTCTGCACGTGTGATTTTGTTATACAAATACCGCAATTGGAAGCTTTCATCCCATTTTTCATCTTGGTTAAACATTGGGACTTCATCGATTTCTAAGACTTCCAATTCAAATTTAATTTTGAACTGACGGCGGATGAATTCCAATAATTTTCGGTTATATGATTGTTCGTAGTTTGATCCTACAATTCCAACAAATTTCATTCTTTCGGTCTCCTATCTTACAATTTTTCCCAGTTAAATTCTTCAGCATCTTTGCGAAGTAATTCTTGTGCGTTGCGCAATTTTTCAGTGATTTTGACAAAGATACGGAAGTCATCAAAGATGGCATCCAATTTTTTGACAACGTCAAGATCTACCAAGTCTCCGCTTTGGTCAAAGGCTTGAAGAGAATGCGAAAGCAAGAACTCATCTGGAAGGACAGTTGCCTTGATTTCTGGAGCGTTCAAAATTTGACGGAGCTGCAACTGGGCACGAGAGGAGCCAAGTGTACCATAAGAAGCACCAGTGATCATGACTGGCTTGTTCAGCAATGGATAGATTCCGTAAGAAAGCCAAGCTAGGGCGTTCATCAGCACAGCTGGGATAGAATGATCATACTCAGGTGTACCAATAAGTACGCCATCCGCTGCATCGATTTTTTCGGCAATTTCTGATACCAATTCAGGCACGTTTCTGTCAGCAGGTTTATTAAACATTGGGATATCTTTAATCTCGACCAGCTCGATTTCAGCCTTATCAGCAAAGTGCTTAGACATATATTGAAGAAGTTGCCGGTTTGTAGAACGGTTAGAATTTGTTCCAACAATTGCAATAAGTTTTAACATAGAATTTCCTTTCTGAAATTAAGATACAGTGCCCTCATGTGTACATTTATTTTTCTTCAGGCAAGTAAAACCTAGAAGAAAGAGAGGGTGTTTTTTTAATGAGCATGTTTATAAAAGATAGGGTAATAGAGGTGCCGCTTGGTGTGGCAGCAAAGTTATCACTTTTGAGAATTAAGAAGCAGGAATTATCTGCTCTAAAAGGCCTGAGCTACAGAAGAGCTGACTATCCTGGGTGATAATCAATGCTTCAATCTCTGGTTGCTGTTCAATCTGAGACAGAATTGATGTCGGACTTTCACCAAATAGGCGAGTCGTCCAGATTTCACCATTCACCGACTTGTCTGAAACAATGGTCAGACTAGCCAAATGATTCTCAATAGGATAGCCAGTTTTGCGATCTAGAATGTGATGGTAGTTCCGGCCTTCAACTGTAAGGGTTCGCTCGTAGATTCCTGATGTGACCACTGACTGATTGGTGACAGCTAAGATAGCTGAATGCTTGCCGCGAGGCTGCTTGGGATTTTGGATGCCAATTCGCCAGGCGCGCTGGCTGACTGCATTTTTCCCAATCGTCAGAACATTGCCACCGAGATTGATAAGAGCAGAAGTTACTCCCTGACTAAGCAAATAGTCCTTAATCTTATCAGCGATATAGCCTTTAGCCAAGGCGCCTAAATCCAGCTTCATGCCTTTCTTAGTCAAAAAGACACTACAATCTTCTGGATTCAACTCAAGCAAGTTTGGGTCGGTTAAGCCCAGAGCTTGCTGAATCTCCTCCGTACTTGGGAGACGGGCGTCTGAAAATCCTATACGCCAGGTCTGGACTAGAGGGCCGATCGTGATATTTAAGTGGCTGCCTTCTGCTAAGCTGTGATATTTTCCCAGCTCAATCAGCTCAAAAAGCTCTGGATGAACTGATACGCTTTCAATTCCTGCTAGATGGTTGATAGTCATAAGTTCAGAGTCTTCATCATTGGCACTGAAGCGATTTTTATAGACATGAAGCAGTTGAACCGCCTCATCTAAGAGTATTTCCGCTCGCTCATGACAGAGAGAGATACAAATCGTACTCCCCATCAAATGGAGTGAGCGAGAAGCAAAGTCCACATTATCACAACCTTTCTAAAATTAACCTCTCTAGCCTTATTATATCAAAAAGATACCGGTTTCACAATCTTAAAATTGTTATATTTTCAGAAAATTAACTTTCGCACAAAGCTGTATTTTCGAAGCGATGAGACAGCGGTGGTACAGCTTTTTAGGTAGCCTAAGAATTTTTGAAAATTTCGAGCAAATTTCTTGTAAACGCTCACAGGAGATGATATACTTGTCTAGTAAATTATAAATTAAGGTAGGACTATTCTTATGAGTAAAATCGTTGTAGTTGGTGCAAACCACGCAGGTACAGCGTGTATTAATACAATGTTGGATAATTATGGTGCAGAAAATGAAGTAGTTATTTTTGACCAAAACTCAAACATTTCATTCTTGGCGTGCGGAATGGCCCTTTGGATTGGACAGCAAATCAGCAAGCCAGATGGACTTTTTTATGCAGACAAAGAAACTTTTGAAGCAAAAGGCGCAAAAGTTTATATGAATTCACCAGTTGAGTCAATTGATTATGATGCGAAAAAAGTTACAGCTATTGTTGATGGCAAAGAGCATGTAGAGTCTTATGACAAATTGATTTTAGCTACAGGTTCTCAGCCAATTCTGCCTCCGATTAAAGGTGCTGAGCTGGATCCTAACAGCCGCGAATTTAAGTCAACCTTAGAAAATCTGCAGTTCGTAAAATTGTATCAAAATGCTGCAGATGTTATTGAAAAATTGCAAGACAAGAGCAAACATATCGAACGTGTGGCAGTAGTAGGTGCTGGTTATATTGGGGTTGAGTTGGCAGAAGCCTTCAAACGTCTTGGTAAAGAAGTGATTCTGATTGATGTTGTGGATACTTGCTTGGCAGGTTACTATGACCACGACTTGTCTGATATGATGCGTCAAAACCTTGAAGACAATGGTGTTCAATTAGCCTTCGGTCAAACTGTTCAGGCTATTGAGGGTGAAAGCAAAGTAGAACGCATTGTAACAGATAAGGCTAGCTATGATGTAGATATGGTTGTCTTGGCAGTTGGCTTCCGTCCAAACACTGGTCTTGGTGCTGGCAAGCTGGAAACATTCCGCAATGGTGCTTTCTTGGTAGATAAGAAGCAAGAAACTAGCATCAAAGATGTTTATGCAATCGGTGACTGTGCAACTGTTTACGATAACTCTATCAACGATACAAACTACATCGCCTTGGCTTCTAACGCCCTGCGCTCTGGTATCGTAGCAGCTCATAATGCTTGCGGTCATGAATTGGAGTCTAACGGTGTTCAAGGTTCTAACGGTATCGAAATCTTTGGTTTGAAGATGGTTTCAACTGGTCTGACAGAAGAAAAAGCTAAACGCTTTGGTTACAGCCCAGCAGTAGTTGAGTTTAAAGATACTCAAAAACCAACCTTCCTTGAAAAGGTTGAGCATCATGATGTTACAATTAAGATTGTCTATGATAAGGATACACGTGTAGTTCTTGGAGCTCAGATGGTTTCTAGAGAAGATATGTCTATGGGTATTCACATGTTCTCATTGGCCATTCAGGAAAAGGTTACAATTGATAGATTGGCCTTGCTGGATCTTTTCTTCTTGCCACACTTCAACAAACCGTACAACTACATTACTCAAGCAGCTTTGAAAGCAAAATAAGAAAATGAGTCTGGAATAAATTTCCAGACTTTTTTGTAGAGGCTGTAAAAAGAAAAGTAAAAGAAGAAATTTATATTTCATCTGTTTATCAGGCCTGCTTTGTGCTAGAATAGTGGTAAAGTAACTTTTTAGAGGAGATTGGGAATGGCAAAAGAGTCTATCTCGCAAGAGGACGATATCAAGAGAGAATTTAATTTCACAACTCATTCGATTATTTCCCAGGTTTTGCGAGGTGTCTTAGTTGGGATTTTTGCTGGACTGGTAGTCGGGATTTTCCGCTTTCTGATTGAAAAAATCTTTCATTTAGTGCAGGATGTCTACCATAGGAGTCAGCAGTCTTTGCTTTGGTTACTGGCCTTGGTGTTCTTTTATGCTTTCATCGTCTTTCTCAACGCTCGCTGGGTAAAGTCGGAGAAAAACATTAAGGGGTCAGGGATTCCGCAGGTTGAAGCAGAGCTGAAAGGCCTGATGTCACTTTCTTGGTGGAGTGTTCTCTGGAAGAAGTTTGTATTGGGGATTTTAGCCATTTCTAGCGGTCTGATGTTGGGTCGAGAAGGACCAAGTATTCAGCTAGGCGCTATGAGCGGCAAAGGCGTCTCTAAATTTCTGAATTTGAGTGCTGCTGAGGAGAGAGCGCTCATTGCTAGCGGTGCAGCAGCAGGCTTAGCAGCAGCTTTTAATGCACCAATCGCAGGTCTGCTATTCGTAGTAGAAGAAGTTTACCGTCATTTTTCACGCTTTTTCTGGGTTTCTACGCTGGCGGCCAGTCTAGTTGCTAACTTTGTCTCGCTCTCCATGTTTGGCTTAACACCAGTGCTGGACATGCCGGATAATATCCCGGTTATGAGACTGGAGCAGTATTGGATTTACTTGGTTATGGGCTTGCTGCTTGGCTTGTCAGGCTATATTTATGAGAAAGTTATTTTGAATATTCAGCTGCTTTATCAGTTTTTTGGTCGGTTGTTTAGGATTTCAGAAGCCTACTATCCTATTCTGGCCTTTGTCTTGATTCTTCCGATTGGTTATTTCTTGCCTCACTTGCTGGGCGGGGGCAATCAGTTGATTTTATCTTTGACTGCTGGTCATTATACTGTGGGAACCTTGCTCTTGTTTTTTGCTCTGCGTTTTGTCTGGAGCATGATGAGTTATGGCAGTGGATTGCCAGGTGGTATTTTCCTGCCTATTCTAGCTCTGGGTTCACTGCTGGGGGGAGCAATGGGGGCGGTCTGTCTGCAGCTAGATTTGATTTCTCAGGAGCAATTTCCAATTTTCATTATCCTAGGTATGAGTGGTTATTTTGGCGCCATTTCCAAGGCTCCTCTGACAGCCATGATTCTGGTCACAGAGATGGTCGGTGACATCCGTAATCTCATGCCGTTGGGACTGGTCACTCTGACTGCTTACATTATCATGGATTTGCTAAAAGGAGCGCCCGTCTATGAAGCAATGCTGGAAAAAATGTTGCCAGACAGTATCGAGGACCAGGGAGATACGACTTTAATTGAAATCCCTGTTTCTGAAAAGATTGCTGGTCGGCAGGTACATGAGCTAAACTTGCCTGATGGGGTCTTGATTACCATGAATGTCCACAAGGGGAAAACTCAAACGGTCAATGGCAGCACGCGCCTCTATTTGGGGGATACGATTTACTTGGTGCTGAAAAAGACGGAGATTGGGAAAGTCAAAGAAGAGCTGCTTTAGCTGTCTAAATAAATAGTTTTTGATTAAATTGTCAGACAATTTCTTGAAATATGAGAAAAAAACTGGTATAATTTACAGGAAATAATCTCATATCAGAGAGAAAACAAAGGAGTCACCATGAAAAAAATTGGCATTGTCCTATTTTCAACGGCAATTTTACTGACTGGCTGTGCAGCCAACAATTCTTCAAATAAGACTGACTCAAGCAGTCAAGCATCTAGCAGTCAAACGGCTGTCAATCAGAAAGAATTGGACAAGGCGACAGCAGATTACAAATCTTTTGTCCAAGGACAAATCGATCAGCTCCTGACAGATACGGAGAAGTTTCGTGATACTCTTAAAGAAGGCAAGCTTGATGAGGCTAAAAAGCAATATCCGCTTATCCGGATGGCCTACGAACGTTCGGAGCCAATTGCTGAGAGCTTTGGTGAATCAGACGTTAAAATTGACTTCCGCCTGGTTGACTATGTGGACGAAAACAAGACTGAAGAAGGCTGGTCTGGTTTCCACCGCATTGAAAAAATCATGTGGGAGGAAAATACGACCAAGGGAACTGAAAGCTATGCTGATCAGCTGGTCAACGATATCAAGGAGCTAAAAGCTAAAATCGCAACAGTTGAAGTGACTCCGGATATGATGTTGACGGGTGCTGTTGACTTGCTCAATGAAGTAGCGACCAGCAAGATTACAGGCGAGGAAGAAGTGTTCTCCCATACAGATCTCTATGATTTTCGGGCCAATATTGAAGGGGCAGAAAAGATTTTCGAGCTCTTCAAGCCATTGATTCAGGACAAGGACGAGAAACTTGTCAAGACCTTGGAACTTGAGTTTAAAAACGTCAACGGTCTTTTAGACAAGCACATGACCGACTCGGAAAACTACAAGCTCTATACAGAATTGACAAAAGAAGACACCAAGGAGCTGGCAGAAGCAGTTACCAAACTGGGTGAGCCTCTTTCACAAATGGGAGTCATTCTAGACGGGAAGTAATCATATGACAAACGACGAAAAATGGTTTAATAAAAAGATGGATCGTCGTGAATTTCTTAAAAAAGCAGGGATTGGAGGCGCTGGTCTTGCACTGGGTGTCTCTGGTGCATCTGCTTTTTTCGCTAATCAGGCGAAGGAAGATAAGAAATTCGCTGACGGTGAGGAAGAAATCAGCTTCTATGGGGAGCATCAGGCGGGTATCACAACTCCGATGCAGAAGAATATCTACTTCGTTGTGTTGGATTTGCATACGACAGATCGGGAGACCATTATCCAGCTCTTCAAGGACTGGACAGCCTACAGTGAAAAGCTGGTAGATGGAGAATTGGTTAAAAAAGATAATTCAAATGCCCTTTTGCCGCCAACAGACACTGGAGAAACTGTCGGTCTCAACCCTTACCGACTGACCTTGACCTTTGGTGTCTCAGCCTCTTTTCTGAAAAAAATGGGCTTATCAGACAAACGACCTAAGGCTTTTCGGGATTTGCCGCCTTTTCCAAAGGAGCAGCTCAAAGAAAAATATACTGGTGGCGATATTGTCATCCAAGCCTGTGCAGATGATGAGCAGGTGGCCTTTCATGCGGTCCGCAATCTGGTCCGCAAGGGCAGAAATGCCATCACTATGAAGTGGAGTCAGTCAGGCTTTGCAGCTATCGGAGACCGGATGTCAACGCCTCGTAATCTCTTTGGATTTAAGGACGGCACAGCCAATGTGACCAAGGAAAAAGATTTTGACAAGGTCATTTGGTGCGACAGCAAGGACTGGATGCAGGGCGGCTCTTACATGGCTGTCCGCCGGATTCAGATGTTCCTTGAGACCTGGGACCGGACCAATCTACAGGAGCAGGAAAATACTTTCGGTCGCTATAAGGAAAGCGGAGCACCTTTTGGCAAAAAAGACGAGTTTGACGAGGTTGACTTAGACTTGCTGCCAGAGGATTCACATGTCCGTCTAGCCAAGGAGGTTGATAAACCTATATATCGCCGGTCTTATTCTTACTCGGATGGGATTGACGAAACCACTGGTCAGTTCGATACAGGCCTGCTCTTTCTTTCCTTCCAGAAGGATCCAGACAGCTTTGTCAAAGTTCTGACTAATCTAGGCGCTCAAGATAAGATGAATGAATACGTCACACATATCGGCAGTGGTTTGTTTGCTTGCTTTGGCGGAGTGAAAAAAGGAGAATACCTTGGTCAAAAATTATTTGAATAAAAGCCTGGTGATTTTGGGGCTTTTGCTTGTCTTTTTAGCTAAGCCAGTTTTAGCGGACGAGAGCTACAGCAGTTTATTCGTCAAAATCACTGATGCTAGCACTGCGGTCAAGCAGAAGGACCAGGAAAAAGCCAAGCAGTTAGTCAGAGAAATCAAGACTGACTTTGAAAAGGTTGCTAATCATGACTCAGCAGCGGGACAAGAGGTTAGCAAGGCACTAGACTTATCGGGTCAGGTGACGGAAGAGAAGCTGACACAGATCTCTTCTGCCCTCTTAAAGTTTGAAAAAGAGCAGAATCCAGTCGACTTAGAGGCCGAGAAAAAGAAGCTGCTCAGTAAGCTAGAGCCAAAATTTGAAAATCTACAAAAGGCTATTAGTGCTAAGGATTTAGAAGCAACGAGAGAAGCTTACAAGAAGATGAATAGCACCTGGACTACCAATGAAAGCGTGGTGCGAGACAACAGCACAGCTCATTATGGCAAGGTAGAAACAGCTAATTCATTCCTGCGCAGCGCCATTGAGACGGAGCCTACTGACTTTGACATGATTCAGACTTCTTTTGATGATTTGAAAACCGCCATTGATAATTTTGTCAAAGGTGAGAAAGTCCAAGAAGCTGCTGGCAATCTGACGCTGAAAGATGGAATTAAGCTCCTAGAGGAAGCCTTGAGTCTCTTCCAAAACGGAGATCATAAAAAGGGTGCTGCCAAGATGAAAGAGTTCATCACTATTTGGCCAACGATAGAAGGAGATGTCAGCGTCAATAATCCTTCGCTTTATACCAAGGTTGAGAGTCAGACACCAGTAATTATGGTCAAGGGAAGCGAAAAGAAGTATCAAAAGCAGCTAGAATCCTTGATTAGTGAGCTGTCACAGATTGACACGACAGCTTCCTACCATTTCTTTGATGCTATGCTGATTTTGCTGCGTGAGGGTGTAGAAGCGCTCTTGATTGTCATGGCTTTGATAACGACTCTGAAAGCCTCCAAGATGAAAAAAGGACTCAAATGGGTTTATGCAGGAGCAGCGAGTGGAGTTCTAGTCAGTGCTGTGATTGCAGCCTTGCTGCAGTTTCTTTTTCCGGCAGTTGCTTCTGGATCCAATCGTGAGATTATCGAAGGTGCAGTGGGTATTTTCGCTGTCGCCATGATGATATTGGTTGGTATCTGGCTGCATAGCAAGGCATCTATTGAGAAATGGAATGACTTTATGGAAAACCAAATGAAGGCTGTAACAGCCACAGGCAGTTTTCTTTCCATGTTTGCTCTTAGCTTTCTGGCAGTTTTCCGTGAAGGGGCTGAGACCATCCTCTTTTATGCAGGAATTCTGCCGCGCATCACTATGACTGATTTCCTTTTGGGAATCGGCTTGGCTCTTCTGGTCTTGGTCTTGCTGGCCTTTATCATGAGCAAGGCGTCTGGTCTTCTCAAACCACACAGCATTTTCTTCTGGCTGACTTGGCTAATCTATGCTCTGGCCTTTAAAATGCTGGGCGTCAGCATCCATGCCCTTCAGCTGACCAATATCCTACCCACTCACTTAATCAATGGTTTTGTGACAGTAGACTGGATGGGGATTTATCCAAGCATAGAAGTGGTAGTTAGTCAGGCGCTCTTTATCCTGCTGGTGGTCTATGTTAGCTTTAAAAATCTGAAAAGCGAGCAGCAGCATGGATAAAAAAGAACAGACTATTATTGAGCATTTGACAGAGTTCAGACGGCGTTTTCTAGCGGTACTGGCTTGCTTCTTCGTGGTTTTTCTGCTTAGCTTGCTCTTTTCAGCCGATATTTACCGATGGCTGACCAGTAATTTTGAGCAGAAACTGCTGGTGCTGGGTCCGGATGATATCCTTTGGATTTATATCAGTCTGGCTAGTCTGGTCGCTTTTTCCCTAACCTTGCCATTTCTTGTTTATCAGGTCTGGGAATTTGTCCGACCAGCTTTGCGAGCCAATGAAGCACGTGCTGTTTTCGCCTATATCCCGGCTACCTTTATCTGTTTTGTTCTGGGGCTGGCTTTCGGCTTTTACTTTGTGACTCCAGCTATTTTGCAGGTTTTGCTGTCGCTGGGTGAGGACCTCTTTGAGACTCGGCTGACAGCGCAGAATTATCTAAGTTTCGTCTTTCATACCACTATTCCGATTGCTTGCCTTTTTGAGCTGCCAGTTCTTGTGTCCTTTCTGACTTCTATTGGTTTGCTCAATCCGAAATTTTTGGTAAAATATAGACGATACGCTTACTTCATTTTGCTGGTTTTAGCTGTTGTCCTGACACCGGCTGACTTTATCAGTGACTTGTCTATGACAGTGCCTTTGATTTTGCTCTATGAAGTTAGCATCTTGCTCAGTCGCATCATTTATCAAAGAAAATCAACAAGGAGAAATTAATGGGACTTTTAAAAGACATCGGAGTACCTGGAGTAATCATTATTGTTCTGGGAGCCCTGCTCATTTTCGGACCAAAACGCCTGCCCGAACTGGGGCAATCTATCGGTAAAATGTTTTCAGAATTCAAAAAAGCAGTCAATCATGCTGGAGAAGAAGACAAGACCGAGAATAAAAATGAAAAAGAGTAAAGAAAAAGCACGGATAGCCGTGTTTTTCTGCTAGATTCAGGATGGTTTTTGAAAAGGAGGATAAATGAAAACATTAGAAGAACGGATTTTCAGAGATGGACAGGTGTTAGGTGAAAATATCCTTAAAGTTGACTCTTTTCTGACTCATCAGGTTGATTTTTCTCTGATGAAAGAGATTGGCCAGGTCTTTGCGGAAGCGGTAAAGGACGCAGGAATTACCAAGGTAGTGACCATTGAAGCTTCTGGTATTGCTCCGGCTGTCTACGTAGCAGAGGCTCTGGGGCTACCAATGATATTCGCCAAGAAAGCCAAAAACATCACCATGACAGAGGGGATTTTGACAGCTGAAGTATACTCTTTCACCAAGCAAGTGACTTCGACCGTTTCGATTGCTGGCAAATTTCTCACCTCTGACGATAAGGTGCTGATTATTGACGATTTTTTAGCTAACGGTCAGGCAGCCAAGGGCTTGATTACCATTATTGAGCAAGCAGGAGCGCAAGTTGAAGCGCTTGGCATTGTCATTGAAAAATCCTTTCAGGATGGCCGTCAACTTTTGGAAGCTGCTGGTTATCGTGTCCTTTCTTTGGCTCGCATTGCTGGATTTGAGAAGGGGCAGGTTGTCTTTACTGAGGCAGATATATGATTTCCTTTTCCTTTTGACTATCTGTCTGGCTTATAGTATAGTAAAGATAGTTGATATTTTAAAAATCTAAGCTCATTGATTTTACTTGGGTAGAAAAAGTTTTTGAGGGATTTCTATGCACCAAACTCATAATTTACAGCAGCGGATGCGGCTCTTTATTTCTATTTTTTTGCCGATTTTGATCTACCAACTGGCCAATTTTTCAGCTTCATTTGTTGATACGACCATGACTGGTCAGTATGACACCTTGCATCTGGCTGGTGTTTCTATGGCAACTAGTCTTTGGATTCCATTTTTCGACCTGTTGATAGGGATTGTTTCGGCCTTGGTACCCATAATTGGGCATCATTTAGGACAGGGGAAAAAAGAAAAGATTGCTTCTGATTTTTATCAGTTTATTTATCTTTCTTTGGGGTTATCGCTAATTTTATTTGCCTTGGTATTTGTGGGCGCTCCTCTGGTTTTGGCCCACCTTGGCTTAGAGCCTCTGTTAGAAGAAGTGGCTAAGAACTATCTTCGGTATCTGGCGCTCGGCATTATTCCTCTTTTGCTCTTTAGCACCATTCGTTCTCTCTTTGATGCTCTAGGCTTGACCAAGCTTTCCATGTATCTCATGCTCTTACTCTTGCCCTTGAATGGCACTTTTAATTATGCCCTAATCTACGGAGCATTTGGTTTTCCAGAAATGGGCGGAGCTGGAGCTGGACTTGGGACTTCTTTGGCTTATTGGTTTTTGCTCCTCATATCCTTGTTAGTAGCAGTCAAACATCCCAAAATCCGAGCCTATGAGCTATGGAAGATTCGACTGCTAGATAAAAAGGGCTTAATCGAGGGCATTCGACTTGGACTGCCTATCGGCGGAACGTTTTTTGCAGAAGTCGTGATTTTCTCTGTTGTTGGCCTGGTCATGGCTAAGTTTTCGTCACTAATCATTGCTAGCCATCAGGCGGCCATGAATTTTTCAAACTTAATGTATGCCTTTCCTATGAGTATTTCAACCTCAATGTCCATCATTGTTTCTTATGAAACTGGAGCTAATCGTCCTGACGATGTTAGGAAATTCTGTAAACTTGGGCGGCTGACGGCTTTGGGAATTGCTGGATTTACCTTTCTCTTTCTCTATATCTTACGCGACAGAGTGGCTGCACTCTATGGTTCGGATACCGAGTTTATCCGTATGACGTCCGTTTTTCTGACCTACAGCCTCTTTTTCCAGTTAGCAGATACTTTTGCGGCTCCTTTGCAGGGCATTCTTCGGGGCTACAAGGATACTCAGGTGCCATTTTACTTAGGTTTGATTGCTTATTGGGGTGTTTCGCTGCCTCTGGGACTCTTCTTAGATCATTTTACTAGCTTGGGCCCTTACGGATATTGGATTGGACTTATCGCTAGTTTGGTGACAAGTGGCATTCTCTTTCAGTGGCGGCTTAATCGTTTGGCTAAAAATATTACAAATTAAAGAGTGTTGGTTTGTCCCTTTAGGATAAGTCAGTGCTCTTTTTTTCACAATCTTTTGTTAAAATTAGATTAAAACATGAAAAACGCTTACATTTTTTCTAGTATATTGATTGTGAAAATGATATAATAAACATAAGATTATCAAGTTAAGTTTTTGTTAAAATAGGTTAATTTTTAAAATATTGTTTGCAGTTGACTTTGGTTTTCAGTAGAAAAGCGAGGAAACTATATGACCGAACACTATACCAATCTTTTGCAAGAAGTACTAAATGCTGCAAAGGAATTAGCTATTCAAAAACACAATTATCAAGTGGACATTCCGCATATCTGGACTATTTTGACCCAGCCCCAGGCTTTTGCCTTGGAATTCTATACCGGTTTGGACCTTGATATTAATGAATTTATCAGCGTCATCAATCAGGAACTAGCCAAGATTCCTGTGTTTTCATATACGGATACGAACCACTATGGACGTCAGTATAGTCAACGTCTCAAGAATCTTTTGGATGATGCAGAGGCTGAGAGGACGGAACTGAGAGACGAGGTAGTAACAGTAGAACATCTGATTCTCAGTCTATTTCACCAGCAGAGAAATCCGATAACTGTCTTTTTGAAGAAGGCAGGAATTGATAAGGAGCTAGTTGCGAAAAAGTTGAATAAGGTTCGTCAAGGCAAACGAGCTGTCTCTTCCAGTCAGGAGAGTCGCTATCAAGCCCTGAGCAAATATGCAACTAACTTTAATCAGTGGTTGGCAGACCAGACCGGTAGGAGGGTGATAGGCTGCAAAGAGGAAATCAATGATATTATCCGTGTCCTTTCCAGAAAAGACAAGAGCAATGCCATCCTCATAGGCTTTCCAGGTGTTGGGAAATCTAAAGTAATGGAGGGGTTTGTTGGCAGACTGATTGCTGATGATGTTCCGGAACATTTACTGGGCAAGGAAGTTTTTAAGTTAAATCTAGGCGGACTGATTGCCGGAACTAAATACAGAGGAGAGTTTGAAGAGCGCTTCAAGGCTGTTTTGGATGAGGTGCTGGCTGCTAAGGGGAAGATTATTCTTTATATTGAGGATATCCACCAAATCGTGACAGCAGGTCGGACAGAGGGTTCTCTTGATGCAGGCAATCTTTTAAAGCCGCTCTTGGCTCAGGGACAGATTAATATCATCGGAACCACAACTTTTGCTGCCTATCGAGAGAGCTTCGAGCTAGATCAAGCTTTGGAGGGGCGCTTCCAGCGCATTCGCATTGAGGAGCCTGATCAAGATAAGGCATTGACAATTCTGCAAGGACTGCGAGAGAATTATCAGGACTTTCACGGAGTTTCCCTGACGGACGAAGCCTTGCAGGCAGCGATTAGTCTTTCAATTCGTTATCTGTCAGATCGTTATTTACCTGATAAGGCACTGGACTTGATTGATGAGGCTTGTGCTGTCAAGAAAATCCAGCTAGCTCAAGCGGAAACAGAACGACCAGACGTCAGTCGGGAAGATATAGCTAGTATTGTAGAACGTATAACGGGAATCAAAGTGCAGGGAATCATGGACAATGAGCGCAAACACCTGCTAAATCTAGACAAGCTCCTGCGCCAGAGAATTGTAGGACAAGACCAGGCTGTTCAAAAGGTTTCGGAGGCGATTTTGCGCTCGAGAGCAGGAATTCAAAATCCAAAGCGTCCTATTGGTTCATTCCTCTTTTTAGGGCCTACTGGAGTCGGGAAGACTGCTCTGGCAAAAGCCCTTGCTGAGCGGCTGTTTGGCAATGAGTTGGAAATGGTCCGACTGGATATGTCTGAATACATGGAAAAACATGCCGTGGCTCGTTTAGTTGGTCCGCCACCAGGCTACGTAGGATTTGAAGAGGGAGGACAGCTGACAGAAGCTGTTCGTAGGAGGCTTTATTCGATTGTCTTGCTGGATGAGATTGAGAAAGCCCATCCGGACGTATTCAACACCCTGCTGCAAGTCTTGGACGAAGGACGCTTGACAGACTCAAAAGGCCGTACTATTGACTTTAAAAATACTATTTTGATTATGACAAGCAATATTGGCTCCCAGCAGATTTTGGAAAGTCTCAAAAGTGAACAGGGACTGACTGCTGAAACGCAGGAAGAAGTTCTGTACTTGCTGCAACATAGCTTTAGACCAGAGTTTTTAAATCGGATTGACGAGACGGTTATTTTCAACCCTCTAAGGGCAGAAGATATGATCAATATCGTAAAAATTATGGTCCAGCAACTTCAGGAAAGGTTGAAACATCAGAAGATTCAGCTTCATCTGAGCGAAGAAGTTTACGCTTTTTTAGCCCAGAATGGCTACCAGCCGGAGTTTGGTGCTCGTCCTATTCAAAGAAGCATTATGCGCTATCTAGAGACGCCTTTGGCTCGTTATTTGGTTGAAAATAAGGAAACAACTGAACTGACAGTTCAAGTCAGTTTGAAGGATAGGCAACTGGAGTTTAATTATTTGGTATAAGCTTCTTCTAAAAAGTAAGCGCTTACCATTTGTAAGCGAAGAAAAATACAGAAAGGGGGTTCGTAGTTTCTGAGCAGACTCTATCCTGAGATTTTCAAATGAGTCTTAGGTATATGAATAAATAATGAGATACTTTTTGTATCTATAGCCAACAGCAATCATTTTGATTGTTGGAGCACTCTTTGAATTGTATGAAAGGAGTCCTGTTTTGTCTGTTTATGATGTTTTGATTATCGGTGCTGGACCGGGCGGTTATGTGGCTGCTGAAGAAGCAGCTCGTTTGGGTAAGAAGGTGGCCGTGGTAGAAAAGAAGTCTATCGGCGGAACCTGCCTGAATGTGGGATGTATACCGTCTAAGGCTTATCTCCAGCACGGTCATTGGTTGCTGACAATGGAGGAGGCTAGGCGTTATGGCATTGAGAGCAAGCTTGAAAGGATTGATTTTGAGAAATTGGTAGACCGAAAGAATCAGGTTGTTGCCAGTTTGCAATCTGGAATTCATGCTAGCTTTAAGTCTTTAGGTATTGAATATATCCAAGGGCAGGCCAAGTTTGTCAAAGACCGAACTTTCTCCGTCAATGGTAAAGAAATTAGTGGCAAAGATGTGATTTTGGCTACTGGCAGTTATCCTTTTGTGCCTCCTATCAAGGGATTGGAACAGGTTGACTATCTAACGACGGATACGTTTTTTGACTTGAGGGAGCTTCCTGAGAAGTTGGTCATTATCGGAGGTGGCGTTATCGCAATTGAGCTAGCTTTTGCTATGGCTCCTCTGGGTGTTGCTGTCACTGTTATTGAGGTTGCGCCGGAAATCCTTTTGACTGAAGAAGCAGAAGCGCGACATGTGATTCAAAAGAAATTAAAGAAAATGGGGGTGATGATTTATCAGGGAGCGCAGATAAAGGAAGTAACTTCTAATTCTGTCTTACTTGAGAACGAGCAGGTTGCTTTCGACCATCTTTTGGTCGCTACTGGCCGCAAACCAAATCTAGAGCTAGCAAAGGATATGGGATTAGCCTTGACAGATCGGAATTTTGTCAAGGTAGATCAATACTACGAAACATCCAAAGAGCATGTTTATGCTATCGGTGATCTCTTGGAATCTTATATGCTGGCTCACGTAGCTAGTGCAGAAGGAATAAAGGCTGTAAGAGCTATCTGCCGGAGAGCTGAAGAAGCAGTTGATCCGCTGGGTGTTCCCCGTTCACTCTACACCAATCCTGAAGTAGCTTCTTTTGGTCTCAGCAAGGAAGAGGCTGAGAAGGCGGGCTATGATGTTCTGGTCGAGCAGCTGCCTTTCTCTTATAATGGGCGGGCTATCGCTATAGGTGAGACGGAGGGCTATGTCAAGCTAATCTCAGAAAAGCAATACCATCTTCTACTAGGTGCTGTCATCGTCGGTCCGAACGGTACAGATCTTCTGCAGAATTTGATTTTGCTGAGGCAGGCTGAAGCAACGCTGGATCAAGTTCTTGAAACAGTTTTTGCTCATCCGACTACATCAGAACTAATACAAGAAGTCGCAAAAAGACTCGTTCAGGACGATTAATGAGGAGGTAAAAATATGTCAAATTATAAAGATTTACCACAACGATTGACCAAAACAAGAAACCAAAGTGCTGTATCAGAGCTAGTCGATTTAAAAGTCCATGATGCTACCGAAGTTGAGGTGGAGCAGATTTCCAAAGAAAAAGCTAAGACCATGTATAAAACCATGTGGGATATCCGAAATTTTGAGGAAAATACACGGCGTTTCTTTGCTGCAGGACAGATTCCTGGCTTTGTTCACCTTTATGCTGGAGAGGAAGCGATCGCTACGGGTGTCTGTGCCAATCTGACAGACCAGGACTATATTACCAGTACTCACCGAGGACACGGTCACTGTGTTGCTAAGGGCGGTGATTTAAAGGGAATGATGGCAGAAATTTTTGGCAAGGAGACTGGACTTGGAAAAGGAAAAGGCGGATCTATGCACATCGCCGATTTGGATAAGGGGATTCTCGGTGCCAATGGTATGGTTGGTGGAGGCTTTGGTCTAGCAACTGGTGCTGCTATGCGTAACAAGTACTTGAAAACAGACAGTGTAGCTGTCTGCTTCTTCGGTGATGGTGCAGCCAATGAAGGAAATTTCCACGAATGTCTCAACATGGCAGCAATTTGGAAACTGCCGGTTATCTTTGTCAATGAAAACAACTTCTTTGCAGAATCAACTCCGCAATGGTATTCTTCAGCGTCTGGCACCATTGCTGAGAGAGCGGCTGCTTATAATATGCCCGGCGTTCGGGTTAATGGTAAGGATTTATTCGCTGTCTACCAAGTAGCCAAGGAAGCTGTAGAGCGGGCTCGTAGAGGTGAAGGGCCTACCTTAATTGAAGCTGTAACATATCGCGATCATGGTCACTTTGAAGGGGATGAGCAGAAGTATAAGGCTTTGGAAGGTGAAGAAAAAGACTGGGCTGATGTGGATGCTCTGGACGTCTTCCGTGACTACGCTATCGAGCATGGCCTCTTGACTGAAGAGGAACTTGATGCCATATTAGAGGAGTCTCGAAAGGATGTGGAAGAAGCTATCAAATTTGCTCAAGACAGTCCGATTCCTCGTTCCGAGTCTCTGCTGGAAGATGTATTTGCTGATTGATAGAAGGAGGTTGATCAAATGGCTAGACAACTGTTATTTATGAAAGCAATCAATGAAGCGCTGGATCAGGCAATGGCAAAAGATGATACCGTAATCCTTCTGGGAGAAGATATTGCCGGCGGTGTAACAATCAAGCACTTGGAAGAAGAAAACGAAGATGCTTGGGGCGGTGTAATGGGTGTAACCAAGGGACTCATGCCAAAATACGGCCGAGAGCGGGTGATTGATACTCCGATTTCAGAGCACGGATACGTGTCAGCATCTGTTGGAATGGCTCTAACTGGCTTGCGGCCAGTACCGGAGCTGATGTTCAATGACTTTATCGGTTTCTGCTTTGACGCCATTCTGGGGCAAGGCTCAAAAATGCGCTATATGTTTGGCGGTAAGGCCAAGGTTCCGATGACAATGCGGACCATGCATGGGGCAGGAGCTTCGGCAGCAGCTCAGCACTCGGGTTCATATTACGGTCTCTTCGGATCCATTCCTGGTATCAAGGTAGTCGTTCCGGCAACACCTTACGATGCCAAGGGCTTACTGCTGGCTTCCATTGAAGACGACAATATCGTGATTTATTCAGAAGATAAGACTCTCTATGGTATCAAGGGAGAGGTACCAGAAGAATATTATACAGTTCCAATTGGGAAGGCTGCTGTCCGCCGTGAAGGAACAGACCTCACTATCGTTACTATCGGTAAGATGCTTTATGTAGCTTATGAAGTAGCGGATCGCTTGGAAAAAGATGGTATTTCGGTTGAAGTCATTGACTTGAGAACGGTAGCTCCTTGGGATGAGGAGACTGTCTTTGAATCAGTCAAGAAAACTGGACGGCTGATTATCGTTGATGAATCAAACCCTCACAATAACACAGCGACGGATATCGCAGCAGCAGTGACAGACAAATGCTTTGACTATCTGGACGGTCCAGTGAAATGCGTCTGCGCGCCAAATGTGCCGGTACCATTTGCGGTGAATCTGGAACAGCTCTATATCCCTAATGCTGATAAGGTTCTGACTGTTGCTGCAGAATTGATTGACGATCTGAAGAGATAGAAGGGAGGCAAGTATGGCTACAGAAATTGTAATGCCTAAGCTAGGCTTAACAATGACCGAAGGTCTGATAAATAACTGGCTGGTCAAGGAAGGCGACACCGTAGCTGCTGGTCAGCCTGTCTTGGAAATCAGTTCTGAAAAATTGACCAGCGATGTAGAGGCGCCAAGCGCAGGAGTGATTTTAAAAATTATCAGTCAGGCGGGCGATACTGTCCCGTGCAAGAAAGTAATTGCATGGATTGGTGAAGCAGGAGAATCTATTCCAGGTATGGAGACGGAAGAAGTCTCTGCGAATAAATCAGAAAGTGATAAGGGAGCAGTTGATTCAGAGCCAGAGCTAGCTGAAAAAACTGTGGCAGCAAGTTCCAACACTGTTGGAAAAAGTGAACAGGGACGTATTTTTATCACTCCGCTGGCCCGAAAGATTGCTAAGGAAAAAGGATATGATATTTCCTTGATTTCAGGAACGGGAGGCAATGGCCGTATTACCAGACGAGATGTGGAAAATTATAAACCAGAGACGCTTCCAAACCAAACACCTGAAAGTAGCTCAGCAGTCCTTCAGCATGCTGGTCAAGTTGACTATGGTGCAGGATTGACAGGTATGCGCAAGACTATTGCAGAGCGGATGATGAATAGTCTCCAGACATCTGCTCAGGTGACCTTGCATCGTAAGGTGGATATCAGTCGGCTGATAGCCTTTAGGCAGGATATGAAGGATAAGGTCACTTCACCACTAGAAAATGGCGAAATCAGCATCACAACCCTGCTTACAAAGGCTGTTGCCAAGGCGTTGAAAGATCACCCTCAGCTCAATGCTTGGTATTTCAATGGTCAGTATCAGGAAGTAGAAGATATTCATATCGGTATTGCGACGGCGCTGAGTGATGGTCTGGTGGTGCCGGTTATCCGACACGTGGATAAGCTAACGCTGGCTGACTTGGGCTTAGCTATCAAAACAGAGGCCACCCAAGCTCGTAAAGGCACTTTAGATCCAGCTCTTTACTCAGGTTCAACCTTCAGTATTACCAATCTCGGGGCAGCAGGGGTTGAATATTTCACTCCTATCCTAAATACTCCAGAAGTGGCGATTTTAGGAGTTGGTGCCCTGCAAACGGCGCTGGCTCTTGACAGCCAAGGACAGGTCTATGAGCAGAAATTCCTGCCGCTCAGCCTGACTTTTGACCATCAAGTCGTAGATGGTCAGCCTGCAGCGGAGTTTCTAGCAAGTTTAGCGGACAAGTTGGAGTCTCCTTACGACTTGGTTTTCTGATAAAAGAATGAATAAAGAATTTCATTCCTGAATGATAAAGAAAAAGGCCAGCTGTTTATATCACTCATTAACAGTTGGCTTTTATGTATTCTATCATTCTCTTGCTTCAATTTATAATGTTTAGATAAGGAAATGACAGGATGATAGGGAGTAAGTTCTAAGGCTCTAAGTAGGTGAATCAAGCTGCAGTATAAGATAAATTGAATGACGATAATGGGAGAAAAATATCAGTGAGGTAGAATATGAAGGTTGCCAAAACACTAGTCTTAGAATATCTAGAGCAAGAATTTCTAAAGAATAATAAGCAAGGTCTTGAAACAAAAGTGATTGCAGCTGCTTTAGGAATGCAACGCTCAAATGTGAGCACTATTTTGAATCAATTGGTAAAAGAAGGGATACTCGTTAAAGGAAATACACGGCCAGTTCAATACCAATTAAAAGAGGTATTTGTAGAAAATCCTTTGGATTTTCCAAGCATTATAGGTGAAAATGGCAGTTTGCGAACAGCCATCCAGTTAGCACAGGCAGCTATTTTATACCCAAATTATGCCCTTCCTGTACTCGTTTTATCCGAGATTGGTGCTGGTAGAACTCACTTCGTTAATAAAATGATGGAGTTTGCCATTCAAAATCAAGCGATTAGTAAACCTCAGTTGTTTGAAAAAATTAACTGCTTAGACTATATTGATGTTCTGGATGATTTGCTGAAGTTGTTATTTGGCTCAGATGCGACGAAGTCTGTATTTGAGAAAGTGGCAGAAGGAATTTTATTTATAGATAACATACAAGTTCTATCTTCGGCGGATCAAAATAGATTGATTTCCTGGCTGAATCACAGAGAAGGAGAACAAAAGAGACGTCAGAAGAAAGGTTTGGTAATTATCGGAAGTAGCGCTAAGCTATCTGAACATTTATCCAATAAACTTCCTGTTGTAATCCAGCTGCCTTCTTATCCGAATCGACCGATTAGTGAAAAGATAGAGTTACTGAATTACTTTTTAGCTATTGAATCAAAGAATTCTGCGCATGATATTCAAGTACCGCGTGATGTCATTCATTCCTTCATCCTATCAGCGAATATTAGCAATATAAAAGAATTAGAATATGCAGTTCGAACTGCTTGTGCCAATGCTTTTGTAAGAAGTCTGAGGTCGGAGCTAAAAGATTTAACACTTAGTAATGACGATTTGCCCATTCCTTATCAAGGAATTCGGCATTTAGGTAGTCATAATGTAGTTAAAATCGATGAATTGATTGGCAAACGTAAGGTGCTGATTTATGATAAGGAGTTGGGATTGCTGGATTTTCCAGAGCAAGAGTCGGATGATTTATATAACAAAATTAAATCAGAATATTCTCAGTTATCAGAAAGAGGCATTGAGCAGGATGATGTTTTTGAGGCAGTGAGAAACTATATTCAAAGCTATATTGAATACAAACCTTTTGTTAAGAAAGAAGATGGGTTGGAAAATCTTAATCAGCTTGAGACGATTGTTTCTGCTGAAGTAATCCAGTTGGTACAAGCCTTTGTTCTATCTGTTCAAAAAGAACTCAATATAGAGCTTAATTCGACGGCATATTACGGCATCAGCCTTCATGTCAATGCGATGCTTAAGCAGAAAGGGTCGTTAAATCGGCAGTTGGATAATGATGCTATTGTGAAAGTGATTCGGGATTATCCAATAGAGTATGCACAATGTTCTAAATTTGCTAGGCAACTAGAAACAAGATTTCAACTAGCTGTTCCGATAGATGAAATCGTCATCCTAACCATGTTTATTATTGAATCCGAAAAGAAACAAGATAGTCTACGACCTATCTTGCTCTACGTTCTGCATGGTAAAGGGGTTGCCAAGTCCTTGGCTGAGTCAACCAAGATGCTGACTAAAAATAGCCAAGTGTATGGCTTTGATATTCTATTAGAAGAGTCTCTAGAGGAAAGCTATCGTAAATTAAAAGAGCAAATTGAGGAGCTAGACCAAGGTTTAGGGGTCATTGTCCTCTATGATATGGGATCGATTAAGGAAATGCTGGATAAAATTCGAGAAGAAACTCTGATTAAAATCAGAGAATTTGAAATTCCCATTACTATGATTGGCATGGGGATTGCACGGCGCTGTTTGATAGAAAATGATATTGACAGTGTCTTTCACGCTTTTCATATGGAAATGAATCAGCTTTATAAAAATCGGGACCAAGAAAAAATCATCATCACTCTCTGTTATACCAGCGAAGGCGGTTCTCTTCAGCTCAAGCACTATCTTGATCAGTATTCAAAGCTGGGTTACCGTGTCATTGCTTTGTCAGTTGCTAATAAGGAGATGTTGATTGAGGAAGTGATGGCCTTAAGAAAGACCTATCAAATTCATGCTTTTGTTGGAACTTTCGACCCTCAAATTATGGGTATCCCTTTCATTTCCATTAAAGATGTTTTTGAGCAGCCCAAGGAGCACTTAGATAAATTATTGATGTTTGTACCGACCTCTGTCAATAGCTACGATTATGAGAAAGTTTACCAATTTTTAGAAGATCAATTTGTCTATACTTCCTTAGCTAAGATTAAAAAGATTCTTCCTGCTATTTTAGATGAATTTGATTTTTATTATCAGCTGACAGAGGAGCAAACAATAGGTTTGTTTGTTCATATTGCGTGTCTAGTGGAGCGGACCCTTTCAGGAGAATGCTTGAAGAAGAGTAGTAAAGAAATTGCTGGTGTTATCGAAAAATTCCCTGATGATTATAAGCACGTTAGGAAAATCATCCGAACGGTGGAGCGAAGCTTTAAGATTATTGTAGATGACGCAGAGGTCAGTGTTTTAATTCAGATGCTGCGCAAATTATAAAATTGTAAGTTGGAGTCGCAAACCAATAAAAAAGCACCTAACTCTCATTACCTTTTTAGTCGGGATTTACATTTCCGATTTCTGTGGTAATGTTGTGATTTAGATGCTTTTTTACATGTGCTCTTGCACAAGATTATGCAGCCATTTCCCTGAGAAGACACGAGGGATGCCCCAGATTGGCTTGAGAATGTCTTCGCCATTTATCACAAGAAAGATTAGCCAAATGGGAGCCTGCAGGCTAACTAGGACATAGCCAAGTGGAATGCTGAAGAGCCAAACAGGTAAAATATCTAGCAGGCAGGCATAGTTGGTATCGCCTCCGCTACGTAAAATCCCAACGATTAAAACAACACTAAAAGCTTTTGGGATAAACAACAGGGCATTTAACTGAATCATCAAGATGGTTAGCTGCTCTGTCTGATTGCTTAAGTTGTAGAGTTTCAGCGCTAAAGGCATGGCCCAGATGAGTAGGACGCTGACGATGAGTCCGATGAGAGGTAATAAAAGTAAGAAGCGCTTGGCATCCTGTAAGGCTTTTTCTGCTTGATTCTCTCCGATGGCATTGCCTAGCATAACAGCTACGGCATTTCCTGCACCACGTACAAAGACAAATCCAATTTGGGCAATGGCGCTAGCAATCTGGGTGGAGGCCACCACTTCAGTACCTAATAATCCGATAATAGCCAAGCCAATTGATGTTCCAAGAGACCAGGCTCCTTCATTGAAGACGACTGGCAAGGTTTTTTTCAAAAATTGATAAACGAAGTCTTTGTGGAAAGCAAAGAGTTCAGTTATGCTAGCTGCTCCAGCCATCCTTGTTCGATAGACACCAAATACTAACAAGCAAAGCTCCAGCAATCGAGCTATAAAGGTAGCAATAGCAGCACCAACCAGTCCAAGTTTAGGAAACCCAATCAGCCCAAAAATAAGGACGGCATTGCCAATGATATTGGTCGCCATGGATAGGAGACTAGCAAGAGTTGGTAAGAAAACTTCATTACTGCACCGACACATAGTAGCCAGAGAAGTTGTAATAGCTGTCATCAGGTAGGTCCAGGAGACGATAGATAGGTACTGGGCACCCAACTGAATAGCTTCGGTATCATGGATATAAAAGCCAATCAGTTGCTTGGGAAAGAGTAAAGCGACTAAGGTAAAGGAAACGGAGATGATTCCACTCAGCATATAGATTAATCCCAAGGTTTTTCTCATATCAGCAATTCGCTGGGCTCCCCAGTATTGGGCCATGAAGACAGAAGCTCCGCTACCGATACCAAACTGTACAATAGTCAAGAGGAAGAAAATCTGGTTGGCAGCGCCAGCAGCTGCGATTTGTTTTTCCCCTAGCTGTCCAATCATGACAACATCAGCTAGATTGACAGCGCTGGCTAGTAGAAATTGAAGAGAAAACGGTAGACTGAGACGTAAGAATTGTTTCAGAAATGTTTTCTTTTCACTCACTCTCCCACCTCCTTTCGTTTCAAATAGGATAAGCAATCAGTATGTCTAGTAACCTGATATCTAGAAAGTTTCTGCTTTTTTTGAATTGGATGATTCTGATTCCTCATAAATTTCGCTATTTCTATCTGATAGCTTGAAATAAGCCTCAAGTTTAGTGATAATAGGCAATTTGATCAACAAAAATTTGACAATCTTTGTCAGCTTCTGTTTGAACCTCTACATTCTTCAATTCCTTTTCAGGATAAGGGTTTTGAATAGGAAATGCGAAGAAAGTTTGTTGCTCTTTTTGATAAGGTTTGGTGCTAAGCGAGACTTCAAATAATTGCTCATCTACCTTATAGATGGGTTCGCCAGGTAGAGGGTTGGTATTGGTAGTCCGATCCCATTCAACACTTGTTTTGCCAATGTTTTCTCCAAAGATAATGGGAAGAGTAAACTCGGTTTGATCAGTATAGGTTAGTAGGATATTTCCGATTTGATAGGTTTCCATTTCGGGGAAGACACCGTCCACAAACCATTGGTATTCCACAAAATAGTCAGTAGCATAGCCAATTTCAATCCAGCTAGGATGCGCCAGTGCTTCAAGACTGCGCGAGTGGTTTTGCAGGTCAGGATAGTGGTAATGGAAGAGATATGATAAGGTTTTATCACGGATTGTCGCATAGTCTTCATCACGATAGTCATGATTCCAAAACATCTCGTATGCATAGGCCAAGCCGAAGAAAATGACATTTCTCTGCAGGATTACCTCATTTAAAGTGCTCCAGTTGGAGATGATAGCTCCCTTGCTCCCCTTCTTCAAATGCTCAGCCCAATGCGGAAAGAGGTAGCCTTCAAAATTACCATAACGGATGCTAAAGCCTTCTTCTAAAACTTCATCTTCCAGTTTTTCATCCAAACTCCAGAGCCAATGGAGAATTTCGACATCTTTGGGAATCTGGTGAATGGCCTGCCAGGTTGCCGGCATAATGCCAACTTTTGTGCCTGTATCTTTTTTGAACTGGGGAGTGTACATGATGATTTCTGCTCCACCAAAAGGCCCTGCATCAGGAACGATAGCGTTTTTCAGTAACTTGTCTCCCCAAATCATGGTTCGGACATTTTTCTGCTTGAGGTGGTCATAAATCTTGATAATGTCCTCTGCAAAGATATCAGCTCCAGCCTTCCCTTTGCAGCGCTCACACATGGCAATTGAATAGTATTCATCATGCCCGATATTGATGACTTCAGGTTCAAAGACCTCAATGATTTCATCCAGAACATCAAAGAGGAGTTCATAAGAGGCAGGATTTGATGGGCAATAAGTGTCCGGATAAGGATCCTCAGGGATTTCTGCGATTTCAGGGTGGCCAAGCATCAGGTAGTCACAGTGGCCAAGAGAGGGAACCTCAGGAATCACCTCAAAAAATCGTTCCTTGCAGTAGAGGACCAGATCTTTCACATCATTTTGACTTAGAAACTCCCCGTCACCATTCTCCATGTGAATGGCATTCTTGTACCAAGGGAAGGTATAGTCTTGGATTTCTTTGGTCTTGCCAGAGTATTCAGCCATATCAGCACAATATTTAATCCACTCTTGATTAATTTCAGGGTGTTTTTTATATTCCATAGCACCGCCGATTTCAATCATGAGGGTATTGTACTTGAAGAAAGCAAGCATATCTACAAATTGCTTGAAGAAATCCATATTCTTACGAGACGGTAAAAATACCTTGAGGCCACGCTCGGAACAGACGGGTTCATCGTAGGCTAAGCCATAAGGCAAGTAGCCATCCTGCAACATTTGGATAATTGAAATAGCCCCATAAAATAAGCCACGCTGGGATAAGGCATAAACGAAAATACCGTTTTGAGCAACCTTTACGATGTGCGCTTCAGGGTTGGATGGATAGGGAAGTGAAAAGGACTGCATAACCTCTTGTCCGACTTCTCGGGAAACCCCTTCTATGAAATGAATGGCAGGGAAAGCCAGCTGGCCATCATTTCTTGCTATTGGATGAGCCAGTAAGGTGTCGGTCAAAATAGGCAGAGGGCTGAATATTTGAGTTTCTTTAGTGAAATAGCGACCGTTGTTTTCTTGTTTCCAATATTGAGGTGTGATGCCTTGTTTCATAATCTACTCCTTGAACTATCTGAATATCTGCGAGTCATAAAAAATCTGGGCGCAGAAAAGAAGGTATGGATCGGATTTGTTTTTTACTGAGTTTTCACTTTTCTAGCCTTCTCAATTTCCCCTTGAATCTTATAAAGATTTTCCGAAAGGCGACCAAAGTAGAGGAGCTCTCCCATCCACTTGATGAGCTTGTTTTTTGAATTTTTTGTCAATTTATTTTGTTCTTGTTCTAGCGTAACCTCAAGCCCTTTTGAGCAAGGCTTGGTATTGTAGGAAGTAATCGTTTTTTCACTGTGGGACGAGATTTGAATGACGTAGGTTTCATGGCGACGATAGTCCAGAATCTCATAATCAGTCTTGGTATAGACATTGTCTGACAATTTTGAGTAACGAAGTCCTTTCTTTAACCTATCTATCTTTTTTGTTTGATTGTCAGTTTGATTGATTTGATTCAGAAACTCGCTTTCCAAGAAGTCATAAAATTCATCTGAAGTGACTTGGAGTTCTCTAATAATCTTCATAAATTAAGTATATAATAAGCCCTTGTGGAAAGTAACCCCCTAAGGAAAAAGAGACGGATTTTAATGAATTTTTATACTCTTTAGCTTTGTGTTATACATTATCATAAAAAACGATTAATTTTTATACACTAATTTTACGATAGGTTCTAAAATATATTAAAGGAACTACTTGAAAATAGCAAAGTACCAGAGGTAAAGCACGTAAGAAACTATTGCTTTAAATTTTTTATAATAAATTGAGTATGAATGGCATTTGAAAATGGATACACTAAGCTAGAAAACTGTATATTAAGAAAATATAAACGCTTTTGACAGTAGAATAGAGCTATAGTAAACTTTGGGTAAGAAGTCAAATTGAAAGGAGGAGTTTGTATGGAAGAATGGAATAGTTCAGCGGAGATTATTGCCATGTCCTTAATAGCCAACTCGGGTTCAGCCCGATCCTTAGCTTTTGAAGCACTAAAAAAAGCAAAACTAGCAGAATTTGATGCAGCTAAGGAATTAATGGATGAGGCAAATAGTGTAATTTTAAAGGCCCATCATTCCCAAACAGATTTATTGCAGGAAGAAGCACAAGGAAACGGTCATCAGTTGAGTATACTGCTTGTTCATGCACAAGATCATTTTATGACGAGTCTCTTGGCCATTGACCTTATCACTGAGATGATTGAGCTGTATTCCAATCGAGAAGGAGAAAGACAATGAAAATCTTATTAATATGTGCAGCTGGTATGTCCACGAGCATCCTGATGAAAAAAATGGAGCAATATGCAAATGACCAAGGTATTGACCTCGATATCAAAGCGGTCGGATTGATGGACTATCAAGATTATGCTCAGGACTATGACGTAATTTTATTAGGTCCTCAGGTTTCTTATAAACTTGATTCTGTCAAAGAGACAGTTTCAAAACCTGTTGCCACCATTCCAGCTATGGATTATGCAATGGGAGATTGTAAGAATATCTTTCAATTAATTAAAGCAATATCTTAAGGAGGTTTTTCTGATGGAAAAATTCTTTAACAGTAAATTCATGACCAAACTTCAGGAAATTGGTTATAAACTGGCCAACAATGTGTTTATACAGTCTTTACAAGCTGGATTGGGCTCTCTCTTGGGATTGATTACCGTAGGTTCCTTATTTCAAGTCTTAGCTGCAATTGGAAATGAAACTGCTCTAGGTTGGTTCAAAACAGGGGATGCAGTGTATAATACATTGACCTTGCCTTTCCGTTATTCAATGGATTTTATTTCTATCTGGGTTGCTATCTTCTTTGCTTATCATTATGCTAAGAATTTGAAATTAAAATCCCCTATTATGGCAGCTGTTGATACAGCAGTTACTTTCATGCTTGTGGCAGGAGCTTTTGTTGATACTGAAGAATTCTCCGGTCTGCAATTAGACTATCTCGGCTCACAAGGTATGTTTATCAGCTTCTTTATTGTCTTTGTCGTCGTACAGATTGAAAAATTCTGTTATGAAAAAGATATTAAAATAAAGATGCCCGATGTTGTGCCGCAGTTCCTGCAAGATAGTTTCGGCTCTATTCTGCCGGTATTCTTCTCCATCACTCTCTTCCTCTTGCTGAATGTTGGAATTGGAGCATTGACAGCAGGAGCTTATAATGTTCCGTCTGGTTTTATGGCTCTCTTGCGTGCACCGCTTGGCGCTGTATCATCTGTTCCAGGTATTGTGATGCTTTGTATGTTAGCGCTGATTCTTTGGTGCTTCGGTATTCATGGTACCCTCATCATTATTCCAATCATTTCTCCGCTTGGGATTCAAGCGGCAACAACTAATGCTGCTCTTCATGCGAACGGTCAGCCAATGCAATTCTTCCCAGTCTTACTCTACACTTCCATGGCTTTAGTTGGTGGTACAGGGAATACCTGGGCCCTGGTCTTGATGGGCTTACGATCAAAATCTAAACAAATCAGTGCCGTATCAAAGATTTCACTCATTCCTGGGTGGTTTGGTATCAACGAGCCAGTAACATTTGGTATGCCAATTATGTTCAACCCAATTCTTTGTATCCCTTATGTACTCAATGTGCCTATTATGATGATTTTGACTTATTTTGCTTACAAAACAGGCTTTATCATTCCAGCTTGGATTGTTGTCAGCGCTCAGTTGCCAATGGGCTTTAGTAACTATCTAACCACCCTTCGTTGGCAAAACTTTGTTTGGGACTATATCTTGATTTTACCAGCTATGTTAATCTACTATCCATTCTTCAAGAAATACGAAGAGCAATTGGTTAAGCAAGAAGCTGAAGCGGAAGCAATAGAAGCCAAAGGAGGTGCAGCAGCTTGATTGATGTAACAAAATTTTCCAGAGACTTTCTCTGGGGATCGGCTTCAGCTGCCTATCAAGTTGAAGGAGCTTGGGATGAAGATGGTAAGAGTCTATCTATCTGGGACGTCTTTGTTCGCCAGCCTAATAGGACCTTTAAAAACACTACAGGTGATGTGGCTGTGGACCATTATCATCACTATAAAGAAGATGTTAAACTGATGGCCGAAATGGGCCTAAAAGCTTATCGATTTTCTATTGCATGGACCCGTATTTTGCCTGAGGGACGAGGAGAGGTCAATCAGAAAGGGATTGAATTTTATTCAAATTTGATTGATGAGCTTCTCAAATATAATATTGAACCCATTATCACGATCTATCACTGGGATCTGCCTCAGACGCTCCAAGATGAGTATGGAGGCTGGGAATCCAGAAAGATAATCGACGATTTCCTGTATTATGCAGAGATTCTCTTCAAAAACTTTGGAGATCGAGTGAAATATTGGATTGGACTCAATGAGCAAAATGTTTTTGTTGGACTCGGCTACAGAGATGGCTATTTCCCACCAGGGATTAAAGACATCAAGCGAATGCATCAAGTCAATCACATTGTCAACTTAGCTAATGCGACGATTATCAAACGATTCCATGATTTAAAAATAAAAGGTCAAATCGGTCCAAGCTTTGCCTTTCCTGTTCTCTATGCTCTGGATAATCGACCAGAAAATGTTCTAGCAATGGAGAAATCCTTGGATATTAATGTTTGGTACTGGATGGATGCTTATCTATTGGGACGTTATCCAAAGACAGCCTTAGCTTATCTGAAAAATCAATTCGGTATAGAATTAGATATCCGAGAAGGGGATTTAGAGATTTTAAAAGCTGGTCGTCCAGATTTCGTTGGTGTCAACTATTACCAATCTCATACTTTTGCTGCTAATGTTCCGAATGCTGAAGCTGGTGAGCCGGACCAGTTTAAGCATGTGCCAAATGAACACTTAGAGCGTACTAGCTGGGAGTGGGAAATAGATCCAATTGGTTTGCGAATTGCTTTACGGCGGATTACCAGTAGATATGACATCCCGATTATGATAACTGAAAATGGGCTAGGAGAGTATGATACCTTAACGGAAGATAGAAAGATACATGACCCATATCGGATTGAATATCTTGATAAGCATATTACAGCTGTACAAAACGCCATAGAAGATGGTTGCCAAGTCATCGGCTATTGTACGTGGTCTTTCACAGATTTACTTTCATGGCTCAACGGCTATGGCAAGCGTTATGGATTTGTTTATGTAGACCGTGATGAGGAAGAAGGTGGTAGTCTAGAGCGGATTCGAAAAGATAGTTTTTACTGGTATCAAAAATTAATTAAAGAATTTGAGAGCAAAAGAGAAAACAGTAGAACCTATTCATAGAAAAAAGTCAGCAGTTTATAGGGATATAAACTGCTGACTTTTCTTTTTTATTTTTCTCGCATTTGACCTTGTGGGAAGTAGGTTCCTTCTGGCATGTCGTTAATGATGACATGGACAGCAGACTGAGGTGCGCCTGTATTTCTGATAACAGCTTCAGTTACTTCCTTGGCGAGAGCTTTTTTCTGCTCCAGAGTACGACCTTCAAATAAATCAATTCTAACAAATGGCATATTTTCTGCCTCCTTTATTTCTTTATCATTATTTTATCATAAATGAGGTTTTAAAGAGTAGTGAATTATGGTAAAATAATGTGAAGTAAAAATGGAGATAGTGAATTAGCAAAGATTTAAATTATGGCTCAGTTATACTACAAATATGGCACGATGAATTCGGGCAAGACCATTGAAATTTTGAAAGTGGCCCACAATTATGAAGAACAAGGCAAGAGCGTCGTCATCATGACCTCGGCTATCGATACAAGAGACGGCTTTGGGGTTGTTTCCAGTCGCATCGGCATGAAACGAAATGCCATAGCTATTGAGGATGAGACAGATATTTTTGGCTATATCCAGCAGCTGCCTGAAAAACCTTATTGTGTTTTGATTGATGAGGCTCAGTTTTTGAAACGCCATCATGTCTATGATTTGGCTAGAGTGGTGGATGAGCTGGATGTTCCGGTTATGGCTTTTGGTCTGAAAAATGATTTTCGCAATGAACTCTTTGAAGGCTCCAAACATCTCTTACTCTTGGCTGATAAGATTGAGGAGATTAAAACCATTTGCCAATATTGCTCTCGTAAGGCCACTATGGTTTTACGGACTGATAACGGAAAGCCAGTTTATGATGGTGAGCAGATAAAAATTGGCGGCCACGAGACCTATATCTCAGTCTGCCGCAGGCACTATTTTAACCCCGATATTAAGTAATTCGATGATAGAAATAAAGGAGATGATGAAAAATCTATGAACATCTATGAACAGTTACAAGCAGTTGAAGATCGCTACGAAGAACTTGGTGAACTCCTAAGCGACCCTGATGTAGTCAGCGATACCAAGCGTTTTATGGAGCTTTCTAAGGAAGAAGCCAGCACCCGCGATACAGTGACGGCATACCGCGAGTATAAAAAAGTCCTGCAAAACATCACAGACGCTGAAGAAATGATAAAAGACGCCTCTGGTGATGCGGACTTGGAGGAAATGGCCAAGCAAGAACTAAAAGATGCCAAGGCTGAAAAAGAGGAATACGAAGAAAAGCTAAAAATTCTTCTTTTGCCCAAAGATCCAAATGACGATAAGAATATTATCCTTGAAATTCGCGGTGCTGCAGGAGGAGATGAGGCTCAGTTGTTCGCCGGCGACCTCTTGCAGATGTATCAAAAATATGCTGAAAGCCAAGGCTGGCGCTTCGAAGTTATGGAAGCTTCTTACAATGGTGTAGGTGGAATCAAGGAAGTGGTTGCTATGGTCTCTGGTCAGTCCGTCTATTCAAAACTTAAGTATGAATCTGGCGCTCATCGCGTACAGCGGGTTCCTGTAACTGAAAGCCAAGGCCGCGTTCACACCTCGACGGCGACAGTTCTAGTCATGCCAGAAATCGAAGAAGTAGAATACGACATTGATCCTAAAGACCTGCGGGTAGACATCTACCACGCCTCAGGTGCTGGTGGACAGAACGTCAATAAGGTTGCGACAGCAGTTCGTATCGTCCATCTGCCAACCAATATCAAGGTCGAAATGCAGGAAGAGCGGACCCAGCAGAAGAACCGGGATAAGGCTATGAAAATCATCCGAGCTCGTGTAGCAGACCACTTTGCTCAAATCGCTCAAGATGAGCAGGATGCAGAGCGCAAGTCCACAATTGGTACAGGTGATCGCTCAGAGCGGATTCGCACCTATAATTTCCCGCAAAATCGAGTGACAGATCACCGTATCGGCTTGACCTTGCAAAAGCTGGACACGATTTTAGCTGGCAAACTGGATGAAGTCGTTGACGCTCTGGTTCTCTATGACCAAACGCAAAAACTAGAAGAGCTGAATAAATAATGACATTGGCTCAATATTTGGCGGAGTTAGAGCAAGAGCTGCTAGCAGCGGGAGAAGAAGCAGAAAACCTATCTTTCGTTTATAGGGCTCTCAATGAGCTCTCCTTTACCGACTTTGTTCTCAAACTTCGGACAGAAGTCAGCCAGGAAGACCATAAACAGCTAAAAGCAATTCAAGAGCAGCTGCTTGCTCACAAGCCAGCTCAGTATATCATTGGCAGCAGTGACTTTCACGGCCTGACTCTCAAGGTGGACGAGCGAGTTCTGATTCCGAGGCCTGAGACGGAGGAGCTGGTGGAGCTGATTTTGTCAGAAAATCCCGAAAGTTCTCTGTCTGTCTTGGATATTGGAACGGGTAGCGGAGCCATTGCTCTGACACTGGTAAACAGCCGTCCAGACTGGCAGATTACTGCTTCTGATTTGTCAAATGATGCTCTTGCCTTGGCAGCAGAAAACGCTCAGTTCTGCAGACTTAACCTTGCTTTTGTCCAATCCGATTGCTTGGATGCAATTCAAGGAAAATTTGATATCATTGTCTCCAACCCGCCCTATATTTCAGAAGCGGATAAGGACGAAGTCGGACTTAACGTTCTGACCTCAGAGCCACACATGGCCCTCTTTGCTGAGGAAGATGGCTATGCCGTCTATCGGAAAATAGCCGAGCAGGCAGGAGACTATCTGACAAAAAAAGGAAAAATCTATCTGGAAATTGGTTACAAGCAAGGAGACGGTGTTGCTGATTTGCTAAAAAAATCTTTTCCCAAAAAACGAATCCGAGTCCTGAAAGATCAATTTGGCAAAGATAGAATGGTGGCGGTTGACAATGGATAAGATAGAAAAGAATCTGGCAGCGGGCGGAGCAGTTGTTCTGCCGACAGAAACAGTGTATGGTCTCTTTGCCCAGGCTTTGAATGAAGAGGCGGTTGAGCGAGTCTACGAATTAAAACGAAGACCTCGTGACAAGGCTCTTAATCTCAATGTTGCTAGCTTGGAAGAAATTTACAACTTTTCCAAGAACCAGCCCTGCTATCTGGATCAACTCTACCAAGCTTTTCTGCCTGGACCGCTGACTATTATTCTCCAAGCCAATGACCGAGTGCCAGCTTGGATAAACTCAGGTATGGAAACTGTGGGCTTTAGAATTCCTAATCATCCAGTTACCCTAGATTTGATTCGAAAGTACGGGCCCTTGATTGGTCCATCCGCCAATCTTTCTGGAAAAGCTAGTGGAACTTCTTTCCAGCAGATTATGATGGATTTTCAAGAGGAGGTCTCGGGAGTAGAAGATGATGACTTTTTGACAGGTCAGGATTCAACTATTCTGGACTTGTCTGGAGAAAAGGCTCTTATTTTACGCCAAGGGGCAATCACTCGCGAGGATATTCTCGCCCAAGTAAATGATATAAAATTTTAACTTTTAGGACCTAAGGTCCTATTTTCGCAAAAGAAGGGAGACACCTTATGATTTTTGACCAAGAAGACTACAAAGCATTTGACCCAGAGATTTGGGAAGCAGTTGCTAAAGAAGAAGAACGTCAGCAGCATAATATTGAGCTGATCGCTTCAGAAAATGTCGTTTCTAAAGCTGTCATGGCTGCTCAAGGTTCTATTTTGACCAATAAATATGCTGAGGGCTACCCAGGTCGCCGTTACTATGGTGGGACAGATGTAGTGGATGTGATTGAAAGTCTAGCCATTGAGCGTGCCAAGGAAATCTTTGGTGCCAAGTTTGCCAATGTGCAACCTCACTCAGGTAGCCAGGCTAATTGTGCAGCTTATATGGCTTTGATTGAGCCAGGTGATACAGTTATGGGCATGGATCTGTCTGCTGGCGGTCACTTGACTCATGGTGCATCAGTCAGCTTCTCTGGTCAAACCTATAATTTTGTATCCTATAGTGTTGATCCAGAAACAGAATTGTTGAACTTTGATGCTATCCTCCAGCAAGCCAAAGAAGTTCAGCCTAAGCTGATTGTGGCAGGGGCTTCAGCCTATTCTCACATCATCGACTTTTCAAAATTCCGTGAAATCGCTGATGCAGTGGGTGCCAAGCTTATGGTAGATATGGCTCACATCGCTGGTTTGGTTGCTGCTGGCCTCCATCCTAGCCCTGTGCCTTATGCGGATATCACAACCACGACGACCCACAAGACATTGCGTGGCCCTCGCGGCGGCTTGATCTTGACAAATGATGAAGACCTAGCTAAGAAAATTAACTCAGCTATCTTCCCAGGCATTCAAGGCGGACCACTGGAGCATGTCATTGCAGCCAAAGCTGTGGCTTTTAAAGAAGTGCTGGATCCAGCTTTCAAGGTTTATGCTCAGCAGATTTTGGATAATGCCCAAGCCATGGCCCAAGTCTTCCGTCAGCATGACAAGTTCCGTGTGATTTCTGACGGTACTGAAAATCACCTTTTCTTAGTTGATGTTACTAAGGTTGTAGAAAATGGGAAAGTAGCGCAAAATCTCTTGGATGAGGTTAATATCACGCTTAATAAAAACTCCATCCCTTACGAAACTTTGTCACCATTTAAGACTAGCGGAATTCGTATCGGTACAGCAGCTATTGCAGCTCGAGGCTTTGGTGTAACAGAAAGTATCAAGGTAGCAAAGCTTATTATCAAGGCTCTGGAAAACGCTGAAAACGAAGCGGTGCTAAATCAGGTCCGGGCAGAAGTTCGCGAATTAACGGACGCTTTTCCACTCTATGAGGTCTTGAACTAAGATGGATATTTACGTAAAAAAAGCGATTATTCATCAATTCAGCCCAGCTGATACCGAACTGTTGCTGGCGGATAAGTTTCTCAACATTACTCCCAAGATTGAAGAATACCTGCGCAAAAAAATCGAGCGGGTCTATTCTGACGATGCTAAGACAGGTGTTTTCGATCCTGAAAACGTCTTTTTAGCCAATCTTTCAGACGACTTACTGGAAACATCAGTGACAGTGGCTAAGCTCTGGCAGGAGGAGTTTTCTGTCAGTGAAAACCAGAAAACCAACGATCTGATTTTTGTCCAGTTTGACAAAGAAGGTGTGGAGCACTTCGCTTTTCTGCGGATTGCTCTGCGGGAAACCCTGACCCACTTGGGTGGTGAGGTGGACAACCCTATCAAACTGACGCAGAACAATCTGCCTGGCTTTGGTACAGGTGCGGACGAGGCTTTGGTCATCAATCTCAAATCTCGCAAGTACCATCTGATTGAAAAGCGCATCAAGTATAACGGTGCCTTTCTCAATTATATGTCAGATAATCTCTTGCAGGTCAATCCGACAATCTCAGCTAAGAAATCAATCAAAGCACTTGAGAAGACTGCTCAAAAGGTTGCCGAAAGCTTTAACAAAGACGATTTTCAGTTCCAGTCCAAGGTCAAATCCAGTATTTTCAAAAATCTGGAAGAAAATGACGAACTGTCGCCTGAGAAGTTGGCCGATGATCTTTTTGACAGTAATCTGACTGCCCGACTTACTTTTATCGACCAAGTCAAGGAAGCTATTCCTGAGCCAGTCAAGTTTGACGAGATTGACAGCAGCCGCCAGAAGAAAAAGTTCGAAAATCAGAAACTCTCCCTTTCAAATGGAATTGAGCTCATCGTTCCCAATAATATCTATCAGGATGCAGAGTCGGTAGAATTTATCCAGAACGATAACGGGACCTATTCTATTTTGATTAAGAACATCGAGGATATCCAAAATAAATAATGTTTAAATTTCTAAGAAGACTGATTCTAGTCCTTTTCGTGCTCTTTGCCGGCTACAAGATTTATCAGGTTCATCATGATGTCAAGCAGGTCATGAAGTACCAGACTTTGGTCAGAGAAGTGCTGGACGAGCAGGACACAGCGGCCAATGAAGAATTGGTACTGGCCATGATTTATACAGAAACCAAGGGGAAAGATACTGATGTCATGCAGTCCAGTGAAAGCGCAACTGGTCAGACCAATGCCATCACGGACAACAAAGAAAGTATTCGCCAGGGAGTTCAGACCTTATCTGATAACCTAGAGTTAGCCAGCGAGAAAAAGGTGGATGTTTGGACAGCAGTACAAGCCTATAATTTCGGTCAGGCCTATATCGACTACGTCGCTAAAAACGGTGGTGAAAATACGCTAGAGCTGGCCAAGAAATATTCCAAAGATGTAGTAGCGCCAAGCTTAGGCAATGTAACTGGCAAGACCTACGGCTACTATAACCTGATTTCAATTTTTCACGGGCCAGAACTCTATATCAACGGCGGTAATTATTATTATTCCCGTCAGGTCAAGATGAACATGCATATCATGCGCCTCTTAAAATGGTTTTAGAAAGAAGTAGTTTAGCTTCTTTCTTTTTTGATGGTGAAGTAATAATCCAGATATTTGTAACCATGATAGATACATGATATAATTTTGTACATCTATCATAAAAAGGAATGAAAAATGAACAAGAAACTTGCTTTTAAGCTCCTCATTCTGGTTTTGGTGACAATTGCCGGTCTAACAGCTTTTTACAACCATAAAGAAGCCACTAGCCTCAATACAAAACAATTTGTGCAGTCAACAACGCCGACCTTGTTTTTCCACGGTTTTGGATCCAGCTCTAATGCTGAAAATCATATGACAGAGGCAGCCAAAAAAGCTGGAGTCACTCAGACAATTATCACAGCAAATGTCAGTAAAAACGGTCAAGTAAGCTTATTAGGCGAGATACCGAAAGGTGCTATCAATCCCATTATTAAGGTAAACTACGAAGATAACCGCAATGCCGACTATGCTCAAGATGGTAAGTATGCAGCTGCTGTGATTCGTAAGCTACAAGAGACTTATGGCTTTAATAAGATGAATCTGGTAGGCCATTCGATGGGGAATATGTCCATCCTCTTTTATATGCTAGAGAACGGTCAGGATGAAAATCTTCCTCAGTTGCAAAAGCAGGTCAATATTGCCAACCATGTTAATGGTCTGGAAGGAAGGGACTTGCCTGAAGATTTGACAATTCTAGACGACCAAACTGGCCAGCCTAGTGCTATGAGCCAGACTTATCAAAAACTACTGGGATTACGAGAAGTTTACCCGCAAGAACAAGTAGATGTTCTGAACATTTACGGTGATTTTAAAAACGAATCCGACGGTTCTGTCCTCAATATTTCTTCTCGCAGCCTCAAATATCTCATGGTTGAAAATGCCAAATCTTACCAGGAAAAGAAAATCACAGGTCAGTTGGCTCAGCACAGCCAATTGCATGAGAATCCAGAAGTAGACGAATTACTGATTGACTTCCTTTGGAAAAAGTAGGAAAGAGCAGTTACTGGCAAGCAAATCCAGTGACTGTTTTTTCTTTGAACTTCTTTGAGAAATGTTGTAAAATGTATCTATTATCTCAAGCCCTCAATGGATGAGATAATAATAACTCCATCATTGCAGCAACTTACCTGAAGCGCTCTGAACATCAAAAGGAGCAGAAATCACCAGCTCAAGGAACAGAAATTCGAGGCACTCAGAAAGAAGTTTGCTCTATAAAAAAGCTATAGAATTTGGGAAACTATAGCGGGAGGAAAAGAGGAAAAAATATGAAATTCAAAAAAACTTTAATGACAGCAGGAGCCTTGCTGGCTACTCTGTTTACTGTATCAACCGCAGCTGCCGATTCAAATGTTCAGAAAGTCATTGATGAGACTTACGTGCAGCCTGAGTATGTCCTGGGTTACTCCTTAGATGAGAGCCAAAAACAGCAGACCTTGCAGATGTTGGGCTACAATTCATCCAGCGACAGCAAGCCACTTAAGACCATGACACCGGAAGTCTACTCTAAAATCATGGATGTTGCCAACGACCCTAGCCTGCAGCTTTATTCTTCTGTGAAAATCCAGAAGTTAGGCGGCAATAAGCCATTAGAGGTCAAAATTGTCACTCCGCAAAACATCACCAAGGTTACTGAAGATATGTATCGCAATGCGGCTGTTACTCTAGGTGTTCAGCATGCGCAGATTACCGTTGCAGCACCGATTCCGGTAACAGGTGAGAGCGCCTTGGCAGGGATTTACTACTCTCTAGAGGATAACGGTGCGACCATTCCTCAGGAAAATAAAAACTTAGCGCAGGAAGAACTGGCTGCCCTTTCTGGTATCAATGCTGAAAATACAGGTAAGGAAGGCTATGACGCAGACAAGCTCAACGTGGCTCTGGCTGATATCAAAGCTGCTATCGCCAATGCTAAGAAGCACAACAGCAATCTGACAGCAGATGATGTCCGTAAGATTGTTGAAGAAACCTTGAAAAACTATGGTCTTACTCAGTCAGTGACCAGTGACCAAATCAACCTCATCGTGAATTTTGCTGTCAATCTTTCAAACAGTGGAGTCATTACAGATTCTGACTTTACAAAGACACTTAGTGACTTGAAAGACAGCATTGTTTCGAAGGCAGGGGATACCTTTAATAATATTAACCTCAACTTTGATGCAAACGGACTCCTTCAAGAAGGTGGTAATTTCTTTTCTAATATCTGGAATGCCATTGTCAACTTCTTTAAAGGATTGTTTGGCGGTTAATTCCAAGACTATGTAAAACAAGGCTAGGACTAAAATGTCCTAGCCTTGTTTGTTTTTCTTAATATATCAAATCCTCCATCAGAAGGTTTTCGATGGAGGATTTTTACTTTTAATATTTCAAGATTTATTTCTTACTCCCACTCAACAGTTGCAGGTGGTTTGCTGGTGATATCGTAGACGATGCGATTGACATGGTCTACTTCATTAACGATACGAACAGAAATCTTTTGCAGAATATCCCAAGGAATCTTGGCAAAGTCAGCTGTCATACCATCGATAGAAGTGATAGCGCGAATCGCAATTGTGTAGTCGTAAGTTCGGCCGTCGCCCATGACTCCAACAGATCGGACGCCAGTATTAACAGTAAAGTATTGCCAGATGTCGCGGTCAAGACCAGCTTTGGAGATTTCTTCGCGGAGAATAGCATCAGATTCGCGGACAGTTTCCAATTTTTCCTCAGTGATTTCTCCCATAACGCGAATAGCAAGACCTGGGCCTGGGAACGGTTGGCGCCAGACAATTTCATCAGGCATACCAAGCTCGGTACCCAAAGCACGCACTTCGTCCTTGTAGAGCGTGTTCAGTGGCTCAATCAGCTCAAACCGCATGTCTTCTGGCAGACCACCAACGTTATGGTGAGATTTAATAGTCTGAGCAGTGTCGGTACCGGATTCGATGACATCGGTATAAAGTGTGCCCTGAGCTAAGAATTTTACATCTTTTAGTTTGCTGGCTTCGTCGTCAAAGACATAGACAAACTCGTTTCCGATGATTTTACGTTTTTGCTCTGGATCTGAGACACCAGCTAGTTTGTCAAGGAAACGTTTAGCTGCGTCAGCCTTAATGATATTTAAACCAAATTTGCCGCCCAGCATATCCATGACCTGATCAGCTTCGCCTTTACGCAAAAGACCATGATCCACAAAGATACAGATTAGTTGATCACCGATTGCTTTCTGCAAGAGAACACCGACGACAGAAGAGTCTACACCACCAGAAAGCCCCAACAACACCTTCTTGTCACCAACGGTTTGGCGGATTTTTTGAATTTCCATGTCAATGAAGTTATCCATAGACCAGTCGCCTTTGGCTCCACAAATATTCAGAGCAAAGTTGCGCAGGATATCATAGCCAAACTCTGAATGACGAACCTCAGGGTGGAACTGAATGCCATAGATTTTCTTAGCTGGATTTTCAATGGCTGCAAAAGGACAGTCAGCAGAAGTACCAGTACGAACAAAGTCAGCAGGAATTTCTGTTACTGCATCTCCGTGGCTCATAAGAACTAACTGGCTTTCAGGTGTTCCGTTGAAAAGGCTGGAATTAGCAGTATGTGACAGATTTGACTGACCATATTCACGATTTCCAGCATGACCAGCAGGGACAACCTTGCCCCCCAGCTTGTGAGTCAAAAGCTGCATACCATAGCAGATTCCCAAAATCGGGATTCCCAACTCGAAAATTTCCGGATCAATATCAAAAGAGCCGTCTTCATATACAGAATTCGGACCGCCGGAAAGGATAATACCGACAGGTTGGATAGCACGGACTTCGTCAGCAGTAATCTTGTGGCTCTTGAGCTCAGAAAAAACACCGATTTCACGAATGCGGCGTGAAATCAGCTGGTTGTACTGGCTTCCGTAATCAAGCACGATGATCTTTTCGACATCTTGTAATTCAGTTCTAGTTGTCATCTGTTCCCTTTCTTAAAAGAAGTAATCTTTTCCCCTCATTTTATCACAAAAAAGGAATTTTTCCAAGGTAATAAGGAGCAAGAGTGATGAAAAAACGAATATGAGTCTTTATTTGGCTAAACAGCTAGAATCATGAGAAAAGCAAGCATTTGAGTGCTAATACTTATCATTTAGTTTGACATTTGAAGTATTTGGTACTAAAATAAAGGAAGGTACCAAATAAGAAAGAAGAGTCAACATGTTGCCCGCATATATCAAAATTCATGATCAGATTAAGAAAGATATTGACGATGCAGTTTGGGAGATTGGGGAGCGCCTGCCCAGCGAGCGAGATCTAGCCGAAACTTTTAAGGTCAGTCGTATGACGCTGCGTCAAGCCATCACACTCTTGGTTGAGGAGGGGGTGCTTGAGCGTCGGGTCGGTAGTGGAACCTTCGTAGCCAGCACACGTGTTCAGGAAAAAATGCGCGGCACCACCAGCTTCACGGAAATCATGAAGGCGCAAGGCAAAACGCCATCCAGTCAGCTCATTTCTTATCGGCGTACCCTGCCGAGCGAGCAGGAAGTGGAGAAGCTAGGCATCCATAAGACGGAAAATGTCATTCGGATGGAGCGGGTTCGCTACGCTGACGATTTGCCGGTGGTTTACGAGGTGGCTTCAATTCCAGAGAAGTTCATTAAGAATTTCAAAAAAGAAGAGGTGACTAGTCATTTCTTCCAGACCTTACAGGAACATGGCTATAAAATTGGCAAGTCCCAGCAGACTATTTATGCTCGATTGGCTAAGGAAAAAATCGCCAATTACCTTGATATTCCCCGAGGTCATGCCATCTTAGGACTGACTCAGATTTCTTACTTTGATGACGGCACAGCTTTTGAATACGTAAAAAGTCAGTATGTCGGCGATCGTTTTGAATTTTATTTGGAAAACAATTAATTATTGCAAAACTCTTGGTTATGACTAAGAGTTTTTAACTTGTCTTTTACTCGGCAGAAAAAGCTGATTGACCTTTTGCAATCTCATATTTCGAGTGTTTATTTCCCTTATCAGACTAGAGTTTATCATGCTTTTCTGGTATAATGTTTCTTATGGAAATTGAAAAAACAAACCGAATGAATGCTCTCTTTGAGTTTTATGCGGCGCTTTTGACTGACAAGCAGATGAACTATATCGAGCTCTATTATGCGGATGACTACAGCCTGGCTGAGATAGCTGAGGAGTTTGGTGTCAGCCGTCAGGCCGTTTATGATAATATTAAGCGGACGGAGAAGATTCTGGAAGATTATGAGAAAAAGCTGCACATGTACTCGGACTACATTGTTAGAAGCCAGATATTTGACCAGATTACAGAGAAATACCCTGGCGACAGCTATCTGCAGGAGCAGATCGGGATTCTGTCTGGTATTGACAATAGGGAGTGACTATGGCTAAACAAGTTATCTACAAGGGAATGTCATGCTGGTTGTTGGAGTCGGAAGAACCTTTTCCTGCTAGGATACAAATCATCTCCCCTGACGATCTTTCTAAGGCAATGCAAGAAGGCTTCAGCTGCTGGGGCTACCCAAATGAGATTATGAAAGAAGTCTCTTCCGAGGAATTTGCTTGTTTAACGCGTTTTGGAAAATTTCCACTGAATTGATTGAAATAGAAACTAGGAGAAATCAAAAATGGCATTTGAAAGTTTAACGGAACGTTTGCAGAACGTCTTTAAAAATCTGCGCAGAAAAGGAAAAATCTCAGAGAGCGATGTTCAGGAAGCAACCAAAGAGATTCGTCTGGCCCTTTTAGAAGCCGACGTTGCCCTGCCAGTCGTCAAAGACTTTATCAAGAAAGTCCGTGAGCGCGCTGTCGGTCATGAAGTTATCGACACCCTCAATCCAGCGCAACAGATTATCAAGATTGTTGACGAAGAACTGACAACTATCCTAGGCTCTGATACTGCTGAGATTATCAAGTCACCAAAGATTCCGACTATTATTATGATGGTTGGTCTGCAAGGGGCTGGTAAGACTACCTTTGCTGGTAAGCTTGCTAATAAGCTCAAGAAAGAAGAAAATGCTCGTCCGCTCATGATTGCGGCGGATATTTACCGTCCGGCGGCTATTGATCAGCTGAAAACACTTGGACAGCAAATTGATGTACCAGTTTTTGCTTTGGGTACGGAAGTTCCAGCTGTTGAGATTGTCCGTCAAGGTTTGGAGCAGGCAAAAGCCAACCACAATGACTATGTCCTGATTGATACGGCTGGGCGCCTTCAGATTGACGAAAAGCTCATGCAGGAGCTGTCAGATGTCAAAGCGCTGGCTAACCCGAATGAAATCCTCTTGGTTGTCGATGCCATGATTGGTCAGGAAGCGGCTAATGTCGCTCGCGAATTTAACAGCCAACTGGAAGTGACCGGGGTTATCCTGACTAAGATTGATGGCGATACCCGTGGTGGTGCAGCCTTATCTGTCCGTCAGATTACTGGTAAGCCCATTAAATTTACCGGTACCGGTGAAAAGATTACTGATATCGAAACCTTCCACCCAGATCGCATGTCCAGCCGGATTTTGGGCATGGGAGACATGCTGACTCTGATTGAAAAAGCCTCTCAAGAATACGATGAGAAAAAATCGCTTGAAATGGCTGAAAAGATGCGGGAAAACACCTTTGATTTCAATGACTTCATTGATCAGCTGGATCAGGTACAAGGCATGGGACCTATGGAAGACTTGCTCAAGCTGATTCCAGGTATGGCCAATAATCCTGCTCTCAAGAATATCAAAGTGGATGAGAAAGAAATTGCTCGCAAGCGCGCCATCGTATCCTCTATGACACTAGCTGAGCGGGAAAATCCTGACTTGCTGAGTCCTAGCCGCCGCCGTCGGATTGCTAATGGTTCGGGTAACAGTTTCGTCGATGTTAATAAATTTATCAAAGACTTCAATCAAGCTAAGCAGATGATGCAGGGCGTTCTGTCAGGCGATATGAGCAAGATGATGAAGCAAATGGGGCTCAATCCAAACAATATGCCTAAGAACATGCCTGGTGGCGGAGGTATGCCCGATATGTCAGGCTTAGGAGGAGCCGGCATGCCGGATATGAGCCAAATGTTTGGCGGCGGCCTCAAAGGTAAGGCTGGAGAGTTTCTGATGCGACGCAGCATGAACAAAATGGCCAAGCAAATGAAGAAAAACAAGAAGAAGCGGAAGTAATAAGGGAGAAATTCATCAAACAACTTGCTTATAAATATATATTTAGGAAAAGTTTAAAGGGAAAATTATGGAAAGAAAAAATAGGAGTCAAACAAAGTCAAAAAACCTTATCTCAAGGTTTATATCTCAATTTGCTGAATTAGGAATAAATCAAATAAAAACTGCAATTACAAATTTTATTTCTCTATTTATATTTGTTATTGTTTTAGTTTTTGCTGTTATTTACATAGGAATTCCATCTTTAGGAAGTTTATTTAATTCATTATCTCCTTGGAATCAACAAAAGCAAGAAATAAGTGCAAAAAATAATGTAAGAGATGCCTATTCTTCAATTATAGGGAGTAACGTAGGTGTTATCTCTCAAAATGGTTTTATTAGTTGGTTTAGTAGCAAAGAAGCGAAAGAAATTGATATTTCGATACCAAAGCTAATTAATTATTCTCCTCTGTTTGATGATGATTCAAATAGAAGTCAGTTAAAAACGGCTTTTGAATCATCGTTTAACAAAGATACAAGTTTTCAATCTGCTGGCACTTATAAAATATTCTATGACGGAGAATTAGTTGTTGGCTGGAAAGATGGGGAAAAGATTAGCAGTTTCAAAGATTTATCCAAGGTTCAAAAGAAAGAGATACTAGCCGATTTACAAAAGAAAATTTGGAATAAATCAAATGTAAAATTTAATGAATGGGAAAAAATTGGGGATCAAGATAATGTTGATTTTGATTTCAAACCTTCTTCCAACCGTGTTAAGATTATAGGAAAATTTCTGGATGAAGGCAGTTGGTTCTTTGGCGTTAGAAAGAAAAAATATAAATTGTATGTTGAGTATGATTTGAAGGACGATGATACGCCTGTTTTAGTAGATAAAAGTTTGAAAGTGGAGGAAGTAAAATGATATTAATTAAGAAATATTGCTTTCCTCTAATTGTTACTGCTTTATTTATTTCAATTTTTCTGGGTTATAATAAATATTCAGAAAGACAATTGTTAAAGCAAGACTTAAATCTAGATGGTATTTTTATTAATGTAAAAGGTGTGGAAATATCTACTGAAGAAACAAATTATTTCGAAAGTAAGCCTTATAAAAAAATTAAAATAGAAATTCCCTCACTATCTTCTCAACTTGATGATCAAACATCTTCTAGCAATTCTAATAATAAAGGAACACCAAATCAAATTATTAATAGAGAAAAATTTGATAAAAATTTTGTAGATTGGTTGAAATCAATTTACGATGAAAAAATTGCAAAAAAATATACTAAAAGAATTGAAATTTGGTATAGAGATATCAAGGTTGTAGATAAAGAATATAAATAATAATCAACAAGCTACATAAATCCGTTATGTGGCTTGTTTTTGAAAACATCGGATTCAGATATGGAGACTAATATGAAGCCTTTTTTGACTCAATTGATTCATCGACTTGCTAAAACTTTTCAAGAATTATTGAATAAGCTGCCTTCCCACCCTATTTCTCATCTTCCTGCCAGCAAGGTCGAAATACGTCCTATTATCATGATTCCAGGTAGTTCGGCGACTGAGAATCGTTTTAATCGAATGGTTAAAAAACTTAACCGGAATCAGCATCCACGTCATAGTCTGGTCCGTATTAAAGTCTGGAATGACAGACACATGACTTATCGGGGGCATTTGAAGCGCAAGGATAGAAATCCCATTTTTGTGGTCGGCTTTCAAAATAATCGCGATGGTTATGAAAATATCAAGCAGCAGGCAGCCATGTTTGACGCTGCCTTGACCGTCTTGCGAGAGAAGTATTCTTTTAACAAGTTTAAGGCGCTTGGGCATTCTAACGGAGGTCTAGTTTATACAGCATTTCTGCAGCAATACCTTGCAAACCACTCTGAGCTAGAGATGGAAAAGCTCCTGACTATTGGCAGTCCTTATAATCTGAACAAGAAAAATCTTAATCATCGAGTCCCAATGCTAGATGACTTTGTAGCCAATCAGGAAAAACTGCCTAAGAAGCTGCAGCATTTATCAATTTTGGGAATCTTTTTCCGAGATGGAGACGGAATTGTCCATAAAAGCAGTGTAGAGGCTGGGAGTTTAATTTATAAAGAAAAGGTTGCTTCACACAGAGAAATCGTCATCGTAGGCAAGGATGCTCACCATTCTTCCTTGCCGCAAAATGAACAAGTAGTTGATTTGATTAGGGAGTTCTTATTCTAGTGAATATTTTACATAATTTAATTTTAGTAAAAATTAGAAAGGTAATAAAACAATGAAAATGACAGACATTCTTTATAGGTATTATGGTGACTTTGATCTGGTAAATGAAAAATGGAACGAAGACTATGAAAGCATTTTAATTAAGCCAAAGGATAATCAAGAATATAAAAGATGCCGTTTGGCAAAGAAAACACCCAAAAAAGAAGGATACTTTACAGTCTTTTGGAAAAAAGACCAAGACAACAAGAATATTCCTTATACTGATAGAGACTTGGGTGATGAACTGGTTATTGTCGTTATCGACGACTGTCATTGCGGTTTATTTATAATTCCCAAAGAGGTGGCTATTAGTAAAAAAATTCTTTCTACAAAGGATTGTAAAGGAAAGATGGCTATGCGGTTTTATCCGTCCTGGTGCACAAATTTAAATAAAACAGCTCAGGCAACACAAAAATGGCAACTGGATTATTTTCAAAAAATCGAATTAGAAGAATAAGTTTTAGGTAAAACAAGATAGGGTTGAGAAACTAACTCTGTCTTGTTTTTATTATCTGTTTTGTAGTAAAGTTAAATTACTCACCTCCCTACATCATCTTTCCGAAAAACTATAATTTTCTTGAAAAATATATCTAGATATGCTATACTACTGTTGTTACAGAAAAAACGGAGAAATATGATGAGACGTGAACTGTTATTAGAAAGAATTGATAAACTCAAAGCCACTATGCCCTGGTACATTTTGGAATATTACCAGTCTAAGCTGGCAGTACCTTATAGTTTTACAACCTTATACGAATATCTCAAAGAATATGATCGCTTTTTTAACTGGGTGCTAGAATCTGGTATCACAGATGCTTCTCAAATTGCTGAGATTCCTCTCTCGGTCTTGGAAAACATGAGCAAGAAAGACATGGAGGCCTTTATTCTTTATCTGCGAGAGCGGCCGCTTCTCAATGCTAACACAACCCAAAACGGTGTTTCCCAGACAACCATCAACCGGACTCTGTCGGCTTTGTCCAGCCTCTACAAATATTTGACTGAGGAAGTTGAAAACGAGCAGGGTGAGCCCTACTTCTATCGAAATGTGATGAAAAAGATTTCTACTAAGAAGAAAAAGGAAACCTTGGCTGCTCGTGCAGAGAATATTAAGCAGAAGCTCTTTTTAGAGGATGAGACGGAAGAATTTCTCCAGTATATTGATACGGAGTACCCTAAGAAGCTCTCTAATCGCGCTCTATCTTCTTTTAACAAGAACAAGGAACGAGATTTAGCCATCATTGCCTTGCTGCTAGCCTCTGGTGTTCGTCTGTCTGAAGCTGTTAATCTAGACCTAAAAGACATCAATCTCAAAATGATGGTCATTGAAGTGACGAGAAAAGGCGGAAAAAGGGACTCTGTCAATGTTGCTGCTTTTGCTAAGCCCTATTTAGAAGAGTATCTGAGTATTCGAAGCAAACGATACAAGGCCGAAAAGACGGATACAGCTTTCTTTTTGACTGAATACCGCGGCACTCCTAATCGAATCGATGCTTCCAGTGTTGAAAAAATGGTGGCCAAGTATTCTGAGGACTTCAAGGTGCGAGTGACGCCTCACAAACTCCGCCACACGCTTGCTACACGCTTATACGATGCAACCAAATCTCAAGTTCTCGTCAGTCATCAGCTAGGGCATGCTAGCACTCAGGTAACAGACCTCTACACCCACATTGTCAATGATGAGCAAAAGAACGCTTTGGATAAATTATAATATTACATAATTTAAACTATGTAATTAAAAATGACAATAAAAACTAAAGAGCGAAAATCTAGTTTAGATGCTTCGCTCTTTTTCTTATAAAAACTCAATCCAATAATTACGATGGGGTTCGACAATCAGCGGTTTGCCCCAGAAGCGCTTGAGATGCTCCAGATTTGCTGCTGTGACAGGTCGATTTTTGGCGTTGTACTTTTCAGCGCTTTCTCTAGTTAGGAAGCATTTGACCGCTTCGTAGGAGCCTTCTGCCGTCTCTCTATTCAATCCTTCGAAGCTAATTTCATCGCCAGGCTGAGGATTGTCCGTGAAGAGTTTTCCGATAAAATAGACCGTCTTACTCTTCATCAGATCGTAAGCCTTGATATTTCCTATCCGGTTATTAGCTGCTGCAAACATGATGCAAAAGCTGTCGAAAAGGTCCTTCAAGGGCATCAGATCTTCCTTGGGAACGAAGACATCTACCATGTAGAGCCCGCCCATGACTAGGTTTTGGAAAGAAGGTTGCTGAATCACATTATCTAACGCCATGCCAAGCGGTAATTTCACGGCTTGATAACCTGATTTTTCAAATTCTTCTTTCTTTTTCTCATAATCTTCTTCAGATATGCTAACATAAAAATTGTCTGGATTAGGAGATGGTTTTTTCTTCAGAAAAGCTACAACTGTGCGGTCCAACTGCTCAAACAGACCAAGGCTTTCTACTGGGACTTTCTGCATCAAGACACCTCTTTCTCTGATTTCCTATCATTTTATCATATCTGACAGATAAAGCCTAGAGAAAACTAGATAGTTAAGGAAACGTAAGAATGTTGTTGATTTGAAATATACTGTTTACATGAAAAACCAAACTCCGAAGAGTTTGGTTTCATTTATATCATCATTTAACCGACGATAGCTTCGGCAATCTCTTCTCTGCTGATTCCAGCAAAGTAGCGGCTGATATCAATCGTTTCAAGAGCTTTAAAGACATCTTCGCGTTCGTATTTAACGCCGCGCAGCACATCTTCTACTGCTGCTACGTCCTCAATACCAAAGAAGTCTCCATAGATCTTAATATCCTGAATCGTGGATTCAACAACATTGGCAAAGATTTCTACCTTACCGCTGGTAAACTTGGTGCCACGGCGCACGTTGTATTCAGGCGATTTACCGTAGTTCCAGTCCCAAGTTCCAAACTTGCTATCTCTGATTTGCTTGATTTCTTCTAGTTCTTTCTCAGAGAAGACATATTCTGTCATTTCTGGATATTCTTTCTTCATATAGTCCAGAAGCAGGTCACGGAATTCTTCGACAGTAATCTTTTCTGGCAATTCATTGACGATATTTGTCACGCGTGCACGGACAGATTTAACCCCTTTTGATTCGAACTTGTCTTTAGAAACCTTAAGCGCATTGGCCAAGACAGACAAATCAACATCAAAGAGCAGGCAACCATGGTGCATGATACGGCCGTTGATATAGGCCTGCGCATTGCCACAGAACTTCTTACCATCAATCTCTAGGTCATTGCGGCCAGTGAATTCAGCCTTTACCCCAAGTTCTGCCAAGGTGTTGATAACCGGCGTAGAAAAACTCTTGAAGTCAAAGGCACGCTCTTCGCTTTCCTTGGAGATAATGGTGTAGTTGAGGTTGTTTAGATCATGATAAACAGCTCCACCGCCGCTAATACGACGTACGACCTCAATGCCATGCTCACGAACATAATCACGGTTGATTTCTTCGATGGTGTTTTGGTGGCGCCCCACAATGATAGAAGGTTTGTTAATCCAGAGCAGGAAAATTTCATCCTCATCCAAGAGGTGTTTGAAAGCATATTCTTCCAGAGCAATATTAAAAGCTGTATCATTTGAGTAGTTAACAATGTATTTCATAAGCTACCTCTTTATCTTTATACGATAGAGACTGGAACAATGTTTTATGCCCAGTCTAATCTATCTTTTAAATTATTTTTTCTTAGGTGAGTGAACTGCCAATCCCAGTACGTCCGCAAATGCTTCGTACATAACTTCTGAGAAGGTTGGATGACCGTGAATAGTCTTAAGCATTTCTTCTACAGTGATTTCCATTTCGATGATGGTTGATGCTTCATTGATTAATTCTGCAGCTGCAGGACCGATGATATGAACACCGAGCACTTCACCATACTTCTTGTCAGCAATGACTTTCACAAAGCCTTGAGCTGCATCGGAAGCGATAGCACGGCCGTTAGCAGCGAAGTTGAACTTACCAATTGCTACATCGTATTTCTCACGAGCTTGCTCTTCTGTCAAACCAACTGCTGCTACTTCAGGAAGAGTGTAGATAGCAGCAGGCGTCAGATTGAGTTTGGCAACGTGGTGGTTTCCTTTCAGAGCATTTTCAGCAGCAACTTCACCCATACGGAAAGCTGCATGAGCCAGCATCTTAGTACCGTTGATATCACCTGGTGCGTAAATACCTGGAACAGAAGTTTCCATGTACTCATTGACCTTGATACGGCCGCGATCCAGTTCGAACTCAACCTCACCAATGCCTTCTAGGTCTGGCACGCGTCCGATAGACAGCAGAGCCTTATCTGCGAGGATATCTTCCTTTCCTTCAACTTTGATACGAAGTTTGCCGTTTTCTTCGATGATTTCTTCCAACTTAGTTTCAGTTAGAATTGTCATGCCCTTACGCTCCAAGATGAGGCGAAGGTTTTTAGAAACTTCCGCATCCATAGCTGGTACAATGCGGTCCATCATTTCGATAACGGTAACTTTTGAGCCAAATGTCATGAAGGCTTGTCCAAGCTCAATACCGACAACACCACCGCCGATAATTACAAGATTTTCAGGCACTTCGTTCATTTCCAGAATATCATCACTAGTCATAACAAGAGATGATTCCATACCTGGGACATTGATCTTGCTGACTTTTGAACCACCAGCCAAGATAATCTTCTTCGTCTCTAGCAGATTGCTGCCGTTTACAAGAACATTCTTGTCTTTAGTAATGGTACCAATTCCCTTATGAACATCTACGCCATAGCTGCGAAGAAGGCCAGCAACACCGCCAACAAGCGTATTAACAACCTTGTTTTTAGTTTCAAGGACCTTGTCCATATCAACTGTAAAGTTTGGATTTTCAATGATGATACCGCGGTTAGCAGCGTGACCAAGGTTTTCAATGATTTCAGCATTGTGCAAGTATGTCTTAGTAGGGATACAGCCACGGTTCAAGCAGGTTCCGCCTAGCTCAGACTTCTCAACTAAGGCAATCTTACCACCCAGCTGGGCTGCTTTGATAGCCGCTACATAACCAGCAGGTCCGCCACCGATAACTACGATATCGTAAGCATCATCACTCTTATCATCATCTGTATTTGCCGCTGCAGCAGGAGCTGGAGTTTCCGCAGGTGCAGTTCCACCAGCAGTTGGAATGTTTTCTCCTTCTTCTCCCAAGTAACCGATGACTTCCGTAACTGGAACAGTTTCACCGTCACCTTTGAGAATGGCAATCAGGTAGCCATCTTCTTCAGCTTCCAATTCCATGCTGACCTTGTCAGTCATGATTTCCAGAAGGATTTCCCCTTCTTTGACAAATTCGCCGACTTTCTTATTCCATTGGACAATTTGCCCTTCGGTCATATCCACGCCGGCTTTTGGCATAATTACTTCTAAAGCCATTTTTCTTTCCTTTTCTAATTTAATTTTTCACTTGCTGAGTGTTTCGTTTCTTTACTTTTTAAACTAGCAAAGAAAATCTTATACCAACATTGAAATTGGGTCTTCAATCAAAGCCTTCAAGTCCTTCATAAACTTAGCTCCAGCCATTCCGTCAACTACACGGTGGTCAATGGTCAAGCCAAGACTCATAATTGGACGGATAACAATTTCGCCATTAACAACGACAGGTTTTTCCACTGTTGAGCTCACACCTAAGATAGCAGAGTTAGGCTGGTTGATGATGGGCCCAAAGGACTGAACGCCAAACATACCCAAGTTACTGATTGTGAAAGTTGAGTTTTGCAGCTCGCTTGGAGCTAACTTGCCTTCCAAAGTACGTACGATAACATCTTTAAAGGCTACCACAAGCTCTGATAAAGTCATTTTCTCTGCATTGTAGACAACTGGTGTCATCAGGCCATTATCCATACCGACTGCCATTGAAAGGTTGACATAGTTGTGAGTGATAATGGTCTTGCCATCCTCTGTCAAGGTCGAATTGAGATAAGGATGTTTCATCAAAGTCTTCACAACAGCCAGCGAAAGCAGGTCTGTGACAGTTACTTTCTTGCCAGTGGCTTCCATGATTGGATCCAGCACTTTTTTACGCAAGGCCAGCATTTCTGTCATATCAACATCATAGTTGAGGGTGAAAGTTGGCGCAGTTAGGTAAGATTCTACCATCCGCTGAGCAATGACCTTCCGCATTGGTGTCATTGGAATACGCTCAATTTCACCGTAAGGAGTGACATTATCAGGCACTTCTTCTACTTTTTCAATTTGAGCAGGAGATTTGATTGTATCGCTCTCAACATTCTCAGGCAAGAAAGCAAGAACATCTTTCTTCATAATCTTGCCACGATGGCCAGTTCCTTGAATCTCTTGCCAAGCAATATTGTGTTCTTGGGCAATTCGTTTTGCCAGTGGTGAAATACGCACCACGTTTGTATCTTTATAAGTTTCCACGTCTTCTTTGTGGACACGACCGTTTGCGCCTGAGCCAGAAACATCATAGAGGTTGATTCCCAAATCATCCGCTAACTTTCTAGCTGCAGGAGTCGCTCTTAGCTTATCATCAGCCATGACCTCTCCAATTCTAATTATGATACTAAGGGCGTAAAAAGCGACTGAAAAATAGGAAATCGACGCAGGCTTCGATGAAGCCAAGGAGATTTATCTTTTTTTCGAGCTTTTAGCCCATGTTAAACTCTACAAGTAACTTGGATACAAACCTATCTCAAGTTGCTAGGGTTGCCGCTATCGGCGATCAACCTTGTAGACTTATTAAGTCGCTATAACGATTGTCTGCAATTAGTAAAATTTTAGCTACTTTGACCCTCTACACAAGATTAGATTACATAAAATAATTTATGTAATCTAATTCATGAGAAAGCCTTTTCTTTATTATACCTTATTCTTTGTGATATGTCTTCCGAATAGCGTCTTTGATGCTTTCAACGGTCGGAATCATCGCATTTTCCAAGTTTTGTGCATAAGGCATTGGCACATCTTCACCTGCACAACGGCGGATTGGCGCATCTAGATAGTCAAATGCTTCAGACTCAGAAATAATCGCCGAAATTTCACCAATGAAACCGCTAGTTTTGTGAGCATCATTAACCAAAACGACCTTTCCAGTCTTCTTAACAGAATTGATGATAATATCCTTATCAAGTGGCACCAATGTACGTGGGTCAACCACTTCTACAGAGATACCCTCTTCTGCTAATTCTTCAGCCGCCTGCATGACACGGCGAAGCATTTTTCCGTAGGTAACAACTGTTACATCGGTACCTTCTTTTTTGATTTCGCCAACACCGAGTGGGATCACATACTCAGGATCTAGTGGCACTTCGCCTTTTTGGTTAAATTCAGACTTATATTCCAGGATAATGACTGGGTTGTTGTCTCGGATAGAAGCCTTAAGGAGCCCCTTCATATCAGCAGGAGTTCCTGGAGCGACTACCTTAAGTCCTGGAATGTGGGTAAACCAAGATTCCAAAGACTGCGAGTGCTGAGCGGCAGAACCAACTCCATTGCCTGCTGCACAGCGGACAGTCATTGGGACTTGTCCTTTTCCACCAAACATATAGCGCGTTTTAGCGGCTTGGTTAACAATAGCATCCATGGCGATTACAGAGAAGTCCATAAAGGTCATGTCTACGATTGGACGCAGCCCTGTCATAGCTGCTCCAGCTGCTGCACCAGAAATAGCTGCTTCAGAAATCGGACAGTCACGTACACGCTCTGGCCCGAACTCTTCCAGCATACCAACAGATGTTCCGAAATCTCCACCAAAGACTCCGACATCTTCTCCCATCAAGAGTACATTTTCATCACGACGCATTTCCTCAGACATAGCGAGGATAATGGTGTCACGGAAAGACATAGTTTTAGTTTCCATTTTCTTTTTCTCCTCTCTTTAGTCTGCGTAAATATCTTCAAAGGCAGATTCAAGCGGCGGAAATGGGCTCTCTTCTGCGAACTTCACAGATGCTTCTACTGTTTCTTTGACTCCAGCTTGGATAACTTCCAGCTCTTCCTCGCTTGCAATCTTGTTTTCCAGCAAGTACTTACGAAGATTTTCAATTGGATCTTTTTTCTTCCATTCTTCCACTTCTTCACGAGTACGGTATTTACCTGGGTCAGAAGATGAATGTCCCAACCAACGATAGGTCACGCTCTCAATTAAGACAGGTCCTTTACCACTGCGAACATGCTCCACAGCCTTTTGGAAACCTTCATAGACATCCAGAACATTATTGCCATCTTCGATGAACATACCTGGAATACCATAAGCTGCACTGCGCTCGTGGATGTGCTCTACATTGGTCATTTTCTTGATGTCGGCAGAAATACCATAGCCATTATTGATACAATAGAAAATAACGGGCAGATTCCAGATAGAAGCCATGTTGACTGCTTCGTGGAAGACACCTTCGTTGGTAGCACCGTCACCAAAGAAGCAGACAACAATCTTGCCTGTCTTCTGCATTTGCTGGGTCAGAGCTGCTCCGACAGCAATTCCCATGCCACCGCCTACGATACCATTAGCACCAAGGTTGCCGGCATCTAGGTCAGCAATGTGCATAGAGCCGCCTTTTCCTTTACAGGTTCCGGTGTATTTCCCTAGGATTTCCGCCATCATTTCGTTGAGGTTGATTCCTTTGGCGATAGCTTGACCGTGTCCCCGGTGATTAGAAGTCAACAAATCATCCTCGTTCAAAGCCAGCATAGCACCGACATTGGCTGCTTCCTCACCTACTGAGAAGTGAGTCATTCCAGGAACCTTTCCTTTTTTTACAAGTTGAGCAATTTTTAAGTCCATGCGACGGATTTCTTCCATCTTACGGAACATCTCTAACAAAAGATTTTTATCTAAAGTTGCCATTTTTTTGCCTTTCTAAGCATAATTCTTCTATTTAATTCTATCTAAAGCGGTAAGCACTGTCAAAACTTTTGCTCAATTACATTTCACAAAGAAAAACCAGTCAATCCATTGGATAAACTGGTTTCCGACACCAAAATAGAAATTTCACAAACTTTTTGTGCTAGAGTAGTTTTTACTATTTTGAAACTGTTATACGAAAATAATAGCAGAGCATGCTTCTGATTAATCTGCCTGTTTAGCAAAATCTGCAATCATCTGCTCCATCTGCTCGCGGCTTGGTGTTGTCAGCATATAAAGGTAGTCACCTTGCAGCTCCGCAAAAGCAGCTGGCATGTCTTTCTTAACCTTGAAGTTATCTCGGTATTTCTCCAGCAAGTCAGCTTCAGGGTAAGCATAGTTCGTTGATGCACGGCGCGAGGTTGCAAGACAATACAACGGCTCCATGTGGGCATCTGGGAAAAGCTCTCCTGCTACAATCGCTGCATAGCCTCTGTAAAGATCGATTGAGTGAGCGAAATTATAGACATCAATGGTAAAGCCGCCTGCTGGACGGTTATTGTACTCAATGGCTACATAATCATCCCCCTCACGGAAGAACTCAATATGGAAAAAGCGTTCTTTCATGCCGAAGATTTTGACAATCGCTTCTCCATAAGCACGCAGCTTTGGATCCATATCCTTGAGAACGTAGTAGGAATTGTCCATCTTATACATCATCAAATCCAGCGGTGTATGAGCATAATCAAAGGTGGTTGCAAAGACGATCTGACCGTCCTTATCTACTAAACCATCAAAAGTACAGATTTCGCCAGACTGGACAAACTTTTCAAAGAAATAAGCTGTCTGATGATCCCATTCTTGCTTGAATCGTTCGACATCTTCTGCTGTTTCCAATTTAAAGGTCGCAGCTGCTCCCACTCCATTATCAGGCTTGGCAATCAAAGGCAGACCAAGTTTCTTGACAGCCAAATCAGCCCCAGCTTCCGTGTTGACAATCTGACCAGGTACGACTGGAACGCCTGCTTTTTTAAAGAGTTTCTTCATCTCTGATTTGAACTTGGTCTTTTTCAAGTCTTTCGGCTTTGCTCCAAAAACATTGAATTGCTCGCGCAACTCAGCGTCCAGTTCCAGCCAGTATTCATTATGAGACTCAATCCGATCTATAGGCCCATGCTTGTAGAAGAGAAAGGCCACCGCTCTTTTTACTTCGTCAAGGTTTTCAAGATTCTCTACTCTGAAATATTCGGTCAATGAATCCTTCAAAGGCTGGTCTAGCTGGTCATAAGGCTCCTGACCGATTCCCAGAACAGTGATTCCTTTGTTAGCCAGTTCAACCGTAAACTGCTGAAAATTTTGTGGATAGTAGGGAGAAATAACAATATAATTCATAGGAAACCTCCTTTAAAAATTGAGTTCATTGAGGAAATAAGGCATTTGCTTACGCCACCAAATCCAGTCATGGGAAACATCATGGCCCCATTCAGCAAACCAAGCTGGAATATTCTTATGATCAAAAGCTTCTTTCAGCGTGTAGAAGGAAGGCAGGCCATCCTGCTCCCAGTCTCCCAAGCCAGTACAAACGATAATATCCGCCTGTCGATAGCGGTCAATAAACCAGCCATCATTTTGATTCCAGATATAGTCAGCTGGCGAGTTTTGATAAATGACTTCGTCGTTCAAATTGTCACCGACAAAGAAACGTGCATCATAGACACCACTAAGGGCAATCACTTTATTGAAAACATCTGGATGCTGCAGGAAGAAATTAACAGCATGATAAGCGCCCATAGAGCAGCCTGTCGTCATCATAGGGTCAAACCAGCCTGTCTTATGCTTGACAAATGGAATCGCTTCTTCAATGACATAACGTTCATAGGTACGATGCATTTCAGCTCGGTCGTGAGGATGCTTCCAGTCCGCCAGCCAGCTCTCACTATCAACGCTGCTGAGAGTGAAAAACTGAACCTTACCGGCCTCAATAAAGCCAGCGCAGGCTTCAATCATGCCAAAGTCAGCATACTCATTGTGGCTGCCGCCTGATGATGCAAAGACTATAATCGGGAGCCCAGCGTGGCCATAGCGATTGACATACATTTCACGGCCTAGATTACCGCTCCAATGGCTTAAAAATTCTACATGCATAGTTTCTACCTCTTTCTCACTGTTTGACTAGCTTACCATTTTTCGCTGATAAAACGGAAACAGTCCGGCAAGTGCTCCGCCCAAGCGATTTCATTGTGAATAGCTCCAGACTGGATTTTAATCTGGATATTGGACAAATCTACCCCAGACACGAGCAACTGTCGGAAATAGCTAAGCGATGAATCAATATAGGCCTGCTTGATGTTGCCAGCCATCAATGTCTTGTCTGTATCATCAGCCTCTTCCGTCCCAACATAAATGAAAACTCGCTGGTCTGGCTGAAGTTTCTTTCTCTCAATATAACGGTCAAAGGCTTCCTGATGCAGCCAATTAGCTGATGAAAAGATGCCCAGACAGCCAATCTGATCTTGGTATTCAACACCGATAAACTGGCTGATATTTCCCCCAAGAGAAGAGCCAATCATAGCCGTATGCAGTCGATCCGACTTGGTCCGATAATGCTGATCAATAAAAGGCTTGACAACTTCCATGACAAACTCCGCATACTCCGTTCCCTTGCCGCCAAACTGAATGCCGGGAATATTGGACTCTTGGAACTTCCAAGCTGAATACTCATTCATCCGCCCTTGACCATCGTTATCAATAGCCACGACAATCATTTTTTCAATATCTGGATTACGCTTGATTGTCGGAATAACCTTCCACGAATGGCCGCTGAAAGACTCCTTGCTATAGAGAACGTTTTGGCCGTCGTGAAAATAAACGACTGGATAGGTCTTATTTGTGTCCTGGCTATAGTTTTTTGGAAGTAAGACGCGGACACGGCGTTTTTGCTTGGTATAAGGAACGACTAACTCATGTGTTTTCATTTCAAGATAAAAATAGGATTTATTCATTTTCAGAAAACTTTCTATTTTCAAAATTTTTATTTATTATATCACAAATTAAGCAAAAAAGTTAGGAAATTCCTAACTTTTTAATGATTTTTATTAGATAATGATAGAAAATAGATTATTTATCCAAATAAGGCTGTAAATCCTGCAAGGCGCGCTCAGCAATTTTCTCATAACGTTCTTTCTTGTCACGAATCCGAGGGCCGTCCAGTTCTTTGATAATGCCAAAATTGACATTCATGGGTTGGAAATGCTTGCTGTCAGCATGAGTAACATAATGAGGCAGACTTCCAATAGCTGTTGTTTCTGGAAAGACAAGTGCTTCTTCTCCCTTGAAGAGTCGAGCAGCGTTAATACCAGCAACTAGACCTGAAGCTGCTGACTCTACGTACCCTTCAACTCCAGTCATTTGACCTGCAAAGAAAAGATTTGGCTGTTTCTTAGAGCGGAAAGTCTGTTCCAGCAGATTTGGAGAGTCCATATAGGAGTTTCGATGCATGACACCATAGCGAACAAATTCTGCATTCTCAAGGCCAGGAATCATCTGAAAGACCCGCTTTTGTTCGCCCCATTTGAGATGGGTTTGGAAGCCAACGATGTTGTAAAGACTGCCTGCTGCATTATCCTGACGAAGCTGAACCACAGCGTATGGCGTCTTATATTCACCATCTCGAGGACCTTGATAGTCATCTGGATATTCCAAACCAACTGGCTTCATCGGTCCATAAAGCATAGTTTTAATCCCTCGCTTAGCCATGACTTCAATTGGCATACAGCCTTCAAAGTATTTTTCCTTCTCAAAGGAATTGAGCGGTGCTTCCTCAGCATTGACCAAAGCATCATGGAAATCCATGAATTCTTGCTTAGTCATAGGTGCATTGAGATAGGCAGCTTCGCCCTTATCATAGCGGGATTTGAGATAGGCCTTGGTCATATCAATGGTATTAACATCAATAATTGGCGCTGCTGCGTCGTAGAAATAAAAACCGTCGCCTCCATTGAGCGAGTGAATTTTTTCCGCCAAAGCATCGCTGGTCAAGGGCCCTGTCGCAATAACTGTGATGGCATCCTCCGGAATTTCGGTGATTTCTTCACGAATGACCTCAATCAATGGATGATTGGTCACTAGCTCCGTTACCATCTGAGAAAAACCTTCTCTATCAACCGCTAGAGCACCACCTGCTGGCACCCGAGTCGCTTCTGCAGATTTTAAAATAACCGAGTCCAACCGCCGCATTTCTTCCTTAAGCAGGCCAACTGCATTGGTCAAGGCATCTCCTCGCAGAGAGTTAGAGCAGACCAGTTCTGCAAAGTCTGCAGTTTTGTGCTGAGGTGTTGACTTGACACCACGCATTTCATAAAGTTTAACTGGAATACCACGTTCTGCGATTTGGTAGGCTGCTTCACTGCCAGCCAGACCAGCACCGATAACATTGATATAGGATGATGACATGATACTCTCCCTTGGATTTTTCTAGATTTTCACTCTGACCATTATAACAAAAAGATAGTAAAAAAGACAGACAGGAGAATTCCTGAATGTCTATCATTTTGTCATTTTTTCCAAATAAGCAATCTTAGCAAAATCCTTATGATTGTTATTTTCATTTCGGTAAGAATCTTGGGAAGAAGCACGGTAGATAGCTAAAAATTGATCTGCAGTCGGCAGCAGAAATTCAACTCCTTCAACTTCTTTTCGAGTCAGCTTCTCTAACGGCACACCAGCGAATGCCTCCAAGGTTTCCATGGCTCCAAACTCAATAGAAAAATCTTCTTTTTGAAATTCATGCTCGTGCAGATCGACTAAGCGATAACCCAAGCGCTCCATCATAGGCTCAATCTTGTCCATATCATAAATACGTTCTTCATCTGGTGCTTCCCAGCCACGCTCATCACCGTGAACATGAATATCAATATCCCGAGCCTGCCAGTCTTGTCCAGTAACTTGCTCCAGACCTAGAGACCCCATCAGAAGTGGAACAATTCCCATCTTATTCAGTTGGGACGCGATTTTTAGAAATTCTCCAAATTTATCTGTCATAAAACTGCACCTCTTCTTCAGAAAATATTTTACGTAATATAAATTATGTAAAATTGCTATTTCACTTTTTCTTCTTCGTAATCGCCATTGCTGCAGACCACTTGCTTGCCGCCACCACGAACTTTCTTTTCAATCAGATAATGGTCACATTTTGGACAGTTCCGGCCAACCGGCTTGTCCCAAGATGTGAAATCACAGTCAGGATAACGATCACAGCCGTAGAAAATGCGATTTCGTTTAGTCTTACGCTCAATAACTTGACCTTTCTGACACTGCGGGCAGGTCACACCGATTTCTTTGACGATAGCCTGAGTGTGACGACAGTCTGGGAAATTGCTGCAGGCATAGAACTTGCCAAATCGACCTAACTTAATGACCATCGGACTGCCACAGACCTCACAGTCAAAACCAGCTGGTTCATCCTTGATTTGGATTTTCTCCATTTCAGTCTCGGCTTTAGACACCTCCTTTTCAAAAGGCTTGTAAAACTCGTCAATAACTTTCTGCCACTGCTCTTTGCCAACTTCTACATCATCCAGTTTTGCTTCCATTTCGGCTGTAAATTTCACATTTACGATGCCTGGGAAGAATTCTACAATCAATGAATTGACAATTTCACCTAGTTCCGTCGGCTCAAAGCGCTTGGAAACCAGCTTAACGTAATATCGTTTCTGAATAGTTTCAATGGTTGGTGCATAGGTAGACGGACGACCAACACCATTTTCTTCCAAAGTCTTAATAAGAGTCGCTTCAGAATAACGAGCAGGTGGCTGGGTAAAGTGCTGTTCTGGATTGGTATTGACACGTTTGACGGTATCGCCCTTTTCCATGTCTGGCAGCATTTTATTTTTGTCAGAGTCGTTATAAATAGCCAGATAGCCATCAAACTTGACCTGACTGCCGTTGGCAGCAAATTGGACACCATTTTGCCCCAGCTTGACATTCATAGTATCAAAGACTGCTGCAGTCATTTGGCTGGCAACAAAGCGGTTCCAAATCAGCGTATAGAGCTTAAGTTGATCCTTATCCAGATACTTTGCGATACTTTCCGGTGTATTGAAAACGCTGGAAGGACGAATGGCCTCGTGGGCATCTTGAGCGCCAGAAGCGTTCTTGGCCTTGCTGCCATGTTTGGAATATTTGTCGCCAAATTTATCTGTGATAAAGCTCGCTGCTTCATTTTGCGCTACTGGGCTGATACGAGTCGAGTCGGTACGCATATACGTAATCAGACCTTGTACGCCAGAACCGATATTAATCCCCTCATAGAGCTGCTGAGCCACCATCATGGTCTTACGAGTCCGGAAATTAATCTTATTAGCAGCATCCTGCTGCATAGAGGAAGTCGTGTAGGGCAGCGGAGCATTGCGTTTACGCTCTTTCTTTTCGACACTGTCGACTGTAAAGTCATCACCCTTGAGGTGAGACAGAACTTCTTTGACCTCATCGTTGTTGGTCAGCTTCATCTTTTTACCATTCATACCATAGAAGCTGGCCTGAAACTGACGAGTTCCCTTCTTGAAGGTTCCGTCAATTGTCCAGTATTCTTCTGGTTTGAAGGCATTGATTTCATTTTCCCGATCGATAATCAGCTTGAGCGCGACAGACTGCACCCGACCAGCTGACAGGCCCTTTTTGACTTTCTTCCAAAGAATAGGAGAAATAGAATAACCAACCAAGCGGTCCAAAACTCGACGAGCCTGCTGGGCATCGACCAGATCCATATCAATCTGGCGCGGCTCTTTAAAAGCGTTCTTGACTGCATCTTTGGTGATTTCATTAAAGACAACACGGTTTTTCTCTTTCTCATCCAGATTAAGAATGTGAGCCAGATGCCAAGAAATAGCTTCTCCTTCGCGGTCCGGGTCACTTGCCAGAAAAACTTGCTTAGCTTTCTTCGCTTCTTTTTTCAAGTCATTAATCAATGGACCTTTACCACGAATATTGATGTATTGCGGCTCATAGTTGTTCTCAAAATCAATGGACATAGTAGACTTTTTCAGGTCACGAATATGCCCGACACTGGCCAGAACCTTGTAGTTTCGTCCCAGATATTTTTCTATTGTCTTTGCCTTAGCAGGCGACTCTACGATGACAAGATTTTTCTTGGTCGTAGACTTTTTCTTTGTTTTTGTTACCAATTTAGACACCTTCTATAAGAAATAAATCTCATAGAGTTTAAACTATTTTTTGATAGATGTCAACTGCTAACTTTTCTTATAGGAAAACTTGTTTTAAAAGTCAAACTCAGAAAGGACGTCAGAGCCTGATGTGATGCACTTTGCGCCCTCTTGAATCAAATGATGGCAACCGTCAGATTTTCCATCTAAAATTGACCCCGGAATAGCAAAGACATCACGCCCTTCTTCCATGGCTCGCTCACAGGTAATCAGACTGCCGGATCGCATCTTGGCTTCTACCACGATGACGCCTCGACAGAGACCGGAGATGATACGATTTCGCTCTGGAAAATGAAATTTCAAGGGCTGTTCACCTGGACCATACTCTGTCAGTAATAAATGATTTTTGCCAATGTAAGTTTGTAATTTTTTATTTGCCTTGGGATAAAAGACATCTAATCCCGTCCCAATGACAGCAATCGTCTGACCTCCGTTTTGCAGGGCAGCCATATGGGCTGCCGTATCTATTCCACGAGCCAGCCCGCTGACGATAACCAATTCATTGTTTAGCTCTTTGACAATCTTTTGTACAGAGGCATTTCCTTGCTTACTGCTGTCGCGACTGCCAACCACCGCAGCCTTGGGCAATTCTAGTAGATTTAGATTTCCCTGATAAAATAACAAAGTCGGGGCATCGTAAATTTCGCATAAATCCCAAGGGTAAATATCATCCAAGATAGAAAAGGACTGGAAAAGTTCAAATTCTTCCTTCAAAGCTGGTAAATCAAGCCGTTTATACTTCTCTATAAAGAGAGCGGGATTGCGGCACTCAGATACGACAGCCTTGTCTCGCAGAGAAAGCTTGCCATCTCTACTCTCAGCATATCTTAAAACATTTAAAACCTGATGATTGGTCAAGCCAGCTTTTTTCATTTTATAAATCTCAAAATTATTCATTTTTTCACCTCACTTTCTTATTCGTAAAAAAGTTTAAAAAAAGGACTGCAATACAGTTCCTTCTTTACGATTTTATTGAATTTGATGTTGTCAATAGCTAGTCTCCTTGCCTATTGCCTTTAACACATTTTTTTATTCTTTATGAACAGGGATTTCCTTAATAATTCGTGCTGGATTACCAGCCAAGACTACATTGTCACCAAAAGACTTGGTCACAACCGCTCCGGCACCAACCACGACATTATCCCCTAGTGTCACGCCTGGCAGAATCGTCACACCTCCGCCAGCCCAGAAATTATCACCAATAGTGATTGGTGCTCCGTACTCAATACCGGAATTTCTTTCCACTGGATCAAGCGGATGAAGAGGTGTCAGAAACTGGCAATTTGGACCGAGCATAGCATTGTCTCCGATGCGAATTTGGCAAACGTCCAGCATAGTCAGATTCCAGTTAGAACAAAAATTTTCTCCTAAATGAATGTTAATTCCGTAGTCGCAAACCAAATCTGGCTTCATAGCAAGATTCTCCCCTGTGCTGCCAAACCATTCTTTGATAATAGCACTTCTCTTGTCGCTGTCTTGCTCTTGGTTAAAACGATATTGAAATTCTTTGGATCGGGCTCTAATTTTTCTTAAATCTTCGTCTTGTGGTCGGTAAATCTCTCCAGCAATCATTTTTTCGTATTCGCTTTGCATGTCATCCTCCTTTTCATGCGTGACAAATGGATAGTCAGGTACAGTTGTTCATCCTCTGATGTTTGGTAATTTCTGGTTTGCTTTAAAAATTCAGCAATCTTCCTAGTTGTCTCATAAGCCAAGGGATACTTACATTTAAGTAAGTCAAACATCTCATTATCCTCCAAGTCACGGTGACCGCTATTAGTCAGAACTCGCTCACAGAAAAATTTTAGATGGGTCATGAAGCGTTCAAGGTAGATGTCTTCCTCGTCTAAAGAAATTTCCAAACTGTACTTGACAATGGTCATGATTTCCTCCATCATCATAGTCAAATCATGTGCAGCTCCGTCACCATTTTCCAGCTCTGCATTGACCAAGGTCAGCGCCATAAATGCTGCTTCATCATCTGGAAGCTCCTTGCTGACATAAGTACTCAAAAGCTGTTTTGCATACTGACCAACTTCAAACTCGATAGGAAAAAAGCGTTTAATATCCCACATGAGGAAATTCTTGAGGTAAATATCATCTTCCAAGCGCAGCAAGACTCCGTGGATATGATCTGCCATCGCCAGAAAAGCAGTGTCTTTGAGCTTCTTCTGCAGTTTCTCTCTTGCGAAAGAAATAATCTTATCCGACATTTCCATGACCTCTGCTGGCAACTCCATCAGAAGCTGGCGTCTATTTTCTGACAAGACATACTTTTTCTCAATCAGCTCATCTGGAATCTCCTGGCCAACTTTTCGACCAAAGGCCAGTCCTCGTCCCATTAGAATAACTTCTTCTTGGTCTTCTTCAGAAATCACCACATTATTGTTTAAGATTTTACTGATTAGCATGTCTCACCTCTTCGTGCCTATTCACACATGGATTTTACAGGTTCAAATGTCTTGCGATGAATAGGAGTTACGCCGTTTCTTTCCAATCCTTGCAAATGATTTTTGGTTCCATAACCAGCATTTTTCGCAAAATCATAGCCAGGAAATTCCTTGTCATAGTCTGCCATCAGCTTATCCCGAGTGACCTTAGCAACAATACTGGCTGCCGCGATAGACAGAGAGTTGGCATCGCCCTTGATGATGGACTCTTGCGGAATATCAACATCCAGTTTCATGGCATCAATCAGCAGATAATCTGGCTTGAGACTCAATTTAGACAAAGCTTTTTTCATAGCAAGTTTAGTCGCTTCGTAGATATTGACTTGATCAATAATCTCGCTGTCCATCAGGCCAATACCGACTGCCAAGGCTTTATCCATGACTGCTTGATAGATATCTTGGTGCTTTTTCTTATGAATCTTCTTACTGTCGTTGAGCCCCTTAATTTTACATCCTGGAGGTAAGATAACAGCTGCAGCGACAACTGGTCCAGCTAGAGGACCACGGCCGACTTCATCAATTCCAGCAATCGCCTGATAGCCGGCTTTATAAAGTTCTTTTTCATACCGTAACATCTGCTCCAGACGCAAATCCTCATCTAACTCCGCCTGAATAGCTCTTTTACGCTTTTCAATCGCCTTTTGAACTCCACTACGCTGATCCTTCGCCACCTCTTCTAAAAAAGAATCGGACAACTCAGTCACCAACTCCAAGCGCTGCTGAATTTCCTTAATCGTTGCCATCTAATTCTCCTACTGTATCCAAGCAGTAACGGCCCAGCTTACCATCACGAACATCTTTGACAAATAAGCTATAAAAACGATCGTAGTCATCACGGAAACCAAGTTTTTGGGTCATATCCATAATCATATCTGGCGCTTCCTGACTTAGATCCAGCTGCTTGAAACGTGCTGTCAGCTCCTCAGGATAATGCTCCTTGAAATAATTAAGGCCAAAAATCGTCACCTCATCCATAGGTAGCAGATTATCCTTAATAGCTCCAGTCAGGGCAAGCTTGAGAGCAACCGTCTCATCTTCAAACTTAGGCCACAGAATCCCTGGTGTATCCAAAATTTCCAGGTCTTTATTTGACTTGAGCCATTGCTGACCCTTGGTCACACCTGGCTTATTCCCTACAACAGCGATTTTCTTACCAGCTAAGCGATTCATGAGGGTTGATTTTCCGGCATTGGGAATACCGATTATCATGGTACGTAGGGTTTCGATGCGAATCCCTCTCTCTTTCTGACGAGCTAATTTATCAGCCATAAGTTTCTTAGCCGCATCTGTTACTTTTTTAACAGCAGATTGCTCTTTGGAATTAATAGATAAAGTCGGAATCCCTTGACTTTCAAAATAGCTCTGCCATTCCTTAATACGAACAGGGTCTGCCAAATCAGCTTTGTTTAAAATCAAAAGCTTGGGTTTATAACCCACAATCTTAGTCAGCATGGGATTCTGACTGGATAAAGGAAGTCGCGCATCAACCAGTATCGTCACAAAATCAACAAACTTAATATTTTCCTGTACCTGTCTCCGTGCCTTGGACATATGCCCCGGAAACCATTGAATCGTTGCCATAATTTATCCTTTCAACGAATATCATTGATAAAATTTTATATCTTTACCTATTTTAACATATTTCTAGGATTTAAGCGGATGAATGCTAAAGCGACACTCTCTACCTCAAGAGTAAAAAAAGCCCTATTGGGCCTTTTTAACTTTATCTCACTTGCTCAAAATGCAGATGTACAGCGATATGATCTCTATAGCCGTTGCGCTCTAAATCGCGTTGAAGGCGATAGGAAATATAATGCTCTGCGATGGTAATATAACCTGCACCCAAGAGGCGGCTTTCAACCATGGATTGGATCATGCTAATCGTCGCACGTTCAACCTTAGCTTCTTCCAAATCTAGAACGACTTTCTTTGTAACCTGCGCTAAATTCTGACGCAAATCATCTGTCAACACATAGACAGTCTGCGCCGCCTTTAAAACCGCTTGATAGATTTTATCTGGATCAAATTCTACAACCTCACCGCTCCGTTTAATAACTTGCATAAAAAAACTCCTTTTATAATATATATTTCTAATCTGATGTATATCTCTAACATGACTGCTGCCAATCTAGTTATCTATAGTCTGCTCAAAAAGAAATTCCAAAGCTAGACCATACTTTTACATTATATAATTTTTTCCAATATTTTTCAAAGGATGCTTCCATTTTTTTATCCTTAAAAGACCATATAAAAAAGGACCGCTCTGGGCAATCCTTTCTAGAAATATTTTTTTCAATCTTATCAATCAATAATCCGGTCTCAGGACACCTTTAACCGTCTCTTTGGTTGCTTGGTAGTCGCCATCAACCACGACCTTGATAATACGTTTGGCATCTTCTTCAGGCGCAGGCACAAGCGGTAAGCGGGTTGGACCAGCTGCAAATCCTAAGTAATTAAGGACTGCCTTGACAGGGGCAGGGCTTGGGTAAGAGAAAAGAGCATTGACTTTAGGGATGAATTTCCGTTGGATAGCTGCTGCTTTTTTGATGTCATTGTGCTCAATAGCATCCAGCATTTCAAACATTTCATCACCATTTGTGTGAGAAGCAACTGAAATAACTCCATCAGCTCCCAGATTCATAGCATGAAAGGCATCGCCATCCTCACCAGTGTAAATCAGAAACTCCTCTGGACGATGCTCAATCAGATAGGCCATATTCGCCAGACTGGTACATTCTTTAACGCCGATAATGTTTGGATGTTCTGCCAACCTCAGCATAGTCTCAGGTGTCATCTCAACTACTACCCGTCCAGGTATATTGTAGATAATGATAGGCAGGTTTGAAGCATCTGCAATGGCTTTAAAGTGCTGATACATCCCTTCCTGAGAAGGTTTGTTGTAATAGGGTACGATGGCCAAACCAGCTGCAAAACCACCAAATGCATCTACTTCTTTGACGAATTCGATAGAGTCGCGCGTTTCATTGGTACCGACACCGGCTATCAAAGGAACACGCCCCTTGACAACCTTTTGAACAGCCGCAAATAATTCCAACTCTTCATCGTGAGTCAGGGTTGGACTTTCAGCAGTTGTTCCAGCTAGCAAAATCCCATCCGTATGATGCGCCAAAAGGTGCTCAATCAAGTCTGGAATAGCTTCAAAATTGATAGAACCATCATCATGAAAAGGAGTAATAAAAGCTGTGATGATTTTACAGTTTTTCAGATCCGCATACGCCATAAACTTACCTCTCTTTATACGAAAAGAGGGTTGAAAGAACGACTATTCAACCCTGTGCTGTCAAGTTTCCTTGGTCACTTTATTTTAATTCAAAAACAACTTCTGCTGTCGGACGAACTAAACCACGCTCATGCAGTGTCTCTGCGATTTGAACAGAATTCCAAGCCGCTCCTTTAAGAAGATTGTCTGAAACGACCCACATGTGGATTCCTTTTTCCGCATCAAGATCCTTGCGAATCCGACCAACAAAGGTTTCTTTCTTACCAACTGCATTGATTGCTTGCGGATAAACCTGATGAGCTACATCATCCTCCAGAACAGCACCAGGAAAGGCTGAAATTGCTGCTTTTACCTGATCAATAGGTGCAACTTCCTTAGTCTCGATGTAGACAGACTCTGAGTGAGCAGATAAAATCGGAAGGCGAACACATGTCGCAGAAACAGCAATAGAATCATCTTCCATGATTTTCTTGGTTTCCTTGGTCATCTTCATCTCTTCATAAGTGTAGTCGTTATCTGTAAAGACATCAATCTGAGGTAAGGCATTAAAAGCAATAGGATAATGTTTTTTATCACCGCCACATGGGAGGATATTGGCTTCCGTGTCCTTAGGATTCACACCATCATTGAGAACAGAGCGCAATTGAGCTTGGGTTTCAAGAATAGCTCCCATACCTGCACCAGAAACAGCTTGATAGGTAGACACAATGATGCGCTCCAGCCCCCATTGCTGACGAACAGGCTCTAAAGCCACCATCATCTGAATTGTCGAGCAGTTAGGGCAAGCGATAATTCCCTTGTGCTGATCTAAGGCATGGGCGTTGACTTCTGGAACAACCAAAGGAACATCAGGATTTTGACGGAAATAAGAGGTGTTATCGACCACTACTGCTCCAGCTTTGACTGCGTAAGGAGCGAATTTTGCTGAGGTAGAACCACCAGCTGAAAAGAGAGCAATATCTACACCTTCAAAAGCCGTCTCAGTCGTCTCTTCAATAGTAATGTCTTGTCCCTTGAACTGGAGAACTTTACCAGCTGAACGAGCAGACGCCAGATAGCGTATTTTATCAATTGGAAGGCTAGACTCTTCCAGCATTTTAATCATTTGAGATCCAACGGCACCAGTGGCACCTACTACAGCAACTGTATATCCCATGCGATAACCTCTCTGAATTTTCAAAAAATTTTGTATTGTTAGTATTATACTATTTTTAGGGAAAAATGCAAATATTTCTGAAGAATATAAGTTCGATATTTTAGATAAACTACACATCATTGCCCTACGACTCAACCTCTTCCTGCAGATTCGTTTCGTTAAGAGCAATAGCACTCACAACGTCGACCGTCTCAGTATCAATGTCTCTAAGCTCGGCTGCGACTAACCGTCTTGCCTATCTAAGAAAGCTTTCAAGGTTTACAGATTTTGTTCTCACGAACAAAACTGCATCCGTTATTCTACGACTCAACTGCCTTCTGCGAAGTTGTTTCATCAAGAGCAATAGCACTCACGACGCCAACCGTATCAGTATCTATGTCTCTAAGCTCGGCTGCGACTAACGGTCATGCATCTCTAAGAGACATAGAAAAATCCCCAATCCGTAGACTGGGGATAAGGGCACTTTCGTGTGATCAGCAGGTTCACACAACTGATCAAAGTCCGCTCCTGCGTTATGACCTCCCATGCTTCAATTTGCAGAAAATCTGCATATCGACTCATCGCACTTATCTATCATAAGCTATCACTTAGAAAATGTCAAGACAGACAGATTATTAGAATGTTTATAAATACTTACTTCCCTCTCGGATACTGAGCGCAGACATTTCTTCTCGATGTTGTTCAATAAAATCCCTAACCCAGTCTGGATTGGTTTTGGAATAATCTCTCAGCGCCCAGCCGATGGCCTTGTTAATAAAGAATTCTGTTCGGCCTAGATTATTTACTAAAATTTTCTCCAAGAGCTCTGTGTCTGTTTCCTCTTTTCGCAATAGCTGATGATCAATGACTAAGCGCCGCAGCCAGATATCCTCATCACGACTCCAAGCTAAAATAATCTCTTTGGTTTCTGGAAATCGGGCAATGATGGATCCAACCAAGCGGTCCAAAAAGTCTATGGTATCCCACCAAGATTTTGTTTGGGCTAGCTTTTTCAAACGTGGTAAGTCAGATGGTGTCAATAGTTTCTTGCGAATCTCCAGATAATCTAGCACAGTGTACTGAAGTTCTCGATAGGGATTATTCCAAGCTTCATTTATAAAATTCCAGTCAATGATGGAGTCAGTCTGCTGTTTGAAAAAAGCCTTTGTGAGCTTCCGTCTGGCCGGAGTCTTGACTCCTAGAAACTCAAATTTATTTTTCATATAGGCTTTCATAGCTCCCGCATCGTCAGGGTTAGCTACTGCTTTCAGATTTTCAAGTAATTCTTCTACATCCATAACTTACTCCAGCAATTCACGGTCATAAATAGTGTAGTCGCAGCGGTAAATCACGAGGCGCTTGCCGTCAATCAGCAATTCAGAAGTTTTAGGAGCATCGGATTTATCTAGAGAGACCCGGTCGCCAGCATATGCTGCCAGAGGAGTCCCGTTTTGAGATCGAATCAGAATAACCTTTTTCTTTCCGGTAAAGTCGTTTTTAAAAGCTGAAATCATGCGATTCAAAACGGGAACTGAATGGCTACTCTCCTCAACATCTGCAGTCTTTTGATATTGAGCAAACACATCTTTCAAGCCTTTTTCTTCTGCAATTAAGGAAGAGCCCACATGGTCAATCTCATACTTACCCAAGGTGATTTTGAGCACAGATGAGTCTTCCTTGGACTTTCCTTCCTCATCAACTGAGTCAAACTCCTCGTTACGCGAGATGGATAGAGACTTGCCCGACATTTGGTCAATGAGCTGAGAATTTTCATCATAGGTGCGAACCGTCATCTCTAAGCCAATCCATTCCTCCTTGGCATTTTTAAACCAATTTTCAACGGACTGACAACCGGTCAAGGTCAAAAGGGTAATGCTTAGAAGAGTTATTAATAAATGTTTCTTTTTCATCATTTCCACTCCATTTCTTTTAAAAGTTTGATGGATCCAACATGCTTTTCTAAGGATTTTTGTAGCCAAACAATGTCATGCCAACGGTTAAATTTATAGCCAATTTTAGGGAAATGTGCTACTTGCTGATAACCTCGCTTAGTATGAAAAGCAATGCTATCTTCGTTAGGCAGAGAAATACAGGCTAGAAAATGCATATATCCCATCTGATCTAACAGGTCTTCAAGTTCATCATAAAGCTTACTGCCGACTCCTTTTCCTCTAGCATCTTGACTGACATAGACAGATAATTCCACCGCCCAATCATAGGCTGCACGCGCATAATAAGTCGAAGCATAGGCATAGCCTAAAATTAAACCGTCTTCTTCCGCTACGAGATAAGGATATTTTTCCAATGTTTTCTCAATCCTATTTGCAAAATCCTCAATAGTCGGTACTTCATATTCAAAAGTGATGGCTGTATTCTCTACATAAGGCGCATAAATAGCAAGCAAGGTCGCAGCGTCTGATGGTGTTGCTAATCTAATGTTCATGTTAACTCCGTAGTCTATTCTCAGTATTTCCACTATTATACCAAAAAAGGCTCGTAAAGAGCCTTTTAAACCAAGATCAAAATAGACCAATCGCTGTGCCGTCTGCTGCCACATCCATATTGAGTGCAGCTGGGCGTTTTGGCAAACCTGGCATGGTCATGACATCTCCTGTCAGAGCCACGATAAAGCCTGCCCCAAGTTTTGGTACCAATTCACGAATGGTAATTTCAAAGTTTTCTGGCGCGCCCAAAGCAGCAGGATTGTCTGAGAAGCTATACTGTGTTTTAGCCATGCAGATTGGCAGCTTGTCCCAGCCGTTTTTGACAATTTCTCGAATTTGAGTCTGCGCTTTTTTCTCAAAGTTTACCTTTGAACCACGATAGATTTCTCTGACAATCTTCTCGATTTTTTCTTCAATAGAGAGGTCGTTGTCATAGAGACGAGTGTAATGAGCAGGTTCTTCATCAATGGTTTTGACTACAGTATCAGCCAAAGCAACACCACCTTCAGCGCCATCAGCCCATACACTGGCTAGCTCAACTGGCACATTGATTTCTGCACAAAGTTCCTTAAGCGCAGTAATTTCAGCCTCCGTATCTGAAACAAATTCATTGATGGCTACTACCGCTGGAATACCGAACTTGCGGATATTTTCAACGTGACGTTTGAGATTAGCAAATCCAGCTCTGACCGCCTCGACATTTTCTTCTGTAAGTTCATCCTTAGCAACACCGCCATTCATCTTGAGGGCTCGCAAGGTTGCGACAATTACGACTGCATCTGGAGAAGTTGGTAAGTTTGGAGTTTTAATATCTAAGAATTTTTCAGCTCCAAGGTCCGCACCAAACCCTGCTTCAGTCACCGTATAATCAGCCAAGCGCAGCGCTGTGCTAGTCGCTAAGACAGAATTACATCCGTGGGCGATATTGGCAAAAGGCCCGCCATGAACAAAGGCTGGTGTCCCGTAAATAGTCTGAACTAGATTCGGCTTAATCGCATCTTTCAAGACTAATGCCAAGGCTCCTTCTACCTCAAGGTCACGAACATAGACAGGCGTGCGGTCATAGCGATAACCGATGACAATGTTAGCCAAGCGCTTTTTCAAATCTTCAATATCAGTGGCTAGGCAAAGAATCGCCATAATTTCAGAAGCAACCGTAATATCAAAACCATCTTCGCGTGGAATACCGTTAACTGGACTTCCTAAGCCAACAGTCACATGGCGCAGAGCTCGGTCATTCAGGTCAACAACCCGCTTCCAGATAATGCGGCGCTGATCGATTCCCAGGGCATTTCCTTGATGTAAATGATTATCAATAAGAGCTGACAGGGCGTTGTTAGCTGTCGTAATTGCGTGCATGTCTCCAGTAAAATGCAAGTTGATATCTTCCATGGGTAGGACCTGCGCGTGACCGCCGCCAGCTGCTCCTCCTTTAATCCCCATCACAGGACCCAGAGATGGTTCGCGAATGGCAATCATAGTTTTCTTGCCAATTTTATTGAGCGCATCAGCTAGTCCAATGGTAATGGTAGACTTACCTTCCCCAGCAGGAGTTGGATTAATCGCTGTTACCAAAATCAGTTTGCCAACAGGATTTTTTTCAACCTCACGAATCTTATCAAAGCTGAGCTTGGCCTTATATTTACCATATAGTTCCAAGTCATCATAGTCGATGCCGACTTTTTTCACCACATCAACAATAGGCTGCAATTCAACACTTTGAGCAATTTCAATATCTGTTTTCATCAAGAACTCCTCTATCAATTAATATAAAGATTATAACAAAAAAGAGCAAAATCTACATGATTAAGCTCTAAATAGATTTTAATGTTCGGGAAAAAGGAAAGTTGGAAAATTCCTGTCCTCTGAAATATAAGATTTTAGAGAATTATTTTCCGCTGTGACACTCTGCAATTAGAATTATTTTACTAAATTTCTTTTTTCTTGTAAAATAGTGCTATGAACATATTGATTACTTCTGGCGGGACCAGCGAGAAAATCGACCGTGTCCGCTCTATTACCAATCATTCGACGGGCCGGCTAGGGAAAATTATAGCTGAAACTTCCCTAGACAAGGGCGATCAGGTGACTCTGGTGACGACTCCCAAGGCTGTCCGCCCGGCAGCTCATCCCAATCTTACCATTGTACAGATTGAAAATGTTGCAGAACTGCTTGAAAGCTTGGAGCCGCTCATTCACACACATGATGTATTGATTCATGCAATGGCTGTTTCTGACTATACTCCCGTCTACATGACTGGTTTGGAAGCTGTAGCGGCTAGCCCTGACATGACTGAATTTTTGAATAAGACTAACTCAGAAAGCAAAATTTCTTCTCAGGATGATGTTCAAGTCCTTTTTCTCAAAAAGACTCCAAAAATCATCAGCTTGGTAAAAAAATGGAATCCAAACATTCGTTTGATTGGCTTCAAACTTCTAGTTGACGTTTCTAAGGAAGAGTTGCTTGAAACAGCAAGGACCAGCCTCATAAAAAATCAGGCAGAAATCATTGTCGCCAATGATTTGACAGATATTTCTAACCATGTGCACAAAGCCTATCTTGTCGGAAATGATACTGTAACCCGAGCTCAATCCAAAGAAGAAATTGCTCAGCTCCTCTACCTGCATATCCATAGTCCATAAGGAGGTAAATGATGACACAGATTACCTTAGCGGTCAGTGGCAGCATATCAGCTTACAAGGCTGCTGACATCACTAGCCGTCTAAAGAAAGAGAACTTTGAAGTTGCTGTCCTCATGACAGAGGCAGCGACAGAATTTATCACACCGCTGACCCTGCAAGTCTTGTCGCAAAGGCCGGTTGCAATTGATATTATGCAAGAACCTGACCCTAGCAAGGTCAATCACATTGACATCGCTAAAGAGTCTGACCTCTTTTTGCTAGCGCCAGCAACAGCCAATACCATCGCTAAACTAGCCAACGGTTTAGCTGATAATATGGTTACAGCTACTGCTCTGGCTCTGCCGCCTCATACGAAGAGAGTTTTGGCTCCAGCTATGAACACTAAGATGTTTGAAAATCCACTAACTCAGCACAATTTGGAGCGTCTACAGCGTTTTGGATGGATGATTATCCAACCGCGCGAAGCTGTTCTAGCCTGTGGCGATCAGGGGACAGGTGCTCTAGCTGAAATTGATACAATTATTGATACAGTAAAGGAACTTATTTATGAAAAAACAATCTAAAATTGCTCAAATTGCTATTTTCTTTGCCATTATGTTGGTACTGCACCTGCTCAGCTCGGTTATTTTCAACTTACTTCCAGTACCGATTAAACCTACGATTATTCACATTCCAGTGATTATCGCCAGTATCCTCTATGGCCCTAAAGTCGGAGCTGTTCTAGGTGGCCTTATGGGATGTATCAGTGTTATCACTAATACCTTAGTTCTATTACCAACTAGCTATCTCTTTAGCCCTTTTGTGCCAAATGGAAGCCTTTCTTCGCTTCTTGTTGCCATGGTGCCTCGCATTCTCATCGGTATCACTCCTTATTTCGTATATAAAGCAATGAAAAATAAAGCCGGCTTGATTGTAGCAGGCTCCGTTGGTTCTGCCACCAATACTATCTTCGTCTTGGGGGGCATCTTCTTTCTCTTTGCAAATGTATACCAAGGAGATATCAAAGCACTTCTGGCTGTGATTTTATCAGCTAATTCCATTGCCGAGTTAATCATTTCTGCGATTTTGACAGCAACTATCATTCCTGCGCTTGAAAAAGCCAAAAAATGATGATGAGTTAGTTTTCTGGACCAAGCCTTGCTTTGGTCTTTTTTATACTGCAATTCTGCTCTAATATTCTGAAATCCTTGAAACGATAGCTTGAAAAGTATTTCATCGTTTTCTAGGTAACCTCTTTCAAAATTAATGAAAATATGCTACAATGAAAGCGATTAAGAAAATTTAAGAGCAGGATTTTTTACTAAAATTTCCATCTCTTCATTTCAAAAATAAAGGAGACTCCACCTATGACTTATCAAGATAACTTCAAAAAATGGCTTGATTATGCTGAACTTCCTGACTATCTTCGTCAAGACTTGAACAGTATGGACGAAAAAACTAAGGAAGATGCCTTTTACACCAATCTTGAGTTTGGTACTGCTGGTATGCGTGGTTTGATAGGCGCTGGTACCAACCGTATTAATATTTATGTTGTCCGTCAGGCAACTGAAGGTTTGGCTCGCTTGATTGAAGAAAAAGGTGATGAGTTCAAAAAACGCGGTGTCGCGATTGCTTACGACTCCCGTCATTTCTCACCAGAATTTGCCTTTGAATCTGCTGCTGTTTTAGCTAAGCACGGCATCAAGTCCTATGTCTTTGAAAGTCTGCGCCCAACTCCAGAACTTTCATTTGCGGTACGTCATTTAGGAACTTTTGCTGGTATCATGATTACAGCCAGCCACAACCCTGCTCCATTTAATGGCTACAAGGTATATGGTGAAGACGGCGGACAAATGCCTCCGCATGATGCGGATGCATTGACTGACTACATCCGTGCTATTGAAAATCCTTTTGCTATTGAGGTCGCTGATGTTGAAGCTGAAAAAGCTTCTGGCTTGATTGAAGTGATTGGCGATGCTATTGATGCTGAATACCTCAAGGAAGTTAAAGATGTCAATATCAACCAAAAACTGATTGATGAATACGGTAAGGACATGAAGATTGTCTACACTCCTCTGCACGGTACTGGTGAAATGTTGGCTCGTCGCGCTTTGGCTCAAGCTGGATTTGATTCTGTAGAAGTTGTTGAAGCTCAAGCTGTAGCTGATCCTGACTTCTCTACTGTTAAGTCTCCAAACCCTGAAAGCCAAGCAGCCTTTTCCTTGGCTGAGGAATTAGGCCGTAAGGTTGGTGCAGATGTCTTGGTTGCAACTGACCCAGATGCTGACCGTGTCGGTGTAGAAGTTCTACAAAAAGACGGTAGCTATCTCAATCTTTCAGGTAACCAAATCGGAGCTATCATGGCTAAATACATCTTGGAAGCTCATAAGAACGCTGGAACTCTGCCAGCTAACGCTGCTCTCTGCAAGTCTATCGTTTCTACTGACTTGGTTACTAAGATTGCTGAAAGCTACGGTGCAACCATGTTCAATGTCTTGACAGGTTTCAAATTTATCGCTGAAAAGATTCAAGAATTCGAAGAAAAGCACAATCACACCTACATGATGGGATTTGAAGAAAGCTTCGGCTATCTGATCAAGCCATTTGTACGTGATAAAGACGCTATCCAAGCTGTTTTGGTTGTTGCTGAACTTGCCGCCTACTACCGTTCTCGCGGCTTAACTCTGGCTGACGGTATCGAAGAAATCTACAAAGAGTACGGATACTATGCTGAAAAGACCATCTCTGTGACTCTTTCAGGTGTAGACGGCGCTGAGCAAATCAAAGCAATCATGGCTAAATTCCGTGATAACGGTCCGAAAGAATTTAACTCAACAACTATCACTGTTACAGAAGACTTCAAAGCGCAAACTTCTACGGCTGCTGATGGTACTGTTACTGCCTTAACTACTCCTCCAAGTGATGTTTTGAAATACACACTTGCGGATGGTTCTTGGATTGCAGTTCGCCCTTCTGGTACTGAACCAAAAATCAAGTTCTACATTGCAGTGGTTGGTGACAGCAACGAAGATTCACAAGCTAAAATTGCCAACATCGAAGCTGAAATCAATGCTTTTGTAAAATAAGAAATTATAAAAGATGAGACGAACCAATCTCATCTTTTTTTCGTATCAAATCTAAGCAATTTTAGAAACTTTATGGCATACTAGTTTTATCAAAAGAAATGAGGATTATTTATGGAACAATTTGCTCAAAATATTAAAGACTTGGAAGTCACAACTGTAGACCGTGCTCGTCAAGCTATTGCTGACAAAGAGACAGCAACTTTCTTCGTTGGTCGCAAAAGTTGCCCCTACTGCCGTAAATTCGCTGCTACTCTCGCTGGCGTGGTCGCTGATACTAAGACGCATATTTTCTTTATCAATAGCGAAGAAGCCAGCGAATTAGAGAAACTGCAAGCCTTCCGCTCTGAATACAGCATTCCGACGGTCCCTGGTTTTGTTCATGTTCAAGACGGCCAAGTATCTGTTCGGTGTGATTCTTCTATGACTGCTGATGAGATTAAAGCTTTTGCAAACTTATAAAATTGATTCAATTCAAAAATCTGAGACTCTTTTTGCCTCAGATTTTTTTACTTATTTCTAGCTTCCTGAAAAGCCTCCCACATCTTCTGCTGGGGTTTGGCAAAGGGGTAATTGCCAAAGTCTTCCGGATCAAGCCACAAGACCTCTCCCTCAGCTGCGTGCTGACTATCTTTAACTCGTCCGTAAGCCAGCTGGATATGCCACTTGCGATGACTGAAAACATGCTGTACATTTGAGAAGGACTGCTGCTGCCAATCAACAATCAAATCATAATCCTGCTCAAAGCTTTCTTGAGGAGACAAGTCCAGACTGGGCTGATTTTCAGCCACTTCAAAGAGAAACATCTGATTTTCAGTTTGAAACTCCTCAATTTCAATCAAGGGAAAATGCCAAAAACCTGATAACAAGCCAGCAGCCTCATTCTTTTCAAGCAAGAATTCTCCCTGTTCATTTTCAATAATCAAGCCCTGCAAATAGACCGGAACTGGCTTCTTTTTAGGGGCTTTGATTGGATATTTATCCATAGTTCCGTTCAAATAGGCTGCGCTGAACTCCTTTACAGGACTGTCTTCTGGATGAGGATTAACAGGAGCTTCGATATCTGACCCCAGATCCATCAGTGCTTGATTGAAATCTCCGGGTCTGTCTGGATCAATCAGAATCTCCATCGTAGCCTGAAAGACCTTCCGATTGCTAGGTTGGCCAATATCTAAATCAACTTCAAACAAGCGACTCAGGACCCGCATGACATTGCCATCCACCGCAGGTTCAGCTAGGCCAAAGGCAATACTAGCAATGGCACCAGCCGTATAAGGCCCAATCCCTTTAAGGCTAGCAATTTCTTCATAGCTATCAGGAAATTTTCCAGCGAAATCCGTCATTATCTGCTGGGCTGCTTTTTGCATATTTCGCACCCGCGAATAATAGCCCAACCCTTGCCAAGCCTTGAGCAATCTATCCTCTGGCGCCTGAGCTAAATCAGCTACAGTCGGGAACCAGTCAAGAAAACGTTCATAGTAAGGAATCACCGTATCCACCCGAGTCTGCTGCAGCATAATCTCAGAAACCCAGATATGATAAGGATTATTTGTTCTGCGCCAAGGCAGGTCACGTTTGTTTTCATCATACCAAGTTAATAATTTCTCGCGAAAAGAGGCAATTTTATCTGCCTCCCACATTTCAATTCCGTATTCTTTCAAATCTAACATAAATCTAGTATAGCATAAGAAAAGAAAAATAGGAGAGCTTACGCCCTCCAAACATTTCCTATCGTTTAATAATGGCCGACAGCCTGACTGGCTGTAATCAAAGTCAGCTTATAAACATCATCCGCATTACATCCTCGGGAAAGGTCATTAACTGGATGGTTAAGCCCCTGCAGGATAGGTCCTACCGCTGAAAAGCCACCCAAACGCTCTGCCATCTTGTAGCTGATATTACCAGCCTCGATACTTGGGAAGACAAAGACAGTCGCTTGACCAGCCACAGGGCTGCCAGGTGCTTTCAACTCTGCAGTTGCAGGAACGAAAGCTGCATCAAACTGCAATTCACCATCGATAGCCAAGTCTGGACGCATTTCCTGAGCCAGCTTAGTCGCTTCCACTACCTTATCAACCTTTTCACCGAATCCAGATCCTTTGGTCGAATAACTGAGCATAGCAACTTTAGGATCGATACCGAAAATCTGCGCTGTTAGGGCTGAGTTAACAGCAATCTCTGCCAAGATATTGGCATCTGGATCGATATTGATGGCACAGTCACTGAAAATGTAGCGTTCGTCATCACGCACCATAAGGAAGGCTCCGGAAGTGCGAGAAACCCAAGGCAGAGTCTTGATAATTTGTAGAGCCGGCCGAACAGTCGCTGCAGTGGAGTGAATCGCGCCAGATACCATTCCTTGGACTTTACCAAGATAAACCAACATGACACCAAAGTAGTTGACGTCTTCTTTGAGCAACTGGCGTGCTTCGTCTGCTGTGATTTTCCCTTTACGACGCTCAACAAAAGCTTCTACCATTTCCTCAAAGCAAGAACAGTTTGAAGGATCAATAACCTGATACCCTTCTTTTATTCCTTCAATTTCTAGATAAATACGGATTTTATCAGGATTACCCAAAAGAACTGGTGTAATACTGGTTTCTTTTACCAAGCGTTTAGTTGCTTGCAAAATCCGTGGCTCCTCACCCTCTGGCAAGACAATCTTTACTTCCTTATCCTTCAAGGCTTCACGAATTGAGTCAAAAATTTTCATGTTTCTTAAAACTCCTTTATCTCTTAATCTTTTAATTTCTCAATAACTTGTTTAAAATCTTCTGGCAAAGGACTGGCACGCTCAACTTCTTGACCACTAAAAGGATTATAAAATTTCAAAGAATGACAGTGTAAAGCCTGGCGCTCTATTCCGTGTTCCAAACTCCCTCCATAAAGGTCGTCACCCAAAAGTGGAAAACTGATGTGTGAAAAGTGAACACGGATTTGATGAGTCCTCCCAGTATGTAGATGAATATCCACCAAATAGACATCTCCAAATCGCTCTATGACCTTGTAGCTGGTATGGGCGTACTTGCCATCCTTTGTCACGAGCCTCGTAATGATACTCTCAGGGTTGCGCCCAATCGGAGCAATAATCTCACCTTGCTCTTCTAAGTCACCAGTCCCCCGAACTAGAGCGTAATAGCGCTTTTCTATCAGCTTCTTCTGCAGCTGCTTGTCCAATCTGGCATGAGCATAGCCATGCTTGGCAAAGAGCATGAGCCCACTTGTATCCTTATCCAGGCGAGTCACGATATGCACCTGCTGGTTTTCATATCCCTGACGAATATAGTAAGCCTTGACGAAATTAGCCATAGTGTTGGAATGGTTAACACTGGGAATACTAGCCACCCCTGCCAGCTTATCCAAAACCAAAAAATGTTCATCTTCGTAAATGACAGACAAGTCCTTATCAACAGCCTTCAGACTCTCAAATCCCTTTTCAGACGGGATGTCAATCGCCACCCTATCGCCAATATCCAAGAGATAAATAGCGTTCTGAGGCTGATGGTTGACAAGAATGTTCCCTCCGGAAAATTTTATCTTAGCCAAGAGGCTTTTGGAAACTTCGTGCCGCTTCAAAAAGGTCTTTACCTTAACATGTTCATCAGCAATAAACTCAAACCTCATTCCTGGCACTCTCCAATAAAGGAGTCTCTGACACGATTCCAAAAGCTGGTATGGCTTGGCGAAGCCACAAAATGTATCTTATGATTGTCAATCTGATACTCAATACGGACAATATTTTTGAAAGAGAAAGTCTGATTATCAACCGCGATAGTGTGATAGTCACTGCGGGTCGGCACTAACTCAATCTTATCCTTTTTGGGAACAATGACCGACGAGCCCAACGTCCGATAAACCCGATTGTTGAGACTGGCAATTTCTGTTACTTGCAAGGCTTCAATGGTCGGATGCAATACCGCTCCACCCAGAGATTTATTATAGGCTGTACTTCCCGTCGGAGTAGAAACGGAAATCCCATCTCCTCGGAAACGCTCGAAATGAACCCGATTGATAATGACATCGGCTACCATAGTCCGATCCGAGCGCTTGATTGTTGCTTCGTTCAAAGCACGAATGATGCGTGTATCACCATTTTCAAAAGTAATTTTGACATTTAAAATTGGATAAGAAACCTGAGCACCCGTATCCAATTTAAGGTTTTCGACAAGCTTATCCAATTCAAAATCACGGTAGTCTGTATAAAAGCCGAGATGCCCTGTATGCACACCGACAAAGCGGACCCGATCCAGCTGTTCTTCATACATATGAAAAGCTGATAGCAGCATGCCGTCACCACCCACCGAAATCACGATGTCGGGATTCTTAGGAGTTAAAATAAAGCCATTCTGTTTAAGCTTCTGCTTCAAATCCTGATAGACTTGTTCACTCTGTCTTTTCCGATTGCGGATAATCGCTATTTTTTTATCTGTATTCTTCATCTGTATCATCACTATTTCCCACACCGTCATTTAACTTGCGGTGAAGAGGATCAAAGAGAGCCTGCGCCTCCTGGATAGCGTCACGGATTTCTCCCATCTCCTCATCCAGCTGATAAGCAAGATTAGCTGTCGTTTCCAAGCGACACTTGATCTCCTCGGGAAATTCTCCTTTATACTTGTAATTTAAAGAATGCTCAATCGTAGCCCAAAAATTCATCGAAAGGGTGCGAATCTGAATCTCAGCCAGAATAAGCCTATGACCATTAATCGTATCAACTGGATACTCTATAATCACATGGTAGCTCCGATAGCCACTGGCTTTTTTGTTTTTAATATAATCCCGCTCCTGCACAATGCGCATATCAGTCCGGTTTCGCAGGACTTCTAAAACTTCATCCACATCATCAACAAACTGTACCATGACCCGTAAGCCAGCGATATCCTGCATCTCCTGCTCGATATTTTCCTCTCGAATGCCTCGCAGAACCATCTTTTCTTTAATGCTCTCAATCGGCTTGACGCGTCCGGTCACAAACTCAATCGGAGAATGGCGTTGCTGCTTGCGGTATTGCTTTCGCACCCCACGTAACTTAATTTTCAGCTCTCCAACAGCTTGAATATAGGGGTCTAAAAACTCTTCCCATTCTATTGTCATACACTTACCTTGTCATATCATTATTTTTTGTATAAAATAAACACAACTGTTATTATAACATAAATCGCTTTCAAAAAAAAGAAAAGGATATGAAAATGAATCACTTAGAAATTGAATTCAAAACCATGCTGACAAAAGAAGAGCACGACCGTCTGCTCCAGTTTTTTGCTGATATTTCGCCTATTAGCCAAACCAACCACTACATCGATTCAGATCAGCAAAGTATCCGACACGCCCATATGGCTTTTCGAGTACGAACTTTTAACCATAGCGAAGCTGAGCTGACGCTCAAGATTCCTCAAGAAGTCGGAGCCTTGGAACTTAATCAGAACCTGACACCAGAAGAAACTGAAAATATTTTGCAGAACAATGAATTTCCTACGGGAGAGATTTTAGAAACACTGCTTCAAAAAGAAATTCCTATCCAAGACTTGAAGATTCTTGGCTCTCTAGAGACTATCCGCTATGAAAAGGAAGACGAAATTGGCCTCCTTGCTCTGGACGAGAGTCACTACTTGGGCAAAACAGACTTCGAACTCGAAGTCGAAGTTGAAGATTTCGAAAAAGGAAAAGAAAATTTCCTCAACTTCCTAAAACTACATAACATCGACTACAAACCTGGTAAGAGCAAGATAGCAAGATTTTCTGAAAACTTGTAAATCAACGACCACAAAATAGCTGAAATAATCTAATTTTTTTGGTAAAATAAAAGGTAGCAATCTAAAGCCTATTGAAATATAAATTTCATGGAGCATTAGATATAGAAATGAGACAAAAAGAGGACGGTCCAACTCATGTCAGATAAAAAAAATATGAAGCTTTTTTCCCTCAATTCCAATCATTCCATAGCTGAAAAAATCGCTGAGGCTGCTGGGGTTCCTTTGGGAAAACTTTCCTCCCGCCAATTCTCGGACGGCGAGATTCAGATTAACATTGAAGAAAGCGTTCGTGGCTATGATATTTACATCATTCAGTCTACTAGCTTCCCTGTCAATAATCACTTGATGGAGCTCTTGATTATGGTGGATGCCTGCAAGCGTGCCAGTGCCAATACGATTAATGTTGTGATGCCTTATTTTGGATATGCCCGTCAGGATCGGACTGCTGCTCCTCGCGAGCCAATCACAGCTAAACTGGTTGCCAACATGCTTGTTGGAGCTGGAGTAGATCGTGTGATTTCTCTGGATCTTCATGCCGTGCAGGTTCAAGGATTCTTTGATATCCCAGTTGATAACCTCTTCACTATCCCACTCTTTGCCAAACACTACTGCAACATGGGGCTTACTGGCGATGATGTCGTTGTCGTCAGCCCTAAAAACTCTGGTGTAAAACGCGCCCGCAATCTGGCTGAATATCTGGATGCTCCTATCGCTATCATTGACTATGGCGAAGATGAGGCGGGTCGCTCTGAGGGATATATCATTGGAGATGTCGAGGGCAAGAAAGCTATTCTTATTGACGACATTTTAAATACCGGTCGGACTTTCTCTGAAGCAGCTAAAATTGTCTGTCGCGAAGGCGCAGTCGAAATCTATGCTGTATCCAGTCATGGTCTCTTTGCGGATAAAGCTGCGGAATTGCTAGATAATTCTCCTATCAGGGAAATTCTTGTAACTGACTCTGTTGATACCAAAGAAAAAACACCTAAGAATCTCCACTACATTACAGCAAGTGAACTGATTGGTGATGCCATTGTCCGCATCCAAGAAAGAAAACCAGTCAGCCCACTCTTTGCCTATCAAAAGAAATAAGGTAATCGGAGTGATTTATTTAGATAATGCCGCTACAACTGCTTTGTCGCCCGCTGCAATTCAAGTAATGACCAAAACTATGACTGTCTTCGGAAATCCTTCCAGTACGCATAGCCATGGTCGAGAAGCTAGTAAACTCCTTAGACAGGCGCGTGAAGATATTGCTCAAGCCCTGCATACTCAAAGCAATAAGATTCTTTTTACTTCAGGCGGCACTGAAAGCAATAATACTGCTATCAAAGGCTATGCCCTTCGTCACCAGAACCGAGGAAAGCATATTGTGACCACTGCTATTGAACACCATGCTGTCTTAGAAGTGGTGGAGTACTTAGTAGACAAATTCGGCTTTGAAGCTACTTTTGTTCAGCCGGTGGATGGTCAGATTCGAGCGGAGGATATTAAAAAGGCACTTAGACCTGACACTATTCTTGTGTCCGTCATGGCGGTTAATAACGAGACGGGTGCTGTCCTTCCTATTAAGGAAATTGGTGAATTACTGCAAGAACATCCTGCTGCTTTTCACGTTGATGCCGTTCAAGCAATTGGTAAACTTCCCATCTACCCAGACGAGCTAGGGATTGACTTTCTATCTGCTTCAGCGCATAAGTTTCATGGTCCCAAAGGTGTTGGCTTCCTTTATGCCAAGAAGATGGATTTTGACAATTTCATGCACGGTGGTGACCAGGAAGAAAAGCACCGGGCTGGAACTGAAAATCTAATCTCTATCACAGGCATGGCGGCGGCTCTGTCAGAGAGCATGGAACATCTAGAGGGAAATCTAGAGCATGCGCAAGACTTAAAAAACAGCTTACTTGCTGACTTATCGGACATTGACTTTTACTTAAATGAAAGTCAGCCCAGCTTGCCTTACGTCATCAATTTGGGATTTCCCAATCAAAAAAATGACCTGCTTCTACTTCAAATGGATTTAAATGGCTTTTCCATTTCAACAGGCTCAGCCTGCACGGCCGGAGCTATACAACCCAGTCATGTCTTGCAAGCTATGTATGGCAAGGATTCCAACCGCTTGTATGAGTCCATTCGGATCAGTACTTCGGACCAGACGACTCTGCAAGAGATTCAATCATTTACAAAGAAATTAAAAGAAATTTTAGGAGGATAAGATGGCCTTTCAAACATCTGTTAGCTTAGCAAACTGTGAATATACCTATTCACTTCACCCAAATGTCAAGAAATTTACCTTGCGCGACAATACATTCGCTGAAAGCAAGGTTGGCAACTACGAACTCTCTCGTCTGCTGGAATCTGTTCCCAACAGCGGAAATGGTTTTCTGCTGAAAATAATTGTCAATAAAGATTTAAATGGTTTCAAAATCAACATCACTGAAAAATCAGGCCTGCGCTTGGTCAATATTTTCAAATCAGAAGACAATCACATTATCCAGCAAAAATTTTATTTCTTGATGGATAGCTTGGTTGAAAGAAATATTTTTGAAAAGACACCACAATAAGCAAGATTCTCGCAATTTTGCTTTTTTGGTTTAGACTCTTTAAAAGACCAAACAAGCTTGACTCCTACTTAGAACGCTTGAAAATATCAAATGACTAATCGAACTCAAAGAAAGGATTAACGATGGTTGAACTGACCTATTTGGACTCATATAAGGTGAAACGAACACTTACCTATGAAGACTTCGACGAATTTCTTCTAGCCTTCTCTGGCTGCGTCACAGTTCCTGACTCTCTCAAAGTACTTTCCATAACTTACAATGAGCACCAACTGCCTTTTACAGGGCTAATTGGGGACTTGTATCGCCAGATGTACCAGTTAGACTTGACTCCCTACCAGGACTAAGTTTTTCAACGCTACTATTCCCAGCAATTACTAATTTTCTTTTTTATAAATCAAACATCCTTAATTAGTTGATTTTTTCACAAACTTCCTATAAAATAGAATTAGAAAGGTTGTGATTTTGTGAAAACTGAAAAAAATACTACAATTCCCCGAGCAACTGCTAAGAGACTGTCGCTCTACTATCGTATTTTTAAACGGTTTAATGCTGAGAAGATTGAAAAAGCAAACTCCAAGCAAATTGCAGAAGCCATTGGTATTGACTCTGCTACCGTCAGACGAGATTTTTCTTATTTCGGTGAACTTGGCCGCAGAGGATTTGGTTATGATGTCAAGAAATTGATGAACTTTTTTGCTGACCTCTTAAACGACAATGCTATTACCAATGTCATGATTGTTGGCGTTGGTAATATGGGACGTGCTCTGCTACACTATCGTTTTCATGAGCGCAATAAAATGAAGGTTGTAATGGCTTTTGACATAGATGACCATCCAGAAGTTGGCAGCACAACCAGCGATGGGATTCCTATCTATGGAATTTCCCAAATCAAAGAAAAAATACAGTCAGGAAATGTGCAAACTGCCATCCTAACTGTACCTAGCGTAAAAGCTCAAGAAGTTGCATCAATCTTAGTTCAGGCTGGTGTCAAGGGCATTCTCTGCTTTTCACCAGTAAATCTATCCCTACCTAAGGACGTGGTCGTTCAGTATGTTGACCTGACTAGCGAACTGCAGACTCTGCTCTACTTCATGAGAAAAAATGAACATTAATTTGAAAGAGGTATTTAACACTCAATGAGTAAACCAATTATTGGAATAACCGGAAATGAAAGAGAAATCCCAGACGATCACTTCATCCATATGAGCTATACGGCGACAGGATTCGTTGAGGGAGTTAAAGAAGTTGGCGGAATTCCAATGATTTTGCCAATTGGTGATGAAGAAATGGCAAAACAGTATGTTTCCATTGTTGACAAATTAATCATCACAGGCGGTCAGAATGTATGTCCCCAGTTCTATGGAGAAGAAAAAGCCATTGACAGCAATGATTATCTACTCAAACGGGACATTTTTGAATTAGCTTTAATCAAGGAAGCCCGCCGTCAAAATAAACCAATCTTCACTGTCTGCCGCGGAACCCAACTTTATAATGTCGCACTGGGTGGTACTCTTCATCAAGACATTGAAGATCATTGGCAAGACAGCTCTGCTGAGTACACAACTCAAAGCATGGTGACCAAGAACGGCTCTATTCTGCACGAAATCTATGGCCCTGCATCTGAAATCAACTCTTTCCATCATCAAAGTATCAAGGATTTAGCGGCCGGACTAGAAGTCATCGCCTATGATCCGCGCGATAAGATTATTGAAGCCATCACTTCTACTGACGGCAGTCCTTTCCTTGGCGTCCAATGGCACCCAGAGTTCTTGTTTGGCTCCAGAGAAGGAGACTTAGCTCTGTTTGATTATGTTGTCAATATTCTTTAAAATCCTCTATTCCTAGAAAAACCTCTTTTCAACACGAATAGAAGTTTTTTATATTCAAGTAAATCAAATTATATCATATCTGTCTCCTCTCGGTAGCTATAGTAGTTGGACTTGGACACAATCAAATGATCTAAAAGAACCAAGCCCATCATCTCACAAGCTTCTTTCATATGCTGGGTCACTTCATCATCGTTTCTGCTAGGGACGACTGAGCCTGATGGATGATTGTGTACCAGTATAATAGATGTCGCCAGGTGCTTGAGAGCGTAGTGGAGAATTTCTCTCGGCTCAGCAATGCTTCTGCTTACAGTCCCCATGAAAATAGTCTGCTGGTGCAAGATTTGATTTTGACTATTAAGATAAATAGCAACCAAGCACTCCTGCCTCATGTCTCCTAGCTCTTGCTGCATCTTCTGTGCTAATTTTTGACTGCCCATAATCTGCTCTTTCTGCAGAACCTCTGCTCGGTTAATCCGACGCCCTAATTCGATAATGGCCTGCAGCTCCACAGCCTTAATCGGACCGATTCCAGAAATAGTCTGCAATTCCTGCAAAGTTAAATACTTAAGATCGTTCAAACTGGAAATAGATGATAAAATTCTTTGAGAAACTTGAAAAACAGTTTCTTTTTTGTTGCCTGTCCTGAGAAAGATTGATAGGAGCTCCTGGTTACTGAGTTTTTCAGCTCCTTCTCTCATTAAACGCTCCCGTGGCATTATGCTAATATCATCTTGAAATGAAATACTATACATAGAAACCTCCTTACCTTATAATTCGGAAAAAGAGTTAAAATCAGCAAGAATTGATACAAAAAATCTTTCATTCAGAACAAATTTTAGATAAAAAAACACTCCAAAAGTTAACGTTCTTCCTAACCTTTGGAGTGAAATTTTTTTAGTTTTTTGTCTTTAAATCTGCATTTGATTATAGGACTTACTGAAAGATTCAAGAACTTCCTTAGGAGCCTTATCATACTCGACAGAACCTTCTAATGTTCCCTTGACAATAGTCCGGTTGGTTGCCGCGGCATCCTCACAGGTAACCAAAGTAATCTCTGTAACACCTTCAGTATCCTCAATCAGGTCCGTTCGATCTGGAGTTACCGTTTCGACACTGGTGATTACATAAGTATAGACTTGCTCTTTATCGGTGATATAGATTTTCATACCAGCCTTAGCACGATCCAGTGGGGAAAAGAGCATGTTACTAGCCCCGGTGATGCCAAAGACATGGTGGCTAGCCAAGGCATAATTTCCCTGCCCCATCTGCTGAGTCTCTTTCATCGTACCAGCACCATAATACAATCCAGCATTATCTAGTCCTTTGAAGATCGGCAAATTCATGGATACTTCTGGAATTGAGATACCTCCGATAACAGGCAGTTGCTGAGCTTTCCACTGAGCATTGATAACTGCTTCTGTAGAAAGTGACTCTACCTTATTAAAATCAAAACTAGTCTCAACATTTTTATTTTTATTAATAGAGTCTTTGGAAACCTTGCTGACCTGATATTGGTTGGTATGCCAAACCATAATCATGTTTCGGATTTGCGCATTAAAGATCAAGCCAAGGGCCACAATAATTAATAATGTCGCAACAATATTGATAAAAATATTTCTTTTACTTCTTTGTTTTCTTTTTCGACTTCTTTTTCCTTGTACCATATAGAGGTCCTCTTTTACGATTCGTTTTCTTCCTCTGCTACATCTTCTTTATCGTCTGCTTCGACGCTTGTAAAGGTGACAATCTGAGCATTTTGGTCCAGACGCATGACCTTAACTCCCATGGTTGAACGACCGGTCTGAGAAATATTAGCCACACTGGTCCGAATGATGACACCAGTATTAGTGATAATCATCAAATCTTCTTCGCCAGTAACTGTCATCAGACCAGCAAGAGGCCCGTTCTTATCAGTGATATTGGCTGTTTTAATCCCTTTACCGCCACGGCCCTTGGTTGGGTACTCGCTAGCAAGAGTTCGCTTACCATAGCCTTTTTCGGTAATGACAAGCACTTCGTCTCCCTCAGCAATCACTCCAGCCCCAACAACCTGGTCGCCATCCCGAAGATTGACTCCGCGGACACCAGTCGCTATACGACTCATGCTCCGGACAGCTGTCTCATTAAAGCGGACAGAATAACCAAACTTAGTACCAATGATAACGTCTGCAGCGCCGTCCGTCAGAAAGACATTGATTAACTCGTCTTCATCTTTCAAATTCAAAGCCTTAAGACCGTTCTGACGAATATTAGCAAATTCTGTCACACTGGTCCGTTTTACTACCCCATGACGGGTAGTAAAGAAGAGATAGGAATCATCACTGCGGTCTTGCTGGACATTAATAATAGTCTGAATAGTCTCTCCTTCATCCAGTTTCAAGAGATTGACTACTGGCAAGCCTTTGGCTGTCCGGCCGTACTCAGGGATTTCATATCCTTTGAGACGATAAACTCGGCCTTTATTGGTAAAGAAGAGCAGTCTATCGTGAGTACTCGTTGAAACCAGCTCTTTGACGAAGTCATCGTCTTTGACACCAGTCCCTTGAACACCGCGGCCACCACGTTTCTGAGCGGTAAATTCAGCCTGATTCAGACGTTTGATATAGCCTTTATTAGACAGGGTAATCAAAACATCCGCTTCCTCAATCAAATCTTCATCTTCAAGAGAAAGAACTTCTCCCACCATCAGTTCGGTTCGACGGTCATCCGCAAATTTACGTTTGACCTCATCTAACTCTTCCTTGATAATAGCGATAACGCGCTCTGGCTTAGCCAAGATATCAGCCAAGTCCGCAATCAAAGCAATCAGCTCGTCGTATTCTGACTGAATCTTATCACGTTCCAAACCAGTCAGACGACGCAGACGCATGTCAAGGATAGCCTGACTCTGGCGCTCAGACAGCTCAAACTTAGCCATCAATTCAGCTTGGGCTTCTGCGTCTGTCTCACTATTACGGATAATGCGAATCACTTCATCAATGTGATCCAGTGCAATCAACAAACCAGCCAAGATGTGAGCTCGAGCTTCTGCCTTTTCTTTATCGAAAGCAGTCCGTCGAGTTACCACTTCTTTTTGGTGCTCAATGTAAGCCAACAAAATCTCACGCAAAGATAGAATCTTCGGCACACCATTTTGAATAGCTAGCATATTGAAGCTAAAGTTGGTCTGCATCTGAGTCAGCTTGAAAAGGTTATTTAGAATGACATGAGCAGAGGCATCACGACGTACCTCAATGACAAAACGCACCCCTTCACGGTTAGATTCGTCACGAACAGCTGTGATACCGTCAATACGTTTTTCCTGTACCAGACGAACAATATGCTCATGGACCTTGGTCTTATTAACCATGTATGGAAACTCGGTTACGACAATTCGCTCACGGCCGTTTTTCATTTCTTCAATTTCAGTGCGAGAACGAAGAACAATCGAACCCTTCCCTGTTTCATAAGCCCGGTGAATACCAGACTTGCCCATAACCAGTGCTCCTGTTGGAAAATCTGGTCCAGGTAGGACTTCCATGATGTCGCGAGTTGTTGCTTCCGGATTGTCCATGACAAGCTTAACTGCATCAATGGACTCACCAAGATTATGAGGTGGGATATTAGTCGCCATCCCAACTGCAATCCCTGTCGCTCCATTTACAAGTAAGTTAGGGAAGCGAGCAGGAAGAACTACAGGCTCTCTCTCGCTGGCATCATAGTTATCGATATAATCAACAGTGTTTTTATTAATATCACGAAGCATCTCCAGAGCAATCTTGCTCATACGTGCTTCTGTATAACGTTGAGCAGCGGCTCCGTCTCCGTCCATAGAACCGAAGTTTCCATGGCCATCTACGAGCATATAGCGATAGCTCCACCATTGAGCCATCCGCACCATCGCTTCATAAATAGAGGAGTCACCATGCGGGTGATACTTACCCATGACATCCCCTGTGATACGAGCTGATTTCTTGTGAGGCTTCTCAGGCGTCACACCCAGCTCATTCATACCATAGAGAATCCGACGGTGAACTGGCTTTAGACCATCACGAACATCTGGAAGTGCCCGAGCCACGATAACACTCATTGCGTAATCGATGAAACTAGTCTTCATTTCACTAGTCAGATTAACATTTACTAAGTTTCTGTCTTGCATTAAAAAATGCCTTTCTTTCATATTAAACTATCCTATATTATACCACATTTTCTTTAATTTTTCAGTATTTTGAACCGTTTGTAAAAACGTTTACATCGCTAGATACACAAGTTGACCGTGACAAAATATGTCAAAAGTGGTAGAATGAATGTGTATGGGAAATCTTCCCTAAAAAAATAAGGAGATGTTTAGAAATGACTGCTACTAAACAACATAAAAAAGTCATCCTTGTCGGTGACGGTGCTGTAGGTTCATCTTACGCATTTGCTCTTGTAACCCAAGGTATTGCTCAAGAACTTGGTATCATTGAAATTCCTCAATTATTTGAAAAAGCTGTCGGTGATGCTGAAGACCTTAGTCATGCCCTTGCCTTCACTTCACCTAAGAAAATCTACGCAGCTACTTATGCAGACTGTGCGGATGCAGACCTCGTTGTTATCACTGCAGGTGCACCTCAAAAACCAGGCGAAACTCGACTTGACCTTGTTGGTAAAAACTTAGCTATTAATAAATCTATCGTAACTCAAGTCGTTGAATCAGGCTTTGACGGTATCTTCCTTGTTGCTGCTAACCCAGTAGACGTTTTAACTTACTCAACTTGGAAATTCTCTGGCTTCCCTAAAGAACGCGTTATCGGTTCAGGTACTTCACTTGACTCAGCTCGCTTCCGCCAAGCTCTTGCTGAAAAGATTGGTATCGATGCTCGTTCTGTCCATGCCTACATCATGGGTGAGCACGGTGACTCTGAGTTTGCCGTTTGGTCACATGCTAACGTTGCAGGTGTGAAATTGGAGCAATGGTTGCAAGCTAACCGTGACTTGAACGAACAAGACTTGGTTGATCTCTTCATCTCCGTTCGTGACGCAGCATACTCAATCATCAACAAAAAAGGTGCTACTTACTACGGTATCGCGGTTGCCTTGGCTCGTATCACAAAAGCTATCCTTGACGATGAAAATGCTGTATTGCCGTTGTCAGTCTTCCAAGAAGGCCAATATGGCGTTGAAAATGTCTTCATTGGTCAGCCTGCTATCGTTGGTGCTCACGGTATCGTACGTCCAGTAAACATCCCTCTGAACGATGCTGAAACTCAAAAAATGCAAGCTTCTGCTAAAGAATTGCAAGCAATTATTGATGAAGCATGGAAGAATCCTGAATTCCAAGAAGCATCTAAAAACTAATTATAAAAACATCTCCTGATAAAAGGGGATGTTTTTTTGTTGCTTTAAATGGATTTATTAGCAAAAATTTCAAGCAAATAAGGTACGATGAGCTCTTTCTCTAGGTCTTTTAAAGAAGTAATCCAGACAAAGTCTGTGTGCTCTTCTGGATCTAATATAATATCACGCTGCTCCGTAATTCTACCCGCATAAACTAAGCGTGTGAAAACAGTATCTTTGCTAGCATCAAACTGACTATCTTCATGGATAACCTTATCAATCCGAATCTTTTGATTAACCTCCTCCATAGCCTCACGTAGAGTTGCCTCTCTAGGCAGTTCATTCTCTTCTACACTTCCGCCTGGAATATCCCAATAAGATGGATAAACATTAGGAAGGCCTCGCTTTATCTTAGAGCGTTTGATAAGCAAATACTTCCCCTCTTTCTCGATTAAGGTATGAGCGATTAATTTTACTGTCATTGCATGTTCCTCCAAGAAAGAGCAAAAAAAGACTCCGAAGAGTCCAATTTTAAATCATCCACCCTGAGAGAATCGAACTCCCATCTCAAGAACCGGAATCTTGCGTGATATCCATTACACTAAGGGTGGCAACTAATTCATTATAACTGATTTTCTTTGAAAATACAAGTGAAAATCAGAAAAAGAAGTTGAGAAATCTCAACTTCTTTTATCTAATTACAATTCAATATCGCCAAACAAATCAGCCATTGAGAATCCAGTTTGAGTTTCTGGAAGTTCAAAGTCACGTTTTTCTTGACGTTTTGGACGACGAGGACGTGATTGACGTTTCTCATCTTTTTGTCCTTCTTCTTGAGCTGGACGTTCTTCAAGAGCCTTGATAGAAAGTGATACACGCTCATCAGCAGCATTCACTTCAAGCACCTTAACAGTCACTTCTTGACCAACCTTAAGGGCATCCTTAGGGCTTTCAACACGTTTGTGAGAAATTTGTGAAATGTGAACAAGTCCATCAATTCCTGGCAATACTTCAACGAAAGCACCGAAATCAGTCAAACGTTTTACAGTTCCTTCAATCACATCGCCTGCCGCAAGTTTTTGCTCAACGCCATCCCATGGTCCAGGTGTTGTTGCTTTAAGAGAGAGGGATACGCGTCCTTCTTCTTCGTTCAAGTCAAGAACTTTCACTTCGATTTCATCACCAACTGATACAACAGACTTAGGTGATACGTTGCGCTCATGTGACAATTCAGTCAAGTGAACCAATCCGTCAACTCCGCCAAGGTCAATGAAAGCACCGAAGCTAGTGATGCGAGCAACTTTACCAGTTACAATATCACCAACGTTCAACTTACCAAAGACTTCAGCACGTGCTGCTGCAGCTTCAGCTTCTACAACTTCACGACGTGAAAGGATGAAGCGGTTTTCTTTTGGATCTACTTCTTTGATCTTAGCATCAAACTCTTGACCTACAAAACGCTCAGTGTTACGAACGAAACGAGTATCAAGCATTGAAGCAGGGATAAATCCACGAAGTCCTTCAAACTCAACTGAAAGTCCACCTTTAACAGCACGAGTGCCCTTAACAGTGACAACTTCTTCTTCACGACCAACCAATTTGTCCCAAGCTTTGCGAGCTTCCAAACGTTTTTTAGATACCAGGTAAGTTACGGTGTCTGTATCTTTACCTACTACTTGACGAAGAACAAGCAATTCAAGTGTTTCACCCGGTTTTACAAGGTCGTTGATATCAGCGTCGCGGTCGTTTGTCAACTCACGAAGAGTCAAAACACCTTCGACACCAGTTCCAGCGATTGCAACATTAGCTTGGTTAGCGTCAACAGTCAATACTTCAGCAGTAACGACGTCACCTGGCTCAACTTGGCTAACACTATTTAGCAAATCTTCAAATTCATTCATCTAAAAAAATCCTCCAACAATCAAGCTTTCGCTTGACATACTACTTATTTATTTTCCTAAGCACCCGCAAATGACATTGATCTATCGTTAACGATTTCCATCCTATAAAGAAATAAAACACCTAAAGACATTTTATTATTTTATCAGATCTATTACCTAAGAACTGGGGTAGCTGGATTCGAACCAACGCATGAGGGAGTCAAAGTCCCTTGCCTTACCGCTTGGCTATACCCCAAAAAGAGCGCTGACAAAAGTCACTTTATCATCGTCACAATGAACACTAATGGAGAGAGAGGGATTCGAACCCCCGAACCCGAAGGAGCGGATTTACAGTCCGCCGCGTTTAGCCTCTTCGCTATCTCTCCGACAATCAACGCTATCTATTATAACATTGATACAATGAAAATGCAAGCCCTTATTTGCTTAAATTATAGGTTTCAATTAAAGTTTCAACAGCTCTTTCAAGTTTTTTATAAAAACTTTCAGCATTTCCATTTTTGATGATTGCAAACTGTCCATCTAGTTCAGCAATCTCGCCAATAACCTTCTTGCCAATAGCAAGACGATAACCGTCAAATTGGTCTGCTCCGACTTTCACTTTGCTGTCTGTGATTTGAATTTCAATCTTTTTGTCTTTTTTACTCATAACTTACCTCTTTCAAATTTCTATTGTACACGAAAAAGGCTGACTACGCAAGCTATCTTGGGCTAGAATTACAGAAAAACTGCCCAATCAAGGACAGCTTTTAGATTATACTTTCACAATCCAACCTTCTGGCGCTTCTATATCACCGAACTGGATACCAATCAATTCGTCATACAGCTTGCGAGTGACTGGGCCGACTTCTGTTTCGCTATAAAAGACATGGAAATCTTCGCCGTGCTGGATACCTCCGATAGGAGAAATAACTGCAGCTGTTCCGCAAGCTCCCGCTTCAGTGAATTTACCCAAATCTGCCAGTGGAACATCGCCCTCAATCGGTTTGAGTCCTAGTCTATGCTCCGCCAGATAAAGCAAAGAGTACTTGGTGATGGATGGCAAGATTGAGGGACTGAGCGGTGTTACAAACTCATTATCCTTGGTGATACCAAAAAAGTTGGCCGACCCCACTTCTTCAATCTTGGTATGGGTGGCAGGATCCAGATAAATCACATCAGAGAAATGCTTATCCTTAGCAATCTTTCCTGGTAATAAGCTAGCAGCGTAATTGCCACCCACTTTTGCCGCACCAGTTCCGTGAGGTGCAGCGCGGTCATAGTCATCTGACACAATGAAATTAGTCGGAGTCAGACCGCCTTTGAAGTAGTTGCCGACTGGCATTACAAAAATAGTGAAAATGTATTCTTCAGCTGGCTTCACTCCGATAATATCGCCGACTCCAATCAAGAGAGGCCGAATATAAAGGGTTCCGCCTGTTCCGTATGGTGGAACATATTCTTCATTAGCTCGGACAACCTGCTTAACTGCATCCACAAACATTTCTGTTGGAACCTGCGGCATGAGCAAGCGATCAGCTGTCAGCTGTAAACGCTCCGCATTTTTATCCGGACGGAAAAGCTGAATACTACCGTCCTTAGTTCGATAAGCCTTCAGACCTTCAAAAGCCTGCTGGCCATAGTGAAGGCTAGGAGACGACTCAGAGATATGGAGCGTAGCGTCCTCCGTTAACGTTCCTTCTTCCCACTGGCCATTGCGATAGTATGCTATGTAGCGATAAGGCAGTTTCATATATGAGAATCCTAGATTTTCCCAGTCAAGATTTACAGTCATGGTCTTTCTCCTCTTCTTCCAAACTTCATTTTTAGATACTCCCTATTTTACACCTTTTTAAGATATTTTCAAGTATTATTTTCAATTTTCAGAAAATTTTGTTATACAATCTTTTTTCTGCTATCAAGATTTTAGAAATTGAAAAAACCAGCTCCTGCGAACTGGTTTGATGATTACTTGATGTAAGCTGAGAAGACTTCTTCGTCTGAAATGGTATCAGAAATGAAGCTGCCGTTGCTAGTTCTCTCAGATAGACTGAGATCAGCTAGATTAATCTCATAGGCAGTTCCTTTATTGGAAAGCACCTGCAAAATCTGATCCTCACTAGCTTCTGCTTCTGTGGTGAAGAGGTCAAAGTCCACTGCTTCACCAAAGACTGGTCCGGCTGAAAAGACACGATGCGGCTTGGTCTTAAGCTCTCTCAGAACTTGAAGACCGCGATTTGCCCGACTGGTAACAGGAATATCTGCGACTGCCATACGCTTGAGCGAACCACGCTGAGTCAAGAGGTAAAGTGAGTCTGTATTGGCGATAAAGGCTGCTGCTAGGACATCGTCTTTCTTGAGATTGATGGCTTTAACCCCAGCTGCCTTAGCTCCGATGACAGGAACTTCCTCAATATTGAAGCGAAGGGCATAGCCATTCTTGGTCACGAGCATAACATCATCCAGCTTAATCGGCGCCAGAGCAATGACCTGGTCGTCTTCATTTTTCAGCTTAGCAAACTTAAGCGACTTAGACTTGTAGGTCCGCCAAGGACTAAATTCCTTGCGCTCTACACGCTTGATTTGACCTAACTTGGTCGCTGCAAAGTAGGTTCCCTCCTCAAAGCTGTCCAGTAATTCCGTATAGATAACCTCTTCCTTGGTATCAAAGTTACTGATGGTCTGGCTGAGGTGTTCTCCGATTTCTTTCCAGCGGATATCTGACAGCTCATGAACAGGACGGTAAATAACATTTCCAAGACTCGTAAAGATCAGCAAATGCTGAGTCGTCTTGGCCGGGCTAACAAAAATCAGTCTGTCATCGTCACGCTTGCCCATCTCTTCTAGGGTTGAAGCAGAGAAAGAACGCGGACTGGTCCGCTTGATATAACCAGAACGAGTCACGCTGACATAGGTCTCTTCCTCAACAATCAGACTAGCCGTATCAATCTCAATAGCGTTTGCCGTATCCTGCAGCTCACTGAGACGAGGATTGCCAAACTTCTTCTTGACATCGCGGAGCTCTCGCTTCATAAGATTATACATAGTGCGCTCATCACCGATAATGGCTGCCAGCATGGCAATCTTCTCGCGCAGCTCTGCTTCTTCCTCTTCCAGAACCACTACGTCTGTATTGGTCAAACGGTAGAGTTGGAGAGTGACGATAGCCTCAGCCTGCTCCTCAGTGAAATCATAGCTAACCTTAAGATTTTCCTTGGCATCTGCTTTGTTTTCAGAAGCACGAATCAGGGCAATAACCTCGTCCAAGATGGAAATAACCCGAATCAGTCCTTCCACGATATGAAGTCGTTTTTCAGCCTTGGCCTTGTCAAAACGGCTGCGAGCCAGAATAATCTCCTTGCGATGGGCAATATAACTAGTTAAAATTGGTACAATCCCCACCAAACGAGGCGTGAAATTGTCAATCGCCACCATGTTGAAGTTGTAATTGACTTGCAAATCAGTGTACTTGAAGAGATAGTTGAGAATCAGCTCAGTATTTGCGTCTTTCTTGAGCTCAATGGCAATGCGAAGACCGTCCCGGTCGGATTCGTCCCGAACCTCAGCAATGCCAGCCACCTTATTATTGACCCGCACATCGTCAATTTTCTTGACTAAGACTGCTTTATTAATCTCGTAAGGAATCTCGGTGATGACGATTTGTTCTTTTCCGCCCTTTAGCTTTTCAATCTCAGTTCTGGAGCGCACCACGACGCGACCTTTACCAGTCTCGTAAGCTTTCTTAATCTCATCTCTGCCTTGGACAATGGCTCCTGTCGGGAAGTCTGGACCAGGTAGAAACTCCATGAGTTTGTCCACCTTGGCCGACGGATGGTCAATCATATAGATGACCGCATCAATGACTTCGGCTAGATTATGAGGTGGAATGTCGGTCGCATAACCAGCGGAAATCCCAGTTGCTCCATTGACCAAAAGATTAGGAAAGGCTGCCGGCAGAACAGTCGGCTCCTTCTCGGTATCGTCAAAGTTCCAAGCAAAAGGAACAGTATCTTTCTCGATATCCTGCAAAAGATAGCCAGCCATCTCAGACAGCCGCGCCTCAGTATAACGCATAGCCGCCGGCGGATCACCGTCCATAGAACCGTTGTTGCCATGCATCTCAACGAGAATCTCACGGTTTTTCCAGTCCTGAGACATGCGGACCATGGCATCGTAGATGGAGCTGTCACCGTGAGGGTGGAAATTCCCCATGATGTTCCCGACAGACTTGGCAGACTTGCGGTAGCCCTTGTCAAAGGTATTGCCGTCCTTGTTCATGGAATAAAGAATACGGCGCTGAACAGGCTTCAAGCCATCGCGAATGTCCGGCAAGGCCCGCTCCTGAATGATGTATTTGGAGTAGCGACCAAAGCGCTCTCCCATGATGTCCTCGAGGGACATGTTTTGAATGTTACTCATAGGATACAGAGCCCGTAAAATACAAAGTGAAAATAGGCAATTCTTGCTGTGAGCGATGCTCACAAGAGAATTTATCTTTTTCACACAGTATTTAGGGCGTGTTCAACTCCTTTCAAAGAATGTAGAGTATTTTTTTATAAAATAAAGGATATTTTACGGAAATTAGTCCCGTGTTCAGTTACTATAAGTAACCAAACTATCCTTTCTGTAGTTTAATGTTTTAAATTACGTTCTTTATATAGTCAGTGATTGGGAAGTCTTGCCTCAGCATACTCAATCATCTTCTCTGCGCTTTCTTTGTCATAGTGGAAGCCAGTTTTGAGAGAGAAAGCTTGTGCTTCTTTGTGGAAAAATTCCATGGTAGCAAAGAGAGACCTGGTGATTTTTTTCTGTTCGGAAAAGTCAAGCAAGGCTGCAAATTCTTTCTCTTTCTCAGCAGGCAAATACTGAAAGAGGTACTTGTAGTTCTTGCCAACATCAACCGTCCCCTTATCTGCTGCCACTTGCCAAGCTAAAAGCTTGAGCAATTCTTGTTGACAGATTCCATACAGATGATCCGTCGCATAGACAAGGTGGTTTCGATGAATGCCCTTGACTACATAAGCTGACACCCACCAGAATTCATTGCAGGATTTGTCAAAGTCAGTCGCACTGGCTGGTGCCGTCCAATAGCGCTTGGGTGTCGGTGCATAAGGAGCAAACAGCCCCTGCACGTCATCCAGCACAGTGAAATCTGCTTCGCTATCCACCCACTCTTTGATGTGCACCTTAGGACAAAGGGTCAAATCTATCCGATTGCCATCTTCAAAGAGCATGAGATAGAGGCGGCGATGGTCTAGTAGGACATGCTGCTCAATCATGCGCTTGCCAAACTTTTCCAACCAAGCAAGGTCAGCCACCAGAGCATCCAAATCCTCCACAATGTAGACCACATCATAGTCTTGGAACTCATCCCTGGGAGCATTTGGATTTGTCCGCGAGCCGGACATAGCAACAGCCTCGACCAGTAGCGCTTTTGCGGTTTGCAAAATCACATCAAACATTTCGGATTCAGTTCTCATGGGAATACCTGCCTTTTTAGTGGAAACTCTCGATTCTGTAGAGGACATGCCTATAAAGCGGACTGTCTGCTAGAACTTTTTCATTATCAAATTCTTTGACAAATTCCATGCCTAGCTTTTGCATGACTTTTTGCGAAGGGAGATTGAGTAAGGATGTAAAAGAGTATACTTCTGACAAGCCAGCTTGCTGAAAAGCAAAGTCTAGACAGGCTTGGGCAGCCTCCGTCGCATAACCACGATTCCAAAACTCTTTTCGCAGACGCCAGCCTATTTCTACAGCTTCTTTTCCAGCAAAAATCTGTAAACCCGAATGGTGCAGACCTACCAAGCCGATGAACTCCTGACTGGACTTTTCTTCAACAGCCCAAAGACTGTAGCCATAAGCCTCAACTTCATCTTGAATGCCCTGATAAAGACGCAAGGACTCTGCTTGACTATATGGCTTTGGGAAATACTGCATGACCTCTGGATCCTGATTCAGAGCAATCAAAGCTTGCAAATCAGATTCCTGCAAATCCCGTAAAATGAGACGGTCTGTTTCAAGAATAGTCATCTAATCACTCCTCCACAAACTTTCTTATCTCACAAGTCCTCAGCTTTATATAGGCTATAACCTTCATAGTAGTAACTATGGTCAACGCCCTTCATGTAGAGGTTGCGGTTATGAATGTCCTTTGTGAGGGCTTGCTTGAGGACATGCTTGATTTCTGTATCTCGAATGGGGCTGCGCTCCATAGCTAGGAGGTAATCTTCCTTGTCCACTTGAGACCAGTCCACGACTTGCCCCAGCTCAGCCTTGAGTAGGTGATCCAGCCAAAGCCTCATGCTTCGGCCATTTCCCTCGCGGAAAGGATGGGCAATATTTAGCTCCACATACTTTTCGACAATCTGATCAAAGGTCTGCTGAGGCATGCGATCAGCATTTTCCAAGGAAGCTACCAGATACATGACAGGCGCAAAACGAACATTCCCTTTAGAGAGATTGACTGTCCGAATCTGACCAGCGAAGTCATATATTTCTTCAAACAAGAACCCGTGGATAAAGGCCAGAGTGGCATAGGTGCCAGCTGCTTTATCGTCCAAAAGCTGCTCTTCAAAAAGCTCTTTAGCTCGGGTCTTGCTGATTTTTTCTTCCATCTTGGCTAGTTCAAGCGAATCCGTCAGGCACAGTTTATTGTCAAGAGTCATTGGCTGTCTCCTTTCATTCAGATTTTCTAAATCCTGTACCAACAGGCTTAAAACTTATTGCCCGATAAAATCCATCTGCTTCAGATATTAATTCAATCCGTGTCAAGGGATATTTTTTGCGGATCTCCTCAATCAGCTGCTGTCCCAGTCCTTTTCTGCGGTAGGACTTATCAATGATCATTTCAGCTAAAAAGGTCGTTAGTACTTCATCCGTCAGATAACGGGCAAAGCCAAGGATTTTCTGGTCCTCTTCAAGCACCAAGTAATGAGACAGATTTGTTGAAAATAGAGATGTCACTTTTTCCTCTGTAAAAGAAAGCCATTTTTCACTTTGATAAAGGCTATAAATAGCTTGACAATCTTTTCTGCTTGCAGGTCTGATAATCATCTTCTATTCCTCCAAATCTGTTAGACTTAATTAACGCTCCGCCACTTCTTCTTTCACCTTCTTAGCTGGTTTGCGTTTTTTATAGCGGCTGCGAATGGTGTTGAGGTGGTCGCGGAGATTAACCACGTGAGTTCTTTCAGGATAAGCGTAGGCAATGATTGCAGTGAAATCCACTAGAAAATCATAGATTTCTTGCAGTTTGAGGCGGACGTTCTTATTCTGGCTCAGTGTCTTGCCCTTGAGCTCAGTCAGTCGCTCCTTGTAGACTTTTTCAAAGGCCTTCTGAGCAGCAGCCAGACTGTCGACATGGGCTTCCAGATGAAGCTTAGCCAGCGCTGTCTGGTAGGCTGGTTTTTTCAGCTCTTGGAGTAGGTGGTTGATGCCCTCGGTCTCCTTTTCCAAGCTAGTTGCAGCTAGACCGGTGTAGTTTTTCAGGAGCTGAGACAGGGTTTCGTAAGCTTCCTTGGTCGCTGCATCCTTAACTCTTGCAAAGGCCCGAACCAAAGACTGGAGTGTGCCCAAGGCATCATCGCGCTCGCGGTCAGCCTGATCCAGACTAGCCACCAGCTTGCTGGACTTGGTCTGATGAAGCCCGCCCTGCAGCTGTTCCAGAAGTTTGTCCATCTCATCCAGCTTGGTCGTGTAAATGCCATCCACCTTATTTTCCTTGATAAATGCCGCAACCTCGCTCCGACTCTCGGACATGAGCTGGAAAAATCCGTTGTTTTCTAAATTACGTACAGTTAAACTAGTGATTCCATATTCTTTTTTCATAAAACTCCTCTTTCTTCATGTGTTTTTTAATCTTTTGCTCCAAAACCGCTCGGAACACATGTAAACGTTCGGCTTTTGCTCTAAAAACTCAAATTACACATGTAGGATTTGGTTTTTTGCTGCTAGATAAGAAATTCTTCATGTGGGATTTCTTGTTTTAGAGCTAGGGAAGGTAATTTCAAATGTGGGATTGAGTCATCCTTCTCTTAAAAACGTTAATTCTGATAAAATTCTAGCTTCATCCAAGCTTAGAATAACAAACAAGGATGAGGTGTAGATATCATCGTACCATTGTTCTAGTTTATCATTAGTCATATCAAGATGATATTGTTTAGCATTGTTGTGTCTTAGACCAAAATTATTATACATTTCAAAAAGCTTTTCAAACGCAATAATCTTTTGATTATTAACTTTGAACACCTCCTTTAATTCCTCAGAATTATTCAGTTCTTTTCTCAATGGCTCAAGGTAGTTCGCTAAAGTAATAAGTATTTCTTTCTTACGCTGAATATTTCCCTTATTTGCAAAATGATTATATTCTAAAACCTTTATCGCATCTTGCATATTCGATTCAGATAAAATCTGAGAAACTTCCGAAGCATAAACATTCTTTTCAACAATGATTCTATTACCATTATCTAAAGTAATCAATTCATGATTTGTTTTATCTAAAGAATACTCTAATCTTTCACATAATTTTTCGTATTGATCCATTAGAGGAGTATAATTTATAACTTCTGCCCAGATTTCCCTTTCATCATCAGTTTCAGGAATATAACCTGCATAATGATATATTTTTTCAAATTCCTTAGACGTCACATAGTTTTTTACAAATTTATCTTTATTTATTATTTCTGAATATAAATCTGAAATAAATTCAAAAACAGTATAAAGGCAATCAACACTGGTAAAATGTTGATAAATGACTGTAAATTTTTCTTCAAATGTAACATGCTGTCCTTTCTTCTCCACTGGATAATACTTTTTATATCCATTAGAAAAAAATTTCTGAAGATTAGTTTTATAATTTTTTATATAGATATCTTCTTGCAGTATTTTTTTTACTATGTCTATTTCTTTCTTAGCATCAAAGCGCATACTTTTAATAAACTCAAAATAATTCTGTCTCACCATAATATTTCCTATACTATACTAAAACACAGTCGCTTCTTCCAGCGTAAACTTGACATTATCCTCGATCCACTTGCGCCGTGGTTCGACCTTGTCGCCCATGAGGACATTGACACGGCGTTCGGCTCGGGCTAGGTCTTCAATGGTGACACGGATGAGGGTGCGGGTGTCAGGATTCATGGTCGTCTCCCAGAGCTGGTCGGCGTTCATTTCACCGAGCCCCTTGTAGCGCTGAAGCATGGCTCCCTTGCCAAACTTGCGGCGCAGGTCATCCAGCTCGCCATCGGTCCAGGCATACTCAACAACTTCGCTCTTGCCCTTGCCCTTGGACATCTTGTAGAGAGGCGGCAGGGCGATATAGACGCGGCCAGCCTCGACCAGCGGGCGCATATAGCGATAGAAAAAGGTCAGCAGCAAGGTCTGGATATGGGCACCGTCGGTGTCCGCGTCGGTCATGATGATAATCTTGTCATAGTTGGCATCCTCAAGGGTAAAGTCTGACCCAACACCCGCTCCAATCGTGTAGATCATGGTGTTGATTTCTTCGTTCTTGAGAATATCAGCCATCTTAGCCTTGGCGGTATTGATAACCTTCCCACGCAGGGGCAGGATGGCTTGGAACTTACGGTCACGGCCTTGCTTAGCAGAGCCACCGGCAGAGTCTCCCTCGACCAGATAGAGTTCGTTCTTGGCTGGGTTCTTGGACTGAGCTGGAGTCAGCTTACCAGAGAGCAAGCCCTTGTCTTTTTTATTTTTCTTGCCATTCCGGCTTTCGTCACGCGCCTTGCGGGCCGCTTCCCTGGCATCTCTAGCCTTGATGGCCTTGCGGATGAGGTTAGATGCCAGCTCACCATTTTCCAAGAGGAAGAAAGTCAGCTTGTCAGAGACGATGGAGTCCACGGCCGGACGAGCCAAAGGACTGCCTAGCTTGTCCTTGGTCTGGCCTTCAAACTGCAGGTGAGCCTCAGGGACCAGAATGGACAGGACAGCAGCCAGACCCTCGCGGTAGTCTGAGCCTTCCAGATTCTTGTCCTTTTCCTTGAGCAGGCCCGTCTTTCTGGCATAGTCGTTCATAGCCTTTGTGATAGCGGTCTTGAGCCCTGTCTCATGGGTACCGCCGTCCTTGGTGCGGACGTTATTGACAAAAGACAGGATATTATCGGCATAACCGTCGTTGTACTGGAGAGCCACCTGAACTTGAAAGCCGCTCTCCTCGCCCTCGAAATAGAGGACAGGAGTCAAGGTTTCCTTGTCTTCATTGAGATAGCTGACAAAGTCTTCAACCCCATTCTCATAGTGGAACTCTACTTCTTCGCCAGTCCTCGCATCAGTCAGCGACAGACGGACATTCTTAAGCAGGAAGGCAGATTCCTTAAGTCGTTCCGCAATGGTGTTGTACTTGAAGTCTGTCGTTGAAAAAATCGTGTCATCCGGCATGAAGGTCACTTTGGTCCCAGACTTGGACTTAGGTGCAGTGCCGATTTTCTTGAGTGTGGTGACAGGTTTCCCACCATTTTCAAAGCGCTGCTTGTAAACAGTGCCATCGCGTGTGATTTCCACTTCCAGCCAGCTAGACAGGGCATTGACAACAGAGGACCCTACACCGTGGAGACCGCCCGAGGTTTTATAGCCACCTTGACCAAACTTACCGCCGGCGTGGAGAACGGTGAAGATGACTTCAACCGTAGGAATCCCCATAGCGTGCTTGCCGACTGGCATCCCGCGTCCGTGGTCTGCGACCGTCAGACTTCCGTCTTTGTTTATCGTCACATCGATCCGGTCGCCGAAGCCTGACAGGGCCTCATCAACAGCATTGTCCACAATCTCCCAGACCAGATGGTGGAGTCCAGCTCCGTCGGTCGATCCGATATACATCCCTGGACGCTTGCGGACGGCATCCAACCCTTCTAATACCTGAATGGCATCGTCATTATAATTGTTAATATTGATTTCCTTTTTTGCCACAAGAACCTCCTAATGATTCATCTTTTCTATCTTACAAGTTTTTGGCAAATATTGCAAAGATTTTTTTGAAAAAACTGCTGATGAGAGCGGATTTTACACGAAGAACAATCCAATATCCGAGTAGACATTTCCTGCTATAAATTCTATCCTTTTCTATTGTAAGAAAGCGAAATAATGGTATAATAAAATCATGATGAACACGATAATTGGATTAATACTCGCATACTTACTGGGCTCTATTCCGACCGGACTTTGGATTGGGCAAATTTTCTTTAAAAAGAACCTGAGAGAATACGGCAGCGGCAATACCGGAACGACCAATACTTTCCGTATTTTGGGAAAGACGGCGGGGACGGCTACTTTTGCTATCGACTTTCTCAAAGGAACTGCAGCGACCCTGCTGCCTTTCTTTTTGCATATTGAGGGAGTTTCGCCGCTTGTCTTTGGCCTCTTGGCCGTAATCGGTCATACTTTTCCCATCTTTGCTGGCTTTAAGGGCGGCAAGGCCGTGGCAACCAGTGCAGGGGTTGTTCTGGGCTTCTCACCTGCCTTTTTTGTCTATCTGATTGTCATCTTTGCCAGCATCCTCTATCTAGGAAGTATGATTTCTCTGGCAAGTGTGCTCTCAGCAGTCATCGCTATCCTGTCGGCGCTGCTCTTTCCTCTAGCTGGCTTTATACTGCCCAACTATGATCTCTTCTTCACTCTGATTATCATTGCGCTGGCTTTGATTATTATCCTCCGGCACAAGGACAATATCCAACGTATCAAACAGAAAAAAGAAAACTTAATTCCTTGGGGCTTGAATATCACACATCAAAATCCTGAGGCTAAGAAATAAAACGGAAGTGAACAACTTCCGTTTTATTGTGTCTTCTATCTAGTCTTCTTTATGACTTTTCTTAATTCCTGCCAATCCAAAGAATCCTAAAACCATACCAACTAAGCTCAGGGCAACTGCTGATTCGCTGCCTGTCTGTGGCAGTTCTTTAGCTGCAGGTTCCTTAGTGAAGGTCTTGGCAACATGGACAGGTACTTGCTTAGTTTGTTTTGGAGTATTAACCAGTGGCGCTGCCTCTTTTCCAGGATCAGCTGCTTTGGCACCAGCTGGGTAGGAAGCTGCATTGGCCGGATCTGTTCCTTGCTTGATTTCTTCAATATCTTTGTAGCCATCACCATCTGTATCCTTAGTAGATGAAATAGAGATAGCGCGTGAGTTTGGATTGATAACCGCATAGGCTGTCAAATCAGCTTTTGCCAGATAGTCTGCGAAGGCCACATCCATAGATGGTCCTTCCTCGCGAGGGCCACCCAGCATGGTATAGCCATCCCCACCAGCAGCCAAGAAGTCATTGGTCGTCAGATAGTAGGTCTTATTTGGATCAAGAGGCTCATAAACACCCGTTTCTTTGTTCTTAATCTCAATGTGGAGGACACGTTGATTAGCTGGCAGAGTGGTGTCGTAGTAGACTTTAGCTCCAGAGATTTGCAGGTAGCCACCGCTTGGTTCTAGCAAGGGTTGTCCGTTCTCATCCAGCACAGGCTTGCCATCTTTCTCCTGAAGAATAGAGCCCAGAGATTTGGCAAACATATCTGCGATATTTTGACCAGTCACCTTGATTTGAGAAATAGTGTTCCCAAAAGGCAATACGGCGATGACATCTCCCTTGGTGATGGGCTTGTCTTTGGCAATAGTTTCGCGCAGGCCGCCACCGTTAGTAACAGCCAAGTCTGTTTTATTGGCAAAGCCAGTTTGACCATAATCGTAGAGAGCATCGGCTACGACATTACCCAGATTGGTTTCGCGAACGCGGACATTTTCACGGTCGCCATTAAGCTCTACAGGACTGTTTGCTACGATAACCTTGGCATTATCTGCGTCGTACCTAGCTTTAATCTTGCTGACCATGTCTGCTACAACTGGGTCTGGAGTGACTTTTTTAGCTATTTCAGCAGGAATTTGCTGAGGATTTCCCAGAAGTTGATTAGCTTTGAAAGTTACTTTTCCGATATTATGGAGGTAACTACCGGTCTGGTTGTAGGTGACATTATCGCCATAAGTCGTAGACTCTACTGTATGGGAGTGGCCGTCAATAACGGTTACGCGCTTGCCCTTGAGCTTAGGATTTTTAGAAAGAGCTTCAGCCAAGGTTGAACCGCGCCACTCAGTCGGTGTGGTCGTGTCAACGCCCAAGTGAGCTAGAACAACATAGTTTTTGTAGTTCTTTCCTTCTGCCGCTGCGCGTGCTTCGATTTCGTCAATGACGCGATTAACTTCTGTGATTGGATCAGTGAAGGTCACACCTTGGACGTTTTTAGGGTGAGTTTTTGTAGCAGTTTCTGGTGTTGTCACACCGATTACTACAAACTCATCTCCCTCAACCGCTGGGTCCTTGTCAACAATGGTAGAGGCTTGGAAAACCCGAGCATTGTTGGCATAGGTATTGGAACTTAGGAGTGGGAATTTAAGAATTTCCTTGTATTTCTTTGCCTCATCTAGACCAAAGTCAAACTCATGGTTTCCGACTGCCATAGCATCATAGCCTATTTCATTGAGGATTTTCGCTCGTTCTTCCCCTTTTGAGCTATTTGAAATTGGCAGACCCTGGAAGGCATCACCCGCATCCACAACAAGCACTTTAGGATTTTTAGCGCGCTCTTCCTTAATAACAGTAGCCAACTTAGCATCACCGATAACGCCTTTTTCCTCTACGATGCGGCCATGCACATCGTTAGTATGGAGAATCGTAGCCTCTGGCAGATTTTCAGACTGGGCTGGTGCTGCAGCGGCTTCTGTCGCAGCTGGACCAGCTGTATTCTGACTATCTGCTGGCTTTTCTTCTGCTGAAGCTGCTGGAGCAGTTGGTTGCGCTGCAGAAGCTGTCTCAGCAGCTGGCTGATTGGTCAACTCGGCCGCCGCTGGCTCTGGACTAGCAGCTGCCTCTTCTGCAGAGACTTGATGCGACAAAAAAGCAGGTGCCAAAAGCACTGTTGATAGAACAGGTAAGATGAAAAATTTCTTCTTCATATAACGAACACTCCTCTTTAGTATTTTGTTATATTATACCTCTTTTTGGTTTAAAAAGGAACTATATCCTTAATATTTCAACAAACATTCGGTTTTTCAGAAATTTTCTGGAAAGTTTTCTGTGTTAAAAAGACTCTGAAATTCATCAGAGTCTGAACTATATTATCCTTCAAAGACAATTTCCCCATCACAAATAGTAAACTTCACTTGGCCTTTAAGATTTTCACCAACGAAAGGTGAATTGGCAGCCTTGGAGGCAAAGTGATCAGTCACAAGTCTATTCTCTTCTGGGTCAAATATTGTCAAATCGGCAGGACCATCCTGAGCAATGAAGCCAGCATCGAAACCATACAACTGAGCCGGATTAAGAGTCATTTTCTCCAAAAGTTCCATCAAACTCAGATGACCAGCCTCTACCAGATAGGTCAGCCCCAGTGAGAGCGAGGTCTCAAGACCAGTCATACCAGAAGGCGCTTTAGTGATGTCTTCAACATTTTTCTCGTCAGCATGATGGGGAGCATGGTCCGTCGCAATGACAGAAATGACACCAGATTTGAGCCCATTGATAACCGCCAGACGGTCCGATTCTAAGCGAAGAGGCGGATTCATCTTAGCATTGCTGCCTTTGGTCAATAGCAAAGCTTCTGTCTTAGAGAAGTGCTGAGGTGCTGCTTCAGCAGTGACTTGAGCGCCTAGCTTCTGAGCGAATTCCACCACCTTTACACTCTCAGCCTTGGACAAATGCTGGATATGCACATGAGCCTTTGCATCATAAGCAATCATGACATCGCGGGCAATCATGCTGTATTCTGCCACACCTGTCGCACCGCAGATATGAAAATGCTCTTTGGCGATATGTTCGTTGAAACCAAGTATGCCGTTGAGATTAGGATCTTCCTCATGCAAGCTGATAAAGGTGTCATTTTTACGTGCTTCCACGAGCGCCTTGCGGACAATGCCAGCGTTGGTCAGCGGAATACCATCATCAGAAAAACCTACTGCACCAGCTGCCAAAAGACCTTGGAAGTCTGTCAGATGCTGCCCATCAAAATTCTCTGTAATTGTTGCAACCGACTTGATATGGATATTTTCACGACTAGCCGACTCTAGCACTTCTTTCAGAGTTTCAACTGTAGAAATGGTCGGATTGGTATTGGCCATCATAACAACTGTCGTAAAGCCCCCTGCTGCTGCTGCCAAAGCCCCTGTATGAATGTCTTCCTTATGAGTCTGGCCTGGCTCCCGAAAATGAACGTGTATATCCACCAAACCTGGAGCCACCACCAAACCACTGGCATCAATAACTTTTGCTCCTTCTGCCTGCAAATCTTGTCCAATTTTGACAATTTTCTTCCCCTCAACCAAGAGGTCGGAAATTTGGTCAAAACCAGTCTTAGGATCCATAACTCGTCCGTTTTTGATTAATAGCATCATCTTATCTCCTTATTCGTAAAAGTCCACCTGCGTATCCAATAGCTTATCTCCGTCATAAACAAACTTTGCAGAAAAGAAAGGCTTGTCTTCTAAAAGCCACTCAACAAAAGTATGATCGCCTTCCCAGGTTGGTTTAGATAAAACCTGGTCATAGGGCACCCATTCCAAAGTCCCTTCGTTGCATTCAATCAGTTCACCCTCGAACTCAGTCACCTTAAAAACATAGGTGTACCAGTCCAAGTCGGGAGTAAACTCTGGAAAAGTAATAACGCCTTTGAGAACAGGTTTAGCCTTTAGTCCTGTTTCCTCTAGAATCTCGCGTGCAGCGCATTCCTGCGGGGTTTCTCCTCGCTCTAGCTTGCCACCGACACCAATCCACTTCCCAGCATGAACATCATTGGGCTTTTTGTTGCGGTGCAGCATGAGAAACTCCCGGCCATTATCGATATAACAAATCGTTGCTAACTGAACCATACTACCTCCTAAGCTAACCAATCGATAGGATCCAAGCCCTTAGCCACTAAGAAATCATTGGTACGAGAAAAAGGTTTACTACCAAAGAAACCACGGTAAGCAGACAGCGGACTTGGGTGAGCTGACTCGATTATCAAATGTTGCGAATTGCTTATCAAGGCTTTTTTCTTGCGGGCATAGGAACCCCATAGGATAAAGACAACTGGATCAGACTTTTCATTAACTACTTTGATAATAGCATCTGTAAAAGGCTCCCAGATTAAGCCGGCATGCGCATTGGCCTGGCCAGCCGGCACTGTCAGACCAGCATTGAGCAAGAGAACACCCTGCTGAGCCCAGGAAGTCAAATCATGCGACTCCTTCACTCCAATATCATCAGCCAATTCTTTGAGAATATTCTGCAAAGAAGGCGGAGCTGGAATGTCATCAGGTACAGAGAAACTCAAGCCCTGTGCCTGTCTCGGTCCGTGGTAGGGATCCTGCCCTAAAATAACCACCTTAACATCCGCTAAATCTGTCGTCTGAATCGCATTAAATACCTTTTCCCGAGGTGGGTAAATGGTCCCTGAAGCATACACTTCATCTAAAAAATGATTGATTTTTGCAAAATAACCTTCCGGCAGCTGCTCCTTAATCAAAGCATGCCAAGCTGAATGCTGCATATATGTCTCCTCTTATTTTCTACGATAAAAATTCTATTGCTTAATCCACCTAAGTGCTCTTCTGAGTTCTGCTGTACCATTTTCCAGAAAACAAGAACCGTGAGCTAGGATGATTTTTTCTGGTTGCCAAGCCAGCATCTGCTCTAGACATTCTTTGGCTTCTTTTTGATGACCGATAAAGGTCATACGGTAGTCAATAGGCGTCTGACCATCTGGAGCTGCAACTCGAACTAACTTATAAGCCTTGCCACGAAGCTGACTTGGAAAACGCTCTGTTTCAAAATTCTCAATCAAATCTGTCAAAATCAAGGTTTGACTGTCCCTATGAAAAAAGACAACTTCCTCAATATAAGTACTTCCCTTGAAAACCAACTGTTCTATCTGGCCTGCCCAAGCTTCAGGAGCCTCATCCGTCAGCTTTTCATCAAAAGAGACTGGAATTTTCTGCTTGGCCGCTCTCTCCTCAACACCTGGACTAGACCAAGCAATTGCCTCCGGATAACGCTTCTTCCAGTCAGCTATATAGGCATAGTGAATCTTATTAGGTGAAACGAGATGTGCGACTGGTCCCAAAGCATCCAACTGGTCAAACAAGGCTTGATTTGGCTGAATTGGTGAATGACACCAGAGCTGGCCATTTGCTAACTTGATGACAGTCATGCGGGTAGAAAAAGGCAACTTTGTCACCACTGCATCCATCTCAATCAAATCACCGTCAACAATCCAGATATTCTCAGCAATGGACTTCAAGCTATAAAGCGGTTCATAGGTAGGAACAGGTTTTTTCATTTCAAAGAGTCCTTCTTTCTAATCCAAAAGCGAAACTTCCCTAGAGCTTGTGGGTACTGGGCCAATCCTAGGGCAGACAGAACCAAAATCTGTGGCAAAAACTGAATCAGATAACGCGTCTTTCCTCCCTCAAAAATCTGCAGAAAGAGCAGGCCGCCAAAAACAGCTAAGGTTAGAAAATTCAGTTCATCACTGGAGCGGTATTTCCAAAGAGCAAAGACAAGTCCTGCTGCCATGACAATCCAAACCACCTGCTTGGACAGCGAGAAATAGACAAATTCTGACTTGTCAGTATTCAAGAAGAAGTCACGGACAAACTGAGTTAAAGGATTATCTTTCGTATCTTGGTAAAAAGGCGATATATAAGGTGTCTTTTCATTTTCAACACTGCGGTAGAGCCAGCCTAAATCACCTTCTGCTACAGTCAGAGACTGCTTGTGGAAGAGATGATGAGCTAAAGTCAAAGGATTATATTCACTTAAGCGCCGCTTGATTTCCTTGATAACATATTCCTTGGCAAACATGCCATTGTTATAGTCATATTGCTTATCGGGCTCAATATACTGCAAGAGCCCTTCTTTCATATCTTCCTGATTGTGGCCATTAAAGGTCAGACCTAGATTGATAAAGAGCATGGGACCTTTTGCTAGTCCCTCTCCCTTCATAATCGGCACTTCCGTCTGATGCTTGGACCAGTAATGCAGCGGGGCGTAGCTAATCGCAAAACTGCAAGCAAAAACGACTAGTGTCAGAAAGAACTTCTTCCAATTCTTTTTAAAAAAGAGGACTCCGAAGACAGCTATCAGCAAAATCATTACTGTTGGTCTAAAGAAGAAAGCCAGACTAGTCATCAGCCCAAGCAAAATACTGCGCCAAACCAGCTGTCGGCTAGATTCCTCTCCCTTCAGCAATCCCAAAACTAGGAAAATCTGCAAACTGATGAAAGGCAGGGGCGGAATATCGGTATACATTGAAAAGAAATAAGGAGAAAAGCCCAGTAAAAGCACATAAAGACTAAAGACAGCATCTGCAGCCTTTTGGGAAAAATACTTTTGGCAACCCTTATAGAGAATCAAGGCCGTTACGTTAGTATAAACAATATTTAAGGCCTGCATGACCCATAGACCAGATTCTCCAAATACATTAAAGAAAAAACGCTCGTAGAGAAATAGTGAGACATTGTTAGGATTCCGGGTCAGATAGCTGGAAATGGAGCTTTCTTTCAGAGTTTTGAAAGCCCCTGTAAAGACCACAGCTGCGTCACGCCTAATCAAAAGCTCTGCCGAAAAGAGCATAATCAGCTGAAAAATAAAGGCAGCTAACATAATAAGAAGTTTATGCTTCATCAGCCAATGATAAGCTTTTTCTAGCAAATGCCGATAGCGATAGGCCAGATAAGCCAAGCCGGCAAAAGCAATCATAGCTATACTATTCAGCTCTGCAACATGCCAGATGGCAATCAGAAACCAGTGAACAGCTGTAATCAGCAACACTTTCTGTAATATCGAAAAGGATAGATGATAAATCTTAGACATAGCTCTATTATACCAAACACCGAGACTTTAAGCCATTTTTAAAGGCAAGACAAGGACGTTTTACTGAAAAATGACCTGAATAAGAGTCAGATCATTTTATTTCTATTCGGTCTAGGCCTGCCAATTCTCTTGGTCATGCTTAAATTTCTCAAGCAAGGACAAGCCCTCAGGACTGACATACCCTTCTGCTTCAGCTAGAGTGATTAGCTCTGTATAGTTAGAAAGGGTCACCAATTTGACACCTGCTTCATCGAAGTTCTTTTCTGCCTTTGGCAGCTCATAGGTAAAGATAGCCGCTGCTCCAACCACATCCGCACCTTCACGTTTAGCGGCAGCGATAGCATCCAAGACCGAACCTCCAGTCGAGATTAAGTCCTCAATGACAACCATCTTCTGCCCAGGCGCTACGCGACCTTCGATTTGATTGCCTGCTCCGTGATCTTTTGGTTTGCTGCGGATATAGGCAAATGGCAGGTTCATCTTATCAGCGATAATGGCTCCGTGAGGAATACCTGCTGTCGCAGTTCCAGCAATGACTTCTACATCTGGAAATTCCGCCCGAATCTTTTCAACGAAACCATCCTCTATCAAGGTCCGAGTTTCTGGATAAGCCAAGGTCACACGGTTATCCGTATATATAGGTGACTTGATGCCCGACGCCCATGTAAAAGGCTCTTCCGGCTTCAAATACACAGCTTTGATTTTCAATAAATCACGCGCAATCTCTTTTGCTAAAGTCATTTTTTGCTCCTTATAAATTTGAATGTTTATGATGCTATTAATTTTGACAAACGATTTAATTCGAATTCCTTGTTTTTGCTTAGCCTAGCTATTCCACTGCTTCTTGATCTCGTGATAAGCATCCCAAGGATTCTCAGCTTGGATAATTGGACGACCGACTACAATATAATCACTGCCGATTTGATGAGCTTCCTGCGGTGTCATGACCCGTTTTTGGTCGCCGATTTCTGATCCAGCTGGCCGAATACCAGGCGTCACACAGAGAAAGTCATTTGCAGTAGCCGCCTTTATCAGTTCCACTTCTTGAGCTGAGCAAACTACGCCATCCAAACCAGCTTCTTTGGCCTTCCGAGCGTAATTGACAACAGACTCCTGAACCGTAGTCTGGATGTTTTGGCAATCCCGCATATCATCCTCACTGGTCGAGGTCAGCTGAGTTACCGCAACCAACTTAGCCTTATCCCCCAAGACCTTCTTAGCTTCGCTCATCATCTCCACACCACCCGCTGCATGAACTGTCACCATGTCAATACCAAAGGTACCTAGGACAGACATGGCTGAGCGCACCGTATTGGGAATGTCGTGCAGTTTCAAATCCAAGAAAATGCTGTGTCCAAGACCTTTCAGATAATGAACGATTTCTGGACCAATGGCATAGAAGAATTCCATGCCGATTTTGACATAGAGTTTTTCATCTTCCGGAAAATGCTCCAAGAAATCTTTGACATCATCAAAAGATGGAAAGTCGAGGGCGATAATAGGCCGTTCTTCACGCATGAGGGGAAAATCTCCTTTTAAATTATTATCTTCAAAAAAGTCCATTAGGCATTTATATCTCAAAACCAACCTTCGCATTAGGCTCAGAGCCATAGAAAAACCTTGCCCGAGAGCAAGGTTACACGAAAATGTGGCAGTATCTGCCATTCAAACGTATGTACCTTAGTAGCCTCTCTGGACTTCTTTAAAGGTTATATTTAGTTCATTCTATAATTTCACAGCAGAATTGTCAAGTAAAAATGTAACTTTAAAGCAAATTCTCTCGAACTTCTTTTCGTAAAGTTTCAAGACTTTCGATGCCGTATTTATCCATAGCCTTAGGCAGATCTTCAATGATGGTTGGGCAGGCATAAGGATCCGTGAAATTGGCAGTCCCTACCCCAATGGCTGAAGCACCTGCTATAAACATCTCCAGAGCAGCCTCCGCAGAATCAACTCCCCCCATACCAATAATAGGAAGTTTACTTGCTTGCGCCACTTGACGGATTAGCTTGAGCGCTACCGGAAAGACAGCCGGGCCCGACATACCGCCTGTACCATTAGCGATAATAGGCTTGCGCGACTTCAAGTCAAACCGCATACCTACTAAGGTATTAATCATGGTAAAACCAGCAGCACCAGCGTCTTCAACAGCCTTAGCTACCTGAGTGATGTCTGCCACACTCGGAGTCAATTTGACATAGACTGGTACAGCAGAAGCATCTACCGCTGCCTTGGTTGCTTCGTAAGCCAACTCCGGAACTTGACCAATCAACAATCCAGCATTGCCATGGTCTACATTAGGACAGGAGATATTTAGCTCAATAGCCTTGACATTAGAGGCTTGAGAAATTTTTCCAGCCACTGCGGCATATTCTTGATTGGAAAAGCCCGCTACATTAGCGATGATTGGAAGGTAGGGATAATGCTTTTGCAGCCAGGGCAGTTTTTCAGCTAGAACAACCTCAACACCTGGATTTTGCAGGCCAATGGCATTGAGCATACCAGCTGGCGTTTCTGCCACACGCGGAGTTGGATTGCCAAAGCGGGGGTCCAAAGTCGTAGCCTTTATCATGATAGAGCCTAGCAAGTCTAGGTCATAGTATTTGGCATATTCCTGACCGAAGCCAAAACAGCCAGATGCTGGAATAATTGGATTTTTCAGGTCCAAGCCTGGCAAAGAAACTCTTAAACATTGGTCACTCATTCTTTCCCCTCCTAAACAATAATCGTGCCCGTCTCAAAGACCGGACCGTCTTCACAAACGCGCTTATTGACTGACTCGTCCTGACCTGCAACATGAACTACGCATGCATAGCAGGCGCCCATGCCACAAGCCATACGAGACTCCATGGAGAGATAAGCATGCGGATGGTCCTGAAACTTACGATCGACATACTGGAGCATGGCTGGCGCTCCACAGGAATAGACAGCAGCATAGTCTTGGGGCAATTTATCTACAACTGCTGATACATAGCCCTTGCGACCGTAAGAACCGTTATCCGTCGTGACAATGACTTCGGAGTATTTTTTCATTTCTGATTCCAAAATGACAGCAGCTTTATCAGCAAATCCCAATACAGCCGTCACCTGAGCACCCTTGGCATGCAATTCTTTAGCAACCTCAAGCAGAGGTGGAACACCAATCCCACCACCGATAATCAAAACTTGGTCACCTGACCTTACAGGGGTCAAATCAAAACCATTTCCCTGAGGCCCCATAACATCAAGATAAGAACCAGCAGGAAGTTGAGAAAAAATAGCTGTTCCGCCGCCTTCTATCCGATAAATAATGCGACAAGTCAGATTGTCTCGGTCAATCTCCGCGATTGAGATAGGCCGGCGCAAAAGCTTGCTGTCATCTGGTACCCGAATATGTAAAAACTGCCCAGCCTGCATCTGGCTGACCATTTGCCCCTTTAGAGTCATAGAAAAAATATTAGGTGCAATTTTGACTTGCTCCAACAGCTCCATCTGCTCGAGCATAATCTTTCCAAATCTCTTTTTACAACTGTCACTAACCATGACAACCTCACTTTCTACAAGAAAAAACCTCGCCGCAGCAAGGTTTCGCAAAAACAAGGCAGCTAACTGCCTCTTATACCGCTTTTCCCACCTTGCAGCCTCACTGGACTTGATTAAAGGTTAAATTGTAAACATTATATCGTTAGAGATGAGGAATGTCAAGGTGACTACAAAAAAATAATGCATCAGAAAATAAAATCTAGAACTAGTTCAAATTTACAGAATCTTTTTTCACAAGATACCAGCTGCCCGAATCTATCTTAATAAACTCTAAATCGACTTGCCTAAGCTTCATATTGCTTTCATCTGGCTTAGGTGACACATAAGAAACTTTTAAATTAGAAATATAATCTTCAGCTGACAGATTTTGATTTTGCGGTGGTCCATACAGACTGATAATTTCTTCATAGGTAGAACCCGTTTGAGAATTTCCTTCCTTATTTTCCAAAAGCAAACTATCGAACGCTGCTTGAGTCCAAGTGAAATCTCTGCTCGCTTCGGTATCAATGGGTAATTTAGAACTATTTAAATTGTAGTATTCTTTAGAGATAAGTTTGTATTCATCTTTAAATTTTTCAAAAACTAAGCTTACATAAGCATACTTATAACGCTCGATACTATGCCATCGCAACCGAATTTGAGGAGTTTCTTTCCCATAATTCAAGGCTATCCATCCTTCACCCGAATCAGGCCTCCCATATCTGCTGATTATCGCATCCAGACTTGTCCCTCCAAGATTTTTGTCAAATCTTAAACCATCAAAATCCTGAACTTCCCAAGAAAATTGATATTCTTTTTCGTCACTTATCAACTTTCTAGCAAAAATTTCTGCCTCATTTTGTTCAGAATCAGAACTTGTAGAATATACTATTTCCTGTGTTGAACTAGTTTTTCTAGAAGTTGAATGTTTATGCGAATGAAGAAATGAAAAAACAACAGCCGTCAAAACAAGTGCTCCGTAAACTAAAGAACCTATGACAATAAATGCAGTCCTTTTATTCTTTTTCTCCTCTATGGAAATATCCGAAAATATTTCTTCGAATGATTCATCATCTTTTTTCATAACTTCTTGATTTAATTACCTTACTAACTTATAGATTTAGTTTAGACTACATATATAGTATTCAAAACAGATTTCATTAACCCTATCTAATAGACTAAGACCAACTTTTATTTTATCATGGCTATTTCAAAAAATCAAAATCCAGATGCAACCAATCTTATAAAAATCTTTATTCAAGTAGATTAAGAAAATCTACTCCCACCATTCTATATCCATAGTAAAATATAGAAGTTATTACATATGTGAAGTTTCTCCTCAGAACTAGCAATCACTAGAAAAATCAACTAAGTTTGTGATAAAATAGTCCTATGAGAATTCAACAGTTACACTATATTATCAAAATCGTCGAGACTGGCAGTATGAACGAAGCTGCCAAGCAGCTTTTCATTACCCAGCCTAGTTTGTCCAATGCTGTGCGAGATTTGGAAAATGAAATGGGCATCGAGATTTTCATTCGCAATCCCAAAGGAATTACCTTGACCAAGGACGGCATGGAGTTTCTTTCTTATGCCCGGCAGGTAGTTGAGCAGACGCAGCTTCTAGAGGAGCGATACAAAAACCCTGTCGCCCACCGAGAGCTTTTCAGCGTTTCTGCTCAGCACTATGCCTTTGTGGTCAATGCCTTTGTCTCCCTGCTTAAAAAAAGCGATATGGAGAAATACGAGCTCTTTTTGCGGGAAACTCGGACTTGGGAAATTATTGACGACGTAAAAAACTTCCGCAGTGAAATCGGCGTCCTCTTTCTCAATAGCTACAACCGCGATGTCCTATCCAAGATGCTGGATGACAATCACCTGATTGCCACTCATCTCTTTACAGCTCAGCCCCATATCTTTGTCAGCAAGTCCAATCCGCTAGCCAAGAAAAAGCTGGTTCAATTATCTGACTTAGAAAACTTCCCCTACCTCAGCTATGACCAAGGGACTCACAACTCCTTCTACTTTTCTGAGGAAATTCTCTCTCAGGAACACCATAAAAAATCTATCGTGGTCAGCGACCGTGCGACCCTCTTTAACCTTTTGATCGGTCTGGATGGCTACACGATTGCAACCGGTATCCTCAACAGCAACCTCAACGGAGATAATATCGTGTCAATCCCACTGGACATTGATGATCCGATTGAGCTGGTCTACATCCAGCACGAAAAAGCCAGCCTATCCAAAATGGGAGAACGCTTCATTGAGTATCTGATTGAGGAAGTGAAGTTTGATAAATAATAATAGATTAAACCCGTATCGGGATAACCGATGCGGGTTTTTTTACAGTTTAAAGAACCATAATTGATTACAAGCTGGCTTATTTTAACTGATCAAGTAAAAATTCATTTTTCTTATCAAAATAACTAAACCATTCTACATCAAAGGAGTAATTATACTGAAGCATTGCTTGCAAAGCTCTGATTAATTTCAGCATTCTTTTATTATTTACAGTCTGACTATCAATCTCCATCAAACCGTGAGCAAGGTTATTTCGCTCTCCATTGAAACTTTTTACAACCTTGATACTGTCCATCAAATCCTCATCTTCTTTATAAAACTCTAAAATATTATAAAATGACAGCAGATTCAAAACAGAATTGTATTGAAAAATTCTCTCTTCTTTTTCAATACTTCTCTCCTTCTTTAGAATAGAATCAATATAAGTTATAATTTCATCAGAGTCTGAGTGTTCTGGATTTAATCTAGGTAAATTGTCAGTTCTGATAATGAGGTTAGGATGCTCTTTACGAAGAAGCTCTTCTAAAAGAAATTCGGCAAGAGATTTTGATTTTATCAAAACATCAGCAATATGTCCTCGACGATTTAAAATATCAATCATTAAAAAGTAGTTGATTGCTTTAGCCTCTTGAGCACTAAAATCTTGATTTGAAATATCTGCTAGCAGTGATTGTTTTCTAAACACATTAACAAAATTTTCCAGAATAGCACATACTTTCTTTTGCTTTGTTTTAGACAGAATTTTGTTATCTTTTTTCGTCAGAATTGCAAGCGCTGCTGCATAATCATACTGCTTGATAAGTTGTCTCAGGTAGCGTTTCACCAAAGACTGATTAAACTTTTCAGATTTATCTTCTAAGCTACGATTCTCAAAGCTACTACTATTATCTATATTTGTATCAATTAATTCTTCAATATCAGGGCCGGAAGCTGGATCAAAACGTCGATTAGCTGATTTATCTGGAGTCGCAACTTGCACAGCTCTAGTATTATAATCATAGATTCGATTAGCAGCAAACATCGCAGAAATTATTTGAGGAGTCGCAGAAGAAAGATTTAAGATTAGTTCATCTTCATCATTTTTATAACGCTTAATAATCTGAGTGATTTCTTCATACATCTTATCAAAAATATAGACTTCATCGTTTTTTAAAATAGTCGAATCGACAACAATGATTGGCGAATAGCCTTCAATAGACTGAAGAGCCGTTTCTATCCATTCCTTCTTAGCTAACATCTCCTCGCTATAAATTAAAACAATTTTTTCTGGACGATATATTCGAGTTAGATGCAGCAAAGCTCCATCGTGATTCTTCATAATGGGATCTGTCGTCCCAACTGCAGATATTAAAATTTTCATTTTGCATTCAAACTTTCTAACAATCTATCATTTGTGTTTTCATAGAAATCTAATAAACTTTTATCAAAAGAATAGTAGGTTAAGATTAATTTCTTCAAAGCTTTCAGTGCTCTGCTTAATTTCTTAACATCTTCCGGACTTAAGGAATCCAAAGTATGCGCTATTGCATTTCTAGAGGAAGTCAACTCTCTAATCGGTTTCATTTCCTTCAATATTTCCCACTCTTGATTGTTCTTTAAAATTGTTATATAGTCACCAAAAAGTATATAATTCCTATCAAAATAATTTTCAATATTCCTCAATTCTTGAGGATAATTTTTATTAATATAGTCTTCAGCAATAAATTCTAAAAGCGATCTCATTCGGATAAAACTTTCACCAACATTGCTTCTTTTTTTCTGAATATCAATAATCAGATAAGCATTTAAAACTCGCTTAGTAGTTTCGTCCAGCTTCCGCTTTTTTAGTCTCTGGGGAATATCCTGTCTATCCAGAGCATCCACGAGATTCTTTAATTCTTCTTTAACTTTTCTTAGATTATCATCAGAAATCAAGCTATTCAAAACATCTAAGGCAGCTCTGTAATCATATTTTTCAATCAAATTTTTAGCCGTTCGTTTTAAAAGTGCTTGTCTGAACTTCTCTGATTTATCTTCTATCGTCCTATCCTCAAAATTAGGACTATTATCCTCGTTTGTCTCAATTAATTCATCAATATCTTCTTCATTATCATGTTCTAACCTCTCGTTAGAAGAACCAGTCGGACTAGGAACTTGAACAGCTTTTACATTAATATCATTCAATCTATTAATAATAAATAGAGCAGACTTAATCTGAGGCGTCCCGCTAGATAAATTTAAAATAAATTCATCAGTATTATTAAAAAATGCTGGATTTAGAAATCTCTCAATTTGTTCATACATCTTATCAAAAATAAAAACTTCGGAATTCTTAATGATTGTTGGGTATTGCTCTATTTCAGGACTATAAGATTCTTCAATAGAGTGAAGAGCTGCTACTATCCTATCATGTCGTAGAACAGTTCTTTCTGAATAAATGATAATGATTTTGTCTGGTCTGTATTTCCTAGCTATATGAAGAAGAGCACCATCGCGAAAACCTCGAATAGGATCTGTATCACCCACCGAAGAGATCAAAATTCTCATTTAGAAACCTCCTGAATAATAAAATTCACTTTTCCCATTTCGTAAAAATTATCTGTGTTTCTAACAAGAGTTCTAGTATCACCATTGACACAGAACTTTAGATTGGGAGCTTTGGTTAATTTCAATACGCCCTTACGAACCATTTTAGTTTTCATTCTACTATATCGTTTTTGTAGAATTCCGTCAGCCTGCTTAAATACTGTTTTTGTCCAAGCACCACTTCCAGATCCTAAATAAAGAGGATACTGAACATTTTTTTGATAATATTTTTCGTCAAACTCCTCCAAGAAAAAAGCTTTATAGTTATTATAAAATTTAAACGATAAATTACCAAGCTGTTCAATCATCTTCGCCGCTCTATCAGATGTAGTAGTAATAACAAATTCAGCAATCGTAAGAGGGGGAAGAGATTCTCGATATAAAGGAATTGGTTTAGCATTTTTTGTGATAGCAGAATAATCCCATTTCTGTGCTAGTATCAAATCTTGACTTTGAAATTCTCTGTTCTTGATTTTCAACGAGAGACTGTCACTAATCCTGATTTCATTAAAGATGTCATCAAAATTTTCATTCTTCTTTGCTCCCCAAGGAACTACTCTTTTATTTTCTCGTTTTTTTTCTGAAACAAAATTTGTCTTTTCCCACTGAGAATGCGCATTGAGCAAAACAGTTCGAATAGCGCCTTTTAACGAACTACCTGGAATATAAGGCTTTCCAAATCCATCTCGGATATATTTAGAAACTTCATTTATAGTTCCCTTGGTAGATTTATCTTTTTCAAAACTTGTCTCTTGGATTTTATAACCACCGAAATTTCGCTCCCTGATTCTATTTCCCTCTACAAATGAAATTAATCGATTATTTCTAGATGCTTTACCATGCTCCATCAGAAAAGACTCAAACTTATCTGATAACCCTTTCTCAACCATAGATGAGTAAAACTTTCCCATATCAGGAAAATAGTAAGCTCCATTTTCATAAATAAACTCGCGACTAGTATACTTCTCTCCGCTTCCGATATGTAGTGGCGCCATAGTACGAAGAGTCAGCTTAAATGTTCTGTATTCATGTTTCATACTAGACCTCCAATTTATAAAAAAGCGGTTTGGCAAAATTCCAGACAGGATGTGAGAAATTGACCGGCCTTATATCAGCAATCTGCCCTCGAAATGATTTTGAAAAAGTTGAGCCAGCTTTAAATTTGTAGAAATCTTGCTTCCTAAAATTACTTTGATAGCTGTTGCTAAAGGCAAAGCCACTTGATTTAGCCAACAAGTACTGTCCATTGCAAATAGCTTCTTCTAAATCATCATCATTTGGCAGTGCTGTTGTTAGTGTCATAACATTTGATACAGCTTCAAAAGCTAAGTGTTTAGACAGTTTCTCTGGTACATCCTTTATTTCAAGATGAAACCTTCCATAGCCAGAACTTCTTTTTCCGCCCAGTCCAGAAAATTGCAGTGCAGTCATAAGTTCATCAAAAAGCTGACTTTGTTTAGCAATAAGGTATAGAGAAACATTCTCTTGATAAGTAATTGTTCTAACCTGGAATAAATGTCCATCCATAAAAGGCTGATTTTTGGTAACGATATTTAGTTTTCCAAACTCCTCATTATCTAATACTTTTCCATTCAAAAAAGCTTCAAAATCATCTAAACGGATGTAACTTAATTTTTTTGTTTTTTTCGCTTGCTTTCTCAGCTCAACAAGGTCATTCATTTGAGGTAATTTATCCATTTTAGGATAGCCGATTGGTTTTGGTAAAAATGGCATATCAACAAAAGGGAATGCATCTGATAGCACAAAATCATCCTGTCGGACTAAAGATAGAAAATCCTCTTCTTTGCCCATCTTAATAGCTTCAATAAACAGCGCCGAAAATAAACGATCAGCTGTAAAAGTAAAAGCAGTACTATCTAATTTACCAGTACCGAAATGAGCAGTCTGAAAGCTCAAGAGATACATTTTATAGGCCATTTTAGACCTCCGTTTTCAATAACTCATTCAAGTTGCTAGTATCATAAGTTCCGAAGACTGTCTCAAGTTGCAAATCTTCGAAAGAAACTTTTCCATACCCACGGCTTCCAGAACCTCCAAGATAGTCCAACTCTAAAAGTTTTAGACCATCAACAATAACTTTTAAATCTTCTTCTGCCTGTTCGGCTGACTCATCTGTAATTTCATAAATCAGTTCAAAATTAAAGACACTTTCTCGAATAGCTCTTTCAATTTGACGCGGGTTTGCCTCAGCTGTAATGCGGTCAATAGTATTCTCAAACTTAACCTCAGTATATCCTCTAGCACCCTTTTTATCTAATTCGTCAGCATTTATCAAAAATGCATCTCGAAAAATCAATCTACCAATTCTAAATTTTTTTGAACTATGATTACCAAAGAGGCGACTTAAAATGTCTCCATCATCTTCAGGTGAAGAAGCCAGTGTCTCATTGTAAACCTTAGCTAACAGACTTCTCATTTTTCCTTTAATGCTAGACCCAGGAATAATTGGATAGTTAGTAATCGGATCTTTAATGACAGGAGAATCAGTTGCACCAATGGCTGCAAAAGCATTGCTAGCGCCGATATGTAAGCCAGTCTTCAAGTGAATATTAGCTGAAATTTTTACTTTTGCGTATGTCATTAATCTTTACCTCCATAAAACTTGAAATAAGCAACTAAGGCTTCCATATAGCGACAAAAACGTTGCAGAGATACTTTGTCTTTAACTTCCTTTAAAGCTTCTAGCAAATCACTTTGTAATAATAAATCTTCAACTGGATAGATTTTCTCACCTCTAAATCTTATCTCATTCCGGCGTGATTGATAGACTAGTCTAACTCTTAAATACGACAAATCAGAATTTAACTCTTCAAAATTTCTAACATTACTTTTATCTGAAATGCTACTTGTAAGTGATAAAATATTCCTAATTTGACTTGTAGTCAAAAAAAATTCATCATTTTTCTTCCTTAATTGTAATATTGCCTTTTCTGCCTTATCAACATAATTTTCATCCGTTAAAATTGCCATTTCCTAATCCTTTCTAGTTTCATAAAGATAGAGTAAGAGAGCTGCCTCAGCCTCTTTTCGTTCTTTTGCTCCAGCATTGTACCAGCTGAAAAAGAGATTTTTAAACTCTCTAAAAGCTTCTTTGTCTTTGGAACTATTCTCAAGACGTGCTAAATAATAAGCCAAACGAGCTACATTGATTTTCGTATAGTCTCTCAAAAGTTCAATCAAACGGTAGATAAATACCTTTCCTCGCTCATCTTGACTCTTAAAGAAGGAGCGAATGTTAATCAGCTTACCTTGATAGATTTCAGTGATAAAATCATCAAATTTAAATGTGAATTTCTCCTCAAATAAACTAAGACTATCTTTGTCATTTGCTTTTGCAGCCTCTTCCAAGTCTCCAGTATAAGACGCCATAAGACTGATAGGGGTTTTATCAGCAAACAAGCCAATACCAGCAGAAAGTGTCAACTTCCCATCAGACCATTTTAAGAAGGCTTGCCTCAATTCCACTGTAAAATCAATCACATCTTTCCAAGCACCAATAGCAAAGACATCATCCCCACCAGCATAGATAATCGTCATCTTTTTCCCATCCGCAAACTGCTGAATATAGAACTTAAAAAACAGACTCATATTACGAGAGAAAATCGCTGATCTTGAAAGACTACTGTAGATTCCATCTTTTTGATGAGAAAACCCTGCCATAAAGGCTGCACCTAAATCATCCACATCCAAACGAACAACAGCCAAACGACGAATTCCTAAACCAGTATCTTTGTCCTGAGCCATATCAGCATACTCATGAATCTCTGCATAGCGATAGTCACCCGCAAAAATATGAGTTCCTGACTGATCAAGTGACCACTTATTCTTGACATAGAAACGGTCTGTTTGCAAGGCTTGATCACCTTCAGCTGTTACCAGTACAGCATCGGGACCGATTGGCAAACCTGCTGCTCCACCTCTGCAAACTCGGAAGGTATCATCTGAAATCCTTTTTGAGAATTTTCTCAGTTCATCACAAATATGGCAGAGAGAATGCTCTTCATCCTCATAAACTTGTTTTGTAAGCTTCTCTACAGAATGGCAGATTTCACACTCTCTTTCAGAATTATTTCCACCTTTGTTTAAGAATTTCAAGGTCTCTGCATCATATCGTGAAAGCTTCTTATCAGAAATCATCCGGCTGGTCTTTTGATAGATAGTTCGATATGCAGCAAGCGAAGCTATTGATGTAGACTGGACTTGTCTAGTAATCTCCCCTGCCGCAAATGCTGTCCATCCAAAAGCGACATAGAGTCCTGTCTGGAAGTTCTCTAGTAAGAACTGATTAAAAGATGCTTCAAACTCCTTTAAAAGAGCGGTTGTTTTCTCTGTATTTGCCAAGATGAAGTAAGCATGACCTCCTCCGACGTAGAGTAGATTTGTTCTTGAAAGCTCTAGTTTTTCCAGCAAGCTATCAACGATATGTTCACTCATTAAATCAAGGTACAAACTTCGGGCTTTCAGCTGTTTAGCTGCTCCGCCACTTGAGATATTATAGATAAAATCCTGAATACCGGATACATCAAAACTCGCAAGTAGAAAGACCTTTTCTTGGCTAAAGGCATCCAGCCAGTCATCTCCATGCTCCTCTAGATAATCCCAGATAGCAGCTGCAAATCCTGCCGTTAAGAGACTATGCTGAGATACATTAATATCTGCAAAATCTTCCAGACCTGGACTTACAGGTACAAATGAACAGAGAGCTTCCAGTGCGTGAAGGAGATTCGGTATACTTTCTACGCTGAAAGAATGCTCTTTCAGAATAGCTGCCAATTTATCAAGAATCCTCTTATAGTCCTGCTGAGTAATTGGAAGGCCTCCTAGATCAGCTGACTCTGGTAGCCTTTGTTCATCCTCTAACAAAGTCAAAGGCTTATAAAGGTAACTCCTTTTCTCTTTGAAAACATTAAAAATATCAGCAAGTGGCTTAAAATGATCCGATAAAACTTCCGAAGCATCTAGATCTAAGCCACTAGCCATTTGATTGGCTAAGAGAATGATTTTTTCACTGCGCTCTTTCTGTTGACTGTCTATGTCCGACCAGTGCGGAGCGTTTTGCTCAAGCCAGTTCTTAACCAGTTCCTCACTATAGTCTTCCTTGTTTTCAGCTCTTGCGATAAGGCTGCCAAAGTTGTAAAACAAGGCCTGGTAAATCAAATCAAGTTTTTCTTTCTTCAATTCTCATCCCTCCCATTCCTAAGCTGCATTTAGCTCCGACTCCAGAATATTCCCCGAATCTCAGAAGCATCTGGGCATAGGCCTTTAAGGTAGACGCTCCCTGGATCCGAATAGTTACCCTGCCCTCAAAGGCGGGGTATTTTCGTCCATGAATCGGGAAATAATGACTCTTCAGACGATAACTGCTGATTTGGCTATGCTCTGCTAAAAACTCCAGCGTTTCCTCCTCTATCTCTGCTTTGCCTTCTACCAGCCGGCTGTACTTCTGCATGAGGCTCTGAAAGATTAGACGTGTATCTGGAAAAAGGACAAACTGTCCCTGACGTTTAAAGGTCGTCGGAGTATAGAAGTTCAGGCTTATCAAGTGCGAAGCCTCATCTCCCTGAAAAATCTCCAGCAAGGACTGGGAAGAAAGGGACTGGATCTCGATATTCTTCACCAGAATCTCCTCAGAATAAGTCTCTAATTTTATCGTTTCAAGACTCAATAGCTGGGGCAATATCTGCTGCTCCGCTTCTTCCGAAAGTAAGTTTACCGTCCAAATAGACTCCTCCCGCTCCGAACGAAGATTCATCGAATATGGATTGGTCTCTTGCTGATGGAGGAAGGAGGCAAAGTCATCCGACAGCTTCTCCATGAGAAAGCCCTGCAGTTTACAGACTAAGTCATCATCCTTCAAAGATGCCTTTGAAAGATGCAATCGTATTTTCTTCACATTTCCATTCCTTTCTATAATAAGAAAAAGCGCCTAAAAACGGTGAAAGTATTTTTCACCGAATCTAGGGCGCCCTTTTTTAGTTATTATCAGTACTGTTTTTACGATTGTTATTATATCAAATCTTGAAAGCGATGTCAAGATTTTTCTTATTTTAAATATCTAATCCTATTTTAAAAATTGCATCATAATTCCCCCAGTTTGCAGTCCCCTCTCGAGGTGACTGGGGTTTCTTATGGGTGGTATTCGAGCTATGACTTTGTCAAATAAAGTGTTTCCGTCCTCTCGCGAGGTGACCGGGGATTGTTACCAGATGGAACAAATACTACCAATAATGGCTTGATTGGGTTTACGTCCCCTCTCGAGGTGAATCGGTTTTCTTACTTACGGGACTGAAGAGTATGAGTCAGATCGCGGTATGTTTCCGTCCCCTCTCGAGGTGACTGGGGGTTCTAACGGACATGAACGTTATTAGATATGTGGGAGGTATTTAATTTTCGTCCCCTCTCGAGGTGAATGGAGCCTCTTACTAAATGCCTTCCACAATCCTAAATAACGTGTAAAGTTTCCGTACCCTCCCGAGGTGACTAGGGGTTCTTACCAAAACAAGCACTCATTGAATTTAATAAATCTAACGGGTTTCCGTCCCCTCTCGAGGTGATTGGGGTTTCTAACGGACTAGAGTATTACAGTTACCGAGAACAAACAGACATGTTTCCGTTCCCTCTCGAGGAGTCTGGGATTTCTAACTGGCTCTACATCACAGCTTTTGGCAAGGTTGCTGAAAAGTTTCCGTTCCCTCTCGGGCAGACTGGAGGTACTAACCGTTACTAGACGAGCGATGTTTCATAATCTCCTTGTTTCCGCCCCCTCCCGAGGTGACACTGGAGGTTCTAACGAACTGAGTGTTCGGTTCAAAATGGATGTTCGCGGTGTGTTTCCGTCCCCTCTCGAGGAGACTGGGGGATCTTACTTTTACAGGGACTAAAAAAGGCTATGAATGGTGGCGGGTTTCCGTCCCCTCCCGAGGTGACTGGGGGTTCTTACTATCGTGAGTATCGTGCCTAAAATCAAGGAAAAGGCACGTTTCCGTCCCCTTTCGAGGTAACTGGGGTTTCTTACATAGTATGAAACCAACCACAGGGGTAGAGGTATGACCGTTTCCGTACCCTTTCGAGGTGACTGGGGGGTTCTAACTGATGAAGTACGCTTGATATCTCTCAATCCACAGTATGGTTTCCGTCCCCTCCCGAGGTGAATGGGGGGTCTTACATAGCTTGAAACTAAAAGATAGTTATTTTGGAGAAGAAGTTTCCGTACCCTCTCGAGGAAACTGGGGTTTCTTACGAAAGAGAGGAATTTACTATGGATAAATTTGATTATAAGTTTCCGTACCCTCTCGAAGTGAATGGGGATTCTTACGCTAGAAAATTGAAACAACAACGTAAAACCTCCGTTTCCGTACCCTCGCGAGATGAATGGAGTTCTTACACAAAGACGAACACGGCGTATTTCAATTAGGACTTAGTTCCCGTACCCTATCGAGCTGACTGGGGTTTCTTACAAAGACGTTGCTGTTCCTGTCCTTATTGGCGTTACTAGTTTTCCGTACCCTTCCGAGGTGAATGGGGGTTCTGACCGATTGAGAGTAAAGAGGGCGAAGAAAACTGCTAGGTTTCCGTACCCTCCCGAGGAGACTGAGGGGTCTTACCAAGACAAAGTTGAAGTGTCTGAAGACTTCCTGGCTTTTCCGTTCCCTCTCAAGGAGACTGGGGGGGCTTACAAGCTTGCTCACTATGTCTATGAGACTAAGACCTATTTGTTTCCGCCCCCTCTCGAGGTAACTGGGGTTTCTTACCATATCGGTCGGTTTACCCCTCTTGTTCGCAGAAACAAGTTTCCGTCCCCTCTCGAGGTGAATGGGGGTTCTTACACTCACGAAAAAGTTATTGAATGGTCACAACAATACTGTGTTTCCGTCCCCTTTCGAGGTGACTGGGGTGTCTTACAATCAACAATCTTAACAGAAAGGAAAGGCAACGCATGTGTTTCCGTCCCCTCTCGAGGTGACTGGGGTGTCTTACCACTTATGCTATATACTGTAAAACTATCAGATGAGCAAGTTTCCGTCCCCTCTCGAGGTGACTGGGGTGTCTTACAGAATTGAAGTTGACAATACCACTATCCCATTTGCGTTTCCGTCCCCTCTCGAGGTGACTGGGGTGTCTTACAAATGGAATACTTAACTGAGAAATTGGTTAAGGGTGCGTTTCCGTCCCCTCTCGAGGTGACTGGGGTGTCTTACCTGACGCAAATCATCTGTCAACACATAGACAGTCTGGTTTCCGTCCCCTCTCGAGGTGACTGGGGTGTCTTACAACTTACCAACATTACCTTTAAGTGTTTCTGCAACATCCGTTTCCGTCCCCTCTCGAGGTGACTGGGGTGTCTTACCACTTGGGACGATAATAATGAGTATGTAGAAGGCTCGTTTCCGTCCCCTCTCGAGGTGACTGGGGTGTCTTACTAAACATTGAACTATTTTCAAATTCTGTTGTTTTGTTTCCGTCCCCTCTCGAGGTGACTGGGGTGTCTTACCAATATTAAGGATCGTAAGTATGCTGATGCTGATAGTTTCCGTCCCCTCTCGAGGTGACTGGGGTGTCTTACTGATAGCTTTATAGACTTAAAACAAGGTGGTGTATATGTTTCCGTCCCCTCTCGAGGTGACTGGGGTGTCTTACTTCTTCCTTATACCATTTGTAGAGACGGTAACCGGCATAGGTTTCCGTCCCCTCTCGAGGTGACTGGGGTGTCTTACTCGTATGAAGAACTATTAGAAGCACACGAAGCTGCCGGTTTCCGTCCCCTCTCGAGGTGACTGGGGTGTCTTACCGTCGATGCTTATACGGAAATTTAGATCTTGTATATGGTTTCCGTCCCCTCTCGAGGTGACTGGGGTGTCTTACCCCATATCTTGTATAGGGTCTTCGCGTCGAACCACTAGATCTAGTTTGACATCCCAGTTGGAACTTATCCTTATTATACCATGAAGCCAACAAAATTTAAAGATTAAAAGAATAATATCTCTTCCAGCAACTCAGCGCCAGCATAGGGATTAAAGACTACAGTTTCTTCTTTATGCCCGACATATACGATGATATTGTCTCCTTCATCGGCTTGATAAAAGTCTCTTATATCTTTTATCAAAAGTTCAAAATTCAGCTTTTCTATATCGACTTCGAAGCAAGAACGCTGAACCCTTGTACCATAGCCTTCCAAAAGCTTGGCTAGTTTTAAACGCCTTTTATTACTTACGATATCATAAATAACCAGACAAAACTTTGTTTTCTTCCTGGCAAATTCCTTGCTGACACTATCAAGATTATAAAAAGTCATCTTCACTCTCCCGTATAACTGCTGATATAGTCCTCAGCATTCCTTGACTTAAAACATCGAATCAAAGACTTGACTTGCTGATCTGCCATGTACAAAAAAGTGTAGCGATTCTTATCCAATTCGACATAATGATGGATTTCTAAGATGCGCTCCCTCATAGCTCGAGAAAATACTTCAATCCCTTCCGAAGTCAAATGCATTTCATCCCCCATCTTCTCAAAATGCTCCCCCCTAATATCACCATGCTTAATCAGACTCATCACAGTATCATCTACGATGACTGGCCGCCACTCTTCCATTAGGTCGCTGGCTAGTACTGCATGATGGGTATGTGGCTGATGGGTAACTCCAAAGCCTGCACTAAGACCATTTTTCCGAATCAAGCCAATAAAACAGGAATACAAAATTGAATACCCAAAATTTAGCAGCGCATTAAAACGATCTAAGGATGGCCTCCTATTGCGACAATAAAACTGAAAATCTTCTTCTACCAGTAGATTTAGATAGTAGAAATAAGATTTAGCAATTCTGCCTTCAATCCCCATAATTTCTGATATGCTTTTGGCAGATTCAAGGCTCTCACAAGCAGATTTAAAACGTTTAAAATCCTCTTCGTCAAATAGCCCTTGCTCATCGTATGCTTTTAGCAGATTTAATTGATTCATGATTTTTGCCGAAGCTATCCTCTGCGACATCTTCAGACAGAAACTTTTATCAAAAGAAGCTTGGGCCTGCTCTCTCTGCTTTTCATAGTCCGCTTCCTTAAAAGAATCCATCGAAAATAAAAACTCACCCTTGCTAGAAAAATAGAAGACTGGAATCCCATGGCGAGATAAAGATTTCAGCAATTGTGTTGATAACTGAGAATTACCAAATATAAGAATGTTATCAATTAGACCTAATGAAATAGCCTTGAGCATAGTGCGTTCTTGGTTCTTTATCATTAACTTACGATCACTAATTGATAAACTGTATGAAGAGTTCTGAATATACAAATCGGCCATATTAAAACACCTTCTTTTTATTTAATATTTTAATATACCTATTTTAAGTTGTCAATAAAAACCCTTGCAAAATCTACAAGAGTCTTTTCTTTCTTATTTTTAGAAATAGATTCTAGTCATCTCTTCTCAATTTCCCCAACACTTCTCCTATCTTACCCTCAATGACTAGATCTGCCTGGCTGTCTTGAGGGATGCTGGTCTTGTTGATGACAACCAAATGCTTACCTGCAAAATACTGGATGAGGCTGGCTGCGGGATAGACGACTAAGGACGTGCCGCCGATTATCAGTAGGTCTGCTTGATGGATAGCTTGAGCTGCCTGCTGGAAAACTTCCATATCTAGAGGTTCTTCATAGAGGGTCACATCTGGCTTGACAATACCGCCACAGTCAAGGCAGTGAGGAATGGTACCCTGCAGAGCCAGAAAGCCATCCAAATCATAGAATCGCTGACAATTCAGACAGTAATTTCTATCCGCACTGCCATGTAGCTTGAGCATCTTTTTCGAACCGGCCATTTCATGCAAACTATCGATGTTTTGAGTTACCACAGCCTTGAGCTTGCCCGTCTTCTCCAAGTCTGCCAAGTAGACATGAGCAGCATTGGGCTTAGCATCCGGATAGAGCAGGTACTTCTTGTAAAAGTCAAAAAACTCCTGCGGATAGCGCTCAAACATAGTGTGAGAAACCAACTGCTCTGCTGTAAAATGCTGTCCTAGCTTGACGCTATATATCCCATCTGAACTGCGAAAGTCTGGAATATTGGACTCCGTCGAAACCCCCGCGCCACCAAAAAAGACGATATTCTGACTTTGGTCTATTAATTCTTGCAGCCTTGCAATCTTATCCATCCTGCTACTCCTTATAAGAGACTTTCTATGACCGCATTCGCTCGGTCAAAGTAAAAAGGTTCCCTCTGAAAAACTATGCCCGTCTCCTGCGCCAAATCAATCAGAAGCTCCATAAAGTGCTGAGATGAGAAACCTGTCGTCCTGTGCAATTCTTCCTCATCAAAAGGCTTGATAAGATGAGCCAACGGATTGCGGACTGACTTTTCTAACTCTCTTAGCTGCTGTGCCGATTCTTTGACAGATTCGGACAAAGCCAACTGCAAAATCAGCTCCGTCAAACTAGAAGAATTGACCGTGCTTTCCGAATGAAAATTTTGCAGGACAGGATTGTCAGAATTTCGCATCTTTTCAAACTTCCAACGGTCGTAACTAGCCCCTCGCGAATTATAAATATAGCAGTCAATGTCCGGTATTTGCATGCGAATCAGCCGCATAAAAATCCGATAAATAGCTGGACTAACAGCTCGGATAAAGTCAATCAGCTGCTCATTTCTCAGCTTGGCTTCAAGGTCATAAAGGTAATTGACCAGCTGCTCATCCGCTTCATTTTCATGGTAAAAAAGCTGAAAATCAGCTAGGTCAGACCCAGTGATTTCCAACTTTAGATTCATCATAGATTGGATATTGAGCTCTCTTCGCTCCGCTAAGGCCTCAAGAAGAAGGAGCAAGTCAGACTGGACACTGCTTCCTGCTCGCTCAGCCAGCTTATACGCATAAGCATAGTCATAGCGGGAAATAGCAAAGAGAAGAGCTTCTTTGACATCTACTTTCATGCTTCTGCAATCAAGGTTTCCAAACCAACCTTCATCATATCGGTAAAGGTATTTTGGCGTTCTTCAGCTGTCGTATCCTCTTCAGGATTGACCAAGCTATCAGAAATGGTCATGATAGCAAGAGCGTCCACATGGTGTTGAGCTGCCAAGTAGTAAAGAGCAGCCGCTTCCATTTCCACTGCCTTAACGCCCCACTTACCAAGCTCGATGTTCTTTTCAAAGTAGTTTGAATAAAAGACATCAGATGACAAAACGTTCCCAACGTGCGTCGTCATACCGAGATCTTTGGCGATATGGTAGGCCTTATCTAACAAATCAAAGCTAGCGATTTGTGGGAAATCATACTGTGGCCAGTCATTGCGGATAATGTTGGAGTTGGTTGCAGCCGCCTGAGCCAAAACCAATTCACGGACATGGACATCAGCATTCAGCGAGCCCGCTGTTCCAACACGAATCAGCTTTTTCACACCATAGTCAACAATCAGCTCACGCGCGTAGATAGAGATTGAGGGCATTCCCATCCCTGTCCCCATAACAGAAACACGCTTGCCTTTGTAAGTACCTGTATAACCAAACATGTTACGGACTTCATTGAAGCAAACAGCATCTTCTAGGAAATTCTCCGCAATAAACTTAGCCCGAAGCGGATCCCCCGGAAGAAGAATTTTATCAGCAATCTCGCCTTGCTTAGCAGCAATATGAATAGACATAGTTAAGATACCAAACCCGTCAAAAGCAAAGGGAAAATAGGAGATGGCCGCAGTGAGCGATGCTCGCAAGACCAACTATCTTTTTCCCACCGCTTTTAGGGTGGGTTCAATTCCTTTCTTTCTTAATTTTAATATTCCATAGAAAGACTAACCCGAGTTCAATTCAAACTCAGACGCCCTTCCTTTCTGTATTTATTTGAAAGATAGTTTTTCGCTCGTGTTCAAATCTGAACAACTCACTCTACCTTTCTTTAGTTTAATGATTTTATCGGCTAGATAGAAAGGCTGTTCCGGATTAAATTACCAACCCAGACACTACGCCTTTCAACATTTTTTTACAATTCAGCAAGCGTTTCTTTAAGCAGTCGTTTGAAATCACCCTTGACACGTTCTGTTACTCCAACCACTTCCTCATGATTAAGCTCTTCTTGGAAACCAGCAGCAAAGTTTGTAATGCATGAAATTCCAAGGACTTTCAAACCAGAATGTGCTGCTACAATCACTTCAGGAACAGTAGACATGCCGACTGCATCCGCTCCAAGCGTCTTATAAGCACGGATTTCTGCAGGTGTTTCATAAGTTGGTCCAGTTACACCGATATAGACACCCTCATCCAGCTTGATACCAAGCTTATCAGCAACTTTATGAGCGACGGCACGGTATTCTGGAGTGTAAGATTTAGACATATCAGGGAAACGTGGACCAAATTCATCCAAGTTTTCACCAATCAAAGGATTTTGACCAGTCATATTGATGTGGTCAGTGATGGCCATCAGTGTACCAGGGCCATAGCCAATACCGCCAGCAGCATTGGTCACAATGACACCTGTCGCACCAAGAGCCTTCATCACACGCACTGGGAAAGTAACGATTTCTAAAGGATTTCCTTCATAGAAGTGGAAACGGCCTTGCAGCGCCAAGACTTTCCGTCCTGCCAAGTCTCCATAGACTAATTTACCAGCGTGCCCAACAACGGTTGAGCGGCCCCAGTTTGGAATATCCGCATAGTCAAGACTAACGGCATTTTCGATTTCAGAAGCCAATTCTCCCAAACCAGATCCCAAGATCAGACCAAATTCAGGTTCTGTCATACCTTTTTCTTTTAAGAAGACTGCTGTTGCTTTGATTTTTTCTGATAAGCTTGTCATAAATATTTTCCTCACTCTCTTATTATGCTTATACCAATTTGTCCAAGAAGCTTTCACCAATCATAGCCTTGTCCACTCCGAAGTTTTCAGCAACGGTAGCTGAGATATCTGCAAAGTGTCCGACAGGAATATGACCATGACCGCTCAGCGATTTTCCGAAGACCAAGAGCGGAATGAACTCACGAGTGTGGTCCGTTCCGGCATAGGTCGGATCATTACCATGGTCAGCAGTAATCATGAGCAAGTCATCTTCACGCATGTTTTCTATAATTTCTGGGATGCGAGCATCAAACTCTTCCAAGCAGTCACGGTAGCCATGTGGATCACGGCGGTGACCATAAAGAGCATCAAAGTCTACTAGGTTAGTAAATGAGAAACCTTCTTTGAAGTTTTCATCTTTCAAGGCTTTGACCAATGTATCTACACCATGATTGTTAGACTTATTGTGTCCCATGTCATGATTGATTCCAGCACCGTTAAAGATGTCATTTATCTTACCAACAGAATAAGTATCAATTCCGGCTTCATTGAGCTTGTCAAGTACAGTTGGATTGAACGGAGATACGGCATAGTCGTGACGATTTGCTGTACGAGTGAAGTTACCTGGCTCACCTACATAAGGACGAGCGATGATACGTCCCAGAAGCGCAGGACGTTCCAAGGTAATAGAGCGGGCGAATTCACAGATACGATAGAGCTCTTCCAAAGGAATTACTTCTTCGTGTGCCGCAATTTGCAATACTGGGTCAGCTGAGGTGTAGATAATCAGCTCGCCTGTTTCCATCTGACGAGGACCAAAGTCATCAATAACTGCTGTACCAGAGTATGGCTTGTTAGCCTCACGAATGACCTTGCGACCAGAAAACTCTTCAATCTGAGTCAGGATTTCTTCTGGGAAGCCATTCCAGAAAGTATCAAAAGGCTCAGTAATATTGAGACCCATGATTTCCCAGTGCCCTGTCATCGTGTCTTTTCCAAGCGATACTTCTTCCAGCTTGGTATAGTAGCCGCTAGGATTTTCTTCTTGAGGAACTGTCTTCAAAGGAGTAGGACGCTCGATATTTCCTAGACCGATCTTAGCCATATTTGGCACATTCAGTCCTACCGTTTTGGAAATATGTCCCAGAGTATCTGAAGCACCATCTGGTACCCCTGCATTGACAAAGTTATTGGCATCTGGAGCAGCACCGATACCAACTGAGTCCATGACTACCAAGTGAATACGATTAAATTTTGGCATAAAATACCTCTTTCTATTTATTGGCCTCTAAAACTTGGAGACCCGATTTTCCAGCAACAATGACCTTGTCTACCATTTGATTAAACAATCCATGCTCCACTACTCCCACAACATGATCAAGTCCTTGTGCAAACTCAACTGGATTTTCAATCACACCTAAATCTAAGTCAATAATAAAATTCTGCATGTCTGTGATAAAACGCTGGTCGTCCTGCTGACGAAATGCCGGCTTATAGCCCGCACTCTCAAAGCGACGAAAGAGCTGTTCAGCACCGTACTGAACAACTTCTACTGGTAGCTTGAAGGCACCTAACTTCTCGACCATCTTGCTCTCATCGACTACCCAGATATAGTGCTTTGTAGGCACCGCTACGACTTTCTCCATGAGAAGTGCGCCACCACCGCCCTTGATACCGTTAAAAGTGGCGTCAACCTCATCAGCTCCATCAACTGTCACATCAACAAAGTCAACTTCATCAATGGATTTGAGCGGAATACCTAAACCTTCCGCCTGTTTGCTAGTGACACTGGAAGTCGTCACAGCTGTAATCTTCAGTCCTTCTTCTTTTATACGACGGCCAATCTCTTCGACAAAATAATAAGCGGTCGAACCCGTCCCGAGACCAACTATCATCCCGCTTTGGACAAATTCAGCAGCCTTGATTCCTGCCAGTTTCTTTAGATTTTCCATAGCACCTCCTCAAATCACACTACTTTTATTATAACATGATTCTCACTAACATGAAAGTGTTTTCTTTACCAGACTTAAATTTCATTCCTTCCACTTGATAATCGAAAGCCTTGCTCCTCCTTGATTTTTGCGTTACAATTAGATTAATTGATTTTAAACACAAGGAAAAATACTGTATGATTACCAGAGAATTTGATACAATCGCTGCGATTTCTACACCTCTTGGCGAAGGAGCCATCGGTATCGTCAGACTAAGCGGGACTGACAGCTTTGCTATTGCCCAAAAAATCTTCAAAGGGAAAAATCTGAGCGAAGTGGAAAGTCACACACTCAACTACGGTCATATCGTTGACCCTCAAAAACAGGAAATTCTAGACGAGGTTATGGTTGGTGCTATGCGCTCTCCCAAGACCTTCACGCGCGAGGATATCATTGAGATAAATACCCACGGTGGGATTGCGGTCACGAATGAAATCCTACAGCTGGCTATCCGCGAAGGTGCGAGAATGGCTGAGCCTGGCGAGTTTACCAAGCGGGCCTTTCTCAACGGGCGTGTGGATTTGACTCAGGCTGAGGCTGTCATGGACATCATCCGCGCCAAAACCGATAAAGCAATGAACAACGCTGTCAAGCAGCTAGATGGCTCCCTCTCCAACCTTATCAACAATACCCGTAAGGAAATTCTCAACACACTGGCTCAGGTCGAGGTCAACATCGACTATCCCGAGTACGACGACGTGGAAGAGATGACGACCCAGCTTATGCGAGAAAAAACGGCTGAGTTTGAGGCTCTGCTGAGCAATCTCCTCAATACTGCACGACGAGGTAAGATTTTACGCGAAGGCATTTCCACTGCTATCATCGGCAGACCAAACGTTGGCAAGTCCAGCCTACTCAACAATCTTCTGCGTGAGGACAAGGCCATTGTGACTGATATCGAGGGTACGACCCGTGATGTGATTGAGGAGTATGTCAATATCAAGGGTGTGCCGCTCAAGCTCATCGATACCGCAGGCATTCGGGAAACCGATGACCTTGTGGAGCAAATTGGAGTTGAGCGCTCTAAAAAAGCTCTGCAGGAAGCCGACTTGGTCCTCTTAGTTCTTAATGCCAGTGAGCCTTTGACAGATCAGGACAGACAATTGCTCGAAATCAGTCAAGATAGCAATCGAATCGTCCTGCTTAACAAGACTGACCTAGAAGAAAAGATTGAGCTTGATCAGCTCCCTACTGATGTCATTAAGATTTCTGTCCTCCACAACCAAAATATTGATAAAATTGAAGAACGCATCAATCAGCTCTTCTTTGAAAATGCTGGTATCGTCGAACAAGACGCTACCTACCTGTCCAACGCCCGCCATATCTCCTTGATTGAAAAAGCTCTGGAAAGCCTGCAAGCCGTCAACCAAGGCTTGGACATGGGGATGCCGGTAGATCTTCTCCAAGTCGATATGACCCGCACTTGGGAAATTCTCGGCGAAATCACTGGTGACGCCGCACCAGACGAGCTTATCACCCAACTCTTCAGCCAATTCTGCTTAGGGAAGTAGAGAACAAAAGGACTGATATACTCAGTCCTTTTTATGATGAATAAAAACAAAACAACACAGCTCTAAAACGAGGTTGAAAAAATTCTTGAAAAAGAAGCTGTTTTGGAACCATTCGAAACAACACAGCTCTAAAACGCTCAACCGTTTAAAACGCTCTGCGACCTTGTTTTGGAACCATTCGAAACAACACAGCTCTAAAACACGAAGTCGTTGAAAAAAAAGGCAAGAAATGTTTTGGAACCATTCGAAACAACACAGCTCTAAAACTCATTGACTTGATTTGCGTTTAATGCTAAAGTTTTGGAACCATTCGAAACAACACAGCTCTAAAACTAAAGTTTCTTCTCAAGATCTGCAAGTTTAGTTTTGGAACCATTCGAAACAACACAGCTCTAAAACATCACCTTCCTCATTTACGATATTGATTGAGTTTTGGAACCATTCGAAACAACACAGCTCTAAAACCAATCTCCTACTCGTGATGTGTTGACGCAGGTTTTGGAACCATTCGAAACAACACAGCTCTAAAACGCAAGAGCCTAGACAACGAGAAGGCGTCCGGTTTTGGAACCATTCGAAACAACACAGCTCTAAAACGCAACAGCTCCTGAGCCAAGTTTAGCCGCGGTTTTGGAACCATTCGAAACAACACAGCTCTAAAACCTTCTGTACCAGTTGGAGCAATGTAATTTGGTTTTGGAACCATTCGAAACAACACAGCTCTAAAACCTCCTTGACGTTTAACACACTATTTGCTAGGTTTTGGAACCATTCGAAACAACACAGCTCTAAAACAGATGTCCTAAAAATATAGACCGGCAAGCGGTTTTGGAACCATTCGAAACAACACAGCTCTAAAACTGCGATGTGCTGCACTTCTGTATCCGTGAAGTTTTGGAACCATTCGAAACAACACAGCTCTAAAACAGTCACGTCTAGTTGCAAATTATGCCCCCAGTTTTGGAACCATTCGAAACAACACAGCTCTAAAACACTATGCAAAGGAGTAAAGATGTTTAAGAAGTTTTGGAACCATTCGAAACAACACAGCTCTAAAACTAATGTTTGAGGATAATTTCTCGTCCGGTAGTTTTGGAACCATTCGAAACAACACAGCTCTAAAACTGATGATCAGAACGCTTTGTCGCATTGATAGTTTTGGAACCATTCGAAACAACACAGCTCTAAAACCTGCTACGCGGCGGCTGTCGATGTCAAGCTGTTTTGGAACCATTCGAAACAACACAGCTCTAAAACTATTTGGTATTTCTTCCGATACCGCCTAAAGTTTTGGAACCATTCGAAACAACACAGCTCTAAAACATATCCGTCAAATTTTTAATCATCCGATCGGTTTTGGAACCATTCGAAACAACACAGCTCTAAAACTGATTTGGTTTCGCGTGTCAATGACGGGCGGTTTTGGAACCATTCGAAACAACACAGCTCTAAAACTAATCTTTGGTGAGGGAGCTGAAGCAGTTGGTTTTGGAACCATTCGAAACAACACAGCTCTAAAACATCGGCTTTTTTGACAGATAACTGAACACTGTTTTGGAACCATTCGAAACAACACAGCTCTAAAACTAAATTTTTATACATCCAATGGGTTACCGTGTTTTGGAACCATTCGAAACAACACAGCTCTAAAACATCGGCTTTTTTGACAGATAACTGAACACTGTTTTGGAACCATTCGAAACAACACAGCTCTAAAACGCCCCCTCCTTTCACCCAACCCCAAACCCAGTTTTGGAACCATTCGAAACAACACAGCTCTAAAACAGCCCCCCACCCGCTCCGGAAGGATTGGTTGTTTTGGAACCATTCGAAACAACACAGCTCTAAAACTTAGCGCTATGGCATCAGCTATTAAGAAGAGTTTTGGAACCATTCGAAACAACACAGCTCTAAAACAAGTCGTATCGGCGATATGCTCTTTAATAAGTTTTGGAACCATTCGAAACAACACAGCTCTAAAACAGAGATGAAAGACCAAGCATAGAATTTAATGTTTTGGAACCATTCGAAACAACACAGCTCTAAAACTTGCTTAAGATTACATCTCATGAAGAAGTAGTTTTGGAACCATTCGAAACAACACAGCTCTAAAACTTCAAGGACTTGTATTACATATATCTTACAGTTTTGGAACCATTCGAAACAACACAGCTCTAAAACTATCATATCCATTTTCTCTAATTTCATAATGTTTTGGAACCATTCGAAACAACACAGCTCTAAAACATAACGAACAAGACACCTTTGGAAACACCAGTTTTGGAACCATTCGAAACAACACAGCTCTAAAACAGTTATTATGATTATCTAGCGAATACTAATGTTTTGGAACCATTCGAAACAACACAGCTCTAAAACTTACTTGTAATATCTATCACATAGTTACCAGTTTTGGAACCATTCGAAACAACACAGCTCTAAAACTAATGCTTGTAATATAAGTAAGCATAACCAGTTTTGGAACCATTCGAAACAACACAGCTCTAAAACCTTGTATTAAGATTAGTTACAATCTTTTCAGTTTTGGAACCATTCGAAACAACACAGCTCTAAAACCTCTAGGATTCCCAAAAATCCACCAACAAGGTTTTGGAACCATTCGAAACAACACAGCTCTAAAACTTCTAGGTTCATACTTTTCCTTGAGTTCCAGTTTTGGAACCATTCGAAACAACACAGCTCTAAAACTCGGTGGGCGTGAATATCCAGAGAGTAAAGGTTTTGGAACCATTCGAAACAACACAGCTCTAAAACTGTAGGGTTCAGGAAATCAGTCGTGCGGCGGTTTTGGAACCATTCGAAACAACACAGCTCTAAAACAAGAATTAAACCAATTTGGCAAGGTCAAA